>CAZUGR010000030.1:0-7420 GCA_964620145.1 uncultured Candidatus Saccharibacteria bacterium
GCCCATGTTTTAATAACCCCTGTTTCCAGAGGTTTTTTACCTTCGATTTTTTTCAACAGCTTTACATCGACATACGGACCTTTGTATACAGATCGTGACATATGAATGTGATTTGTGTGAATTAAATAACTCCACCTAATTCTAAAGAATTAGACGAAGGTAGCCTTGCATGCCACAAAATTACTGAAATTTAAGAGATTTAAGTAATAATCTCATGCAACTCCTTGAAAATGATCCAAGGGCGTGAAGATGATTCAATTCCTTGCGACACAAGGATTTTTTGAATCATTTCTTCGGGCTGATAATAATAATATTATCTGCCTCAAGAGAATGAGGAGACAAGTTCCATACTAATAAAAAACCTTGGTTTGTCAAGTATTTTTTATATTTATTCACTTTTTGCGACAAACTCATTCATCTGCGTTTCTCGGAGGATTTTTTCTACCAAACGAACCACCGATTGCCTGTTTTCTTGCACATAAGCAAAAGTTTTACTTTCCATAGAAAACACCTCATCTGTCCAATCAGAATTCCAATATCCAAGTATTCCCAGAATACGCAATTGCGCTATCAAACTCATATTTTGCAATTGTTCTTTATCAAGTTCTGTTTCGAGGAAATATTGATAAAATACTATCAAAGCTGCAAAAACTTCAGGGACAGGAATATTTACCGGTACTAATCGTTGAATCATTCCAAAGACAATTTTTAACTGTTTCTTTTTCTCTGCTTCTAACTGTATTAATACTTGATAATGGTTTTGCCATTCCAAAATTCCTGTACATCGATAATATCTTTTTCCTTGCACACATTCCAAATGAACCAATGAGAATTGGTAAATCATATTGCGGTGCTTGTTTTCCATTTTCTTGACTCCTTGCACATGCACATATATTCTTCCCAATTCATCAGTGAGACACTCTAAAACAAGCGAATAATCACCATCAGGAAACATATTAACAATCATTGCATGAACACTCTGTTTTTGGTGCGACATTATTTTCAGTATACCGATAAAGAGATTTTTGGGAAACAAAAAGCCCTTTCGGACTTTTTATTTCTTTGCTACCTTTTTTGGTTTTTTTGCTTCTTTTTTACGAGATTCATTTCCCTTTGCCATAAAAAAATTTAATTAGCGGATAATACTCATATTATACTCTTTCTAATTTTTCTTGACTAGAGCTACCAATAAAAAATGCTCGATCTAATCAAGCATTTCAGAATTATATTTTTTTCAAAAAATAATTGACATCTGTTTCATTTTTCAAAATGAAATCATAATCATCATCATAATAACCTTGCAAACCTTCAGAAATTCTAATAATTGCACCCATTCCTACCTTTCTCGGCCTTTGTTGCACCCTTTGAAAAGCCTCATCTTTTTCTACTACAAGTAGAACAAAAATTACTTCAAACTCTTTCTTTAAGTGAATCAAAAATTTTCTTGATTCCGGTGTAAAATGAGTAGAGTCAGCAATAATTATATCAATTGATTTGTCTTCGATAAAAAAAGAGATAAGGTGATCTTTAATCGCCAAAATACGAGTATGAATAACATCTGAATACACTTCTGTAAAAGTTGTTGCAACATTTTCATCAGTTGTTGCAGTTATCATTTCTCGGATTTTATCACTCGAGACAATAATACTCCTTTCAGGGTTTTTGAGGAAAATCTTTCTAGCAAGCGTACTTTTACCAGATCCTGGGATTCCACACAAAACAATAATTTTTTTCTTCATAGTTATTTTTTCTTAAACTTACAAATAAAAACACCTTTTGTCAAGGTGTTTTTATTTTCACTATTTCTCCACTTTTTCTACTTCACTTCCCCAAACGATTTCCTTTGCGCCAACTGTATTCATAAATTCTTGTATCAGATCTTCACTATGAATCCAAACTGGTTCAGAATCAGAAAGATGTACAGCAACTCGATCACTTGGAATTAAGTTTGCCGTTTTCCGCATGTCTTGCACCTTGCGAATCAAGTCACGCATTTCACCTTCATGACGAAGTTCGTCAGTAATTTCTGTATCAAGGATCACTATTCCCTGTTCAAGATTTTCATCAATCAAAACTTTTTTTACATTGAGCTCATCTCGTAAAATTTCTTGGAAAGATTCTTCCAGATTTTCTGCAATAGTAATACTTGTAAGTGGTTGGCGAACCTTAATATTTGCTTTTTGCCGTGCTTCCAACCCAAGGGTTACCAGGTCACGAACCTTGTCCATATCAGTAATTACCGTTCCCCAGTCAATTCCTACTTTTGCACGATTCAACCATTGATCAAGATGAACTGATGGAGCACTGTCGATCAACCAACTTACCTTTTGCCAAATTTCTTCTGCAACAAAAGGAGTAAATGGAGCCATTACTCGAGCAAGATTGTTTAACATGATTTGTGTTGTTCGAAGTGCCAATTTTCGATCATGTATATTTTCACTCTTGAATCGATCACGTGACCGTCGAATATACCAAGTAGAGAAATCATTAATGAAATTCTTTATTGCTCGTGTGGCTTCCAAAATATTATAAGTATCAAGTTTTTGTGTTACCAGTATTTCGAGTTCATCAAATCGAGCCAAAATCCAAGTATCAAGAATATTTTTACCTGTTGCATTATATGGATTACAATCATCACCTGAAAAATCAAGATCACCCTTATACATCTCATAAAACGAAACAATATTCATCAATGGATTGAACACTTTTTTCCGAACTTCATCAATTGACGATTCATCAAAGTTTTTAAATTCTCCTGGTTGATTCACCGAATAAAACCAGAACCGAATCACATCAGCTCCATATTTTTCAAACATATCCCACGGACTCACCACATTCCCTTTTGATTTAGACATTTTTTGCCCATTCGCATCAAGTACAAGTCCGAGACAAATTACATTTTTGTACGCCTGTGTTGGATTATCATGAATCAAATTTGCAATCGCATGCATGGTGTAAAACCAACCTCGTGTTTGATCAACTCCTTCAGAAATATAATCTGCAGATTGTGGATCAAAATTAATCTCTTGACCAATCTTGTGATACTGTGCAATTGGCATAGCACCAGAATCAAACCATACATCCATTACTTCTGGGGTTCGTAACAATTTTTCACCCGTTTCAGGATCAAGTAAATCAATCTCATCAATATACGGTTTATGAAAATCAAGTTCGCATTCTGTATTTCTTGGTAGGTATTCATGAATATACGAAATAATTTCTGCATTTTTTGGAACCGTTAAATGATTTTCCGGTTTCCCAAGTTCTGCAAAAGTAATTCCCTTACTCAAGAAGTCAAGCACTCGGTTCACTCCTGAATGCGCTACTACAAAAATATTTTTTCCAGAATACTTTTCTTCCATTTCTTCCAAGAATTTTTCAACACGCACTACCATTTCTGCAAAACTCTCGTCATCACCAAAATGTTTTTTTGGTTCTTGGTGAAATTCTTCATCATAAAAGTGAGCCATTTCTGGTTTTGGTTTTCCATGGAAATGTCGAGCAACCCCCCATTCTCCAACTCGCTCATCAAGAATCGCATCGTCAAAATTTTTCCCTAAATGTTCACAAACAATTTTTGCCGTTTCTTGTGTACGAGTAAACGGAGACACAATCATTACATCAATGTTTTCATTGAAATTTGCAATGCTTTCTGCAACTTGTTGTTTACCTTCTTCGGTTAATTGAGCTGTACGATGAATATCTTGATTATGCAATTCACTCACATTATTTTCTGCTTGCCCATGACGCATAAAGAAATATTTATTTGTCGATTTTTTAGTATATTTCCGAATATCATCAAGTCCGCCAATTACGACTCGCCTTCCTGATTCTGTACTCCACACAGGCAATGGTGTTCCCCAATATCGATCACGAGAAATCGCCCAATCCTTAATCCCATCCAACCATTCTCCAAATCGTCCATCACGAATATGGTCTGGCTCCCAATTGATTGTTTTGTTTGCTTGGAGTAGTTGTTCGCGAATTGCAGACACTTTGAAATACCAAGAAGTCCGTGCGTAATACAATAACGGCGTATCACATCGCCAACAATGCGGATAACTGTGTGCGTAATTTTCTTTTTTCAAAAGCAATCCTCGAGCCGTTAAATCATTCACAATATCTACCGCGAGCGTCGGTTTTCCATTCTCATCTTTTTCTTTTACATATCGCCCTGAAAGTTTAATGTTTTCTGTATCACAACCTGCAATATATTTTCCTTCTTCGTTTACTACATGGAATTTTGGTAAATTATTTTTTGTCGCCAACTCAAAGTCATCTGCTCCATACATTGGCGCAATATGCACAATCCCTGTTCCGTCTGTTGTTGTTACAAAATCTGCCGTATATACCTTGAATGCGTTTACCAATTTTTCCTGTTGTTCATTATTGATCAAGTTACTCATGAACGGATACAGTGGTTCATATGCAAGACCTGCAAGACCTGAGCCTTTGTATTCTTTTTGGATAATATAATCTCCTTCGATTTTACTAACGAGCTCTTTTGCAAGAATTAATATTTCTTCGTTTGTTGCAATTTCTACATAATCAATATCTGCACCAACTGCAAGAGCAATATTCCCAGGAAGTGTCCATGGAGTCGTCGTCCATGCAGCTAAATATGCATTTTCTCGATTACTAATTTTAAATTTCACATATGCTGACAAATCTTTTACATCTTTGTATGCACCTGGTTGATTTAATTCGTGTGACGATAATCCTGTTCCACATCGCGTACACCATGGACCAACACGGAAATCTCGATACAAAAATCCTCGTTCATCGATTTTTTTCACAATTCCCCAGACAGCTTCGATATAACTATTATCATACGTCACATAAGGATGATCCATATCAATCCAATACCCCATTCGTTCGGTCAATTTTTCCCATTCGTCTTTGTATTCCCAAACCGATTCACGACATCGTTCATTAAATGCTGCAAGACCAAATTGTTCGATTTCTTTTTTTGATTGCAAACCAAGTTGTTTTTCTACTTGTAATTCCACTGGCAATCCATGCGTATCCCAACCAGCTTTGCGCTGTACTCGGAAACCTTGCATCGTTTTATATCGAGGAATAATATCTTTGAATGATCGAGCTAACACGTGATGAATTCCTGGGCGACCATTGGCCGTTGGTGGACCTTCAAAAAACACAAAATCACCGTTTGGAGATTCTTTTTCCAAAGTTTTTTGAAAGATATTGTTATCACGCCAAAAATCGAGAATTTTTTCCTCGTTTTGTGCGATTTGAGATTTTTCAACATCAGTGGTTGTAAATTTTTTAGGATTTGAATTCATACTTGACATATTTAAAATTAAATGATAATATTTTTTTAATAAAATTTTAATATCATGGAAGTATTTCGAGAAAATCATTTTGCATTATTTTGTTGTCTTTGGTTTATTTCTCTATTTCTATGCATGTATATACCATATGTATTTGCAATAGTAGGACTTACATCAAAGAAAGGCTTCTTTTGGAAAAATATCTTTAGAGGATTATTTACACCTTGGAAAGATATTATATACGATGAAGAAATTATTTCTGGTCGTAGTAAATTTGAAGAAAGACGAAACGAATGGATAAAACATGTAGAAAGAAATAACTAAAAACCTCATCCTCACTCACGACAAAAGTCATGGTGCAAGGACGAGGTTTCAAAACCTTTTCACTATTGTGGGAAGGTTTTTTATTTCGTGGTACCACCTTGGTTTGGCGGGAAAATTGCAAAGCAATTTTCCCGCCCTTATTTACAGCTATAACAGGCTTACCTGCTGGATTCTACTCAGTGCGGAAATTGCAAAACAATTTCTACACCTTTCTTTCCAAAACTCCCCGTTGATTAATCGGATCATTGTTATATACATTAATTATACTCGAAATAATAATAAAAGCAACAGAGAACTTGACAATAAAATAATTAAATGCTATTTTTCCAAAATAAAATTAAATATAATGACAACTAACCAAAAATTAACAGAAACAGAAGTACAAAAATTACAATCCCTTAACTTCTGCCAAATTTTTCCAGAATTTGGACAAGGATTTAGACTAAGTGAAGACCCTGTCGAAATTAAAAAAATTGGAGAAAATACTTTTGTAAAAGAATTTTACAAAGAAGGCTTTCTTCAAAAGAAAATTTTAAATTTTGAAAAACTCTTAGAATCCCTTTAACGGGATTTTTTATTATTACGTATTTTGTTTTTTATAAAAAAGAGTATAATAAAATATACCCTATGACTGAAACACTTTGGAATTTTATAGAATGGTATGGAACCATTGCAATATTAGGAGCTTTTGGACTTGCTATGTTTGGCGTAATCCATTGGGCAAGTAATATATTTATGATATTAAATCTCTCTGGAGCAACTGCATTAGTAATTCCTGGAATATTCCGCAGATCATGGCATATTGTTGTATTTTATCTCATCTGGGGATTAATTACTGCAATCAAATATTTCAAATTATTTGAATAAAAACAAGCAACACACGTTGCTTGTTTTTATTCACTTCGTAAATTTGCAATTTCATGGAGAATATCCTGTCTTCCTTGTCGATAAGCTTGCTGGATAATATCTTTTACCCTGCTTGGGTTCTTGACTCCATAAATTTTGAATTCTTGAGTTTCTCCTGCTGTCTGAACTAGTACAATACCTATCCCAAAAAATGTTTCCAAGAGTCCTGATTCTGTTGTAGTGATATCTTGAATACGATCCAATGAAAGCGTCGAAACTCTCCGAGAAAATAATGACAGCTGCTCAACATCAATGAGTCGTTCATCAGTGAGAATCCACGTATCCAACATGAAATCAGTCCATTCAACAAAAAAACTAACCCATAATAATATCAAATATGTAAAATAAATTACCGTACCCAGTCCGCTAATATTAGAAAAATTATTAACAAAAGACAATACAAATACAGGAATTATAGCAAGAAACACATATCGAATTGCTGCCATCCACATGAAAAATTCATGCTTCCGAAATACTGCAATGAGTTTTTCACTTGAGTTGAGTTGAAATTTCATATCTTAGAGAGAAGTAATGCTTGTAAATAATGCCATAATTAATACAGCTAATCCGACCATATAAATAGTGAAAACTCCTACTCCACGACCACGCTCTGGCATATATGTTTTCCAGTGCCATATCAATGCTGCAGAAACACCAAATACAATAATGATAAGCAAGAAGAATCCAATCGTCAAAATATTCATATAAATAGTATATCATAAATAAAACCAAGGTGAGAATCCTTGCATAAAAACATTTTTCATGTAATACTACTAATTGTATTTCAGGCTCGAACCGTGTAAACGTTAGTGCAGAAAATACGGTCGAGTTTTATAAGGAAATCTCTCCTTACTATGTCAAACAATTTGTATGTAAGTTCGCTCGCATGGGCAACTACA
>CAZUGR010000031.1:0-7366 GCA_964620145.1 uncultured Candidatus Saccharibacteria bacterium
AACTTCGGCGCATCAGCCTTCGCTTATTCAGTTCCTAGCGGATATAACTCAGGACTTTATACATTATGACAGTCACCGTAGCCAATCTCCCATACTCCTTCTGCCCTGCTAGTGCAAGCCAGAGCAATCAAGGCTTCATGTTTAAGAATGCCTATGATGCGTGGTTTTACTCTAACGCTACGGCAACAGCTACGCAGATCACTGATATTGATTATCCGGGCTATCACACATATTCGATTAGCTCATTGACTAGCGTTACCACGACTGCCACGGCTACGACAAGCGCAGACCACGGTTTAAGCGTCAATGATACGGTGGTAATCGCAGGTGCTACGCAGACTGAGTACAACGGGACGTACACAGTAAAAACAGTTGCAGACGCAACGCACTTTACCTATACATTCGCTGGAAGTGCTACAACTCCAGCGACCGGAACTATTACAGCAACAGGTGGGGCTGTTACTGTGCCAGGGATCATATTCCTAGATGGGTATTTTGTGGTGATGGACACGAATGCCATCTTGTACAACTCAGACCTTAATGACGCGACCGCGTGGAATGCTTTGGACTTCCTGACCGCACAGACTGAACCTGGCTTGGGTGTTGCTTTGGCAAAGTCGCAGAACTACATTATCGCATTCAAGGAATGGAGTACAGAGTTTTTCTATGATGCAGGAAATGCGACAGGATCTCCGTTCTCCCCTGTAGGAAATGGCTTTAACCTTGTAGGATGCGCGTCTGGGGATTCTGTTGCTAACCTTGACGGCATTATTTTCTGGGTATCTCAAACGCGCCAGAAAGGCAGGGGGGTGCACATGATGCAAGGCCTAGATACCGCTCAAGTATCAACGCCTGACATTGAGCGCATCTTGAACCTATCAACTCTCGCCACGGTTCACGCATTCGGGCTGAAAATAGCCGGTCATGCCTTCTATGTTCTAACGCTCGTTGACCAAGATATAACCATCGTGTATGACCTTACCACTAAATTATGGTCTGAATGGACAAGCCTTACCGCAGGAACGCCGGTAAACGTCACTTCGATTACCTTGTCCGGCACGACTGCCACTGTAACGACTGCGGCTGCGCATAACCTGACTGACGGCGATCCTGTATTGATAGCAGGGGCTAATCAAGCTGCATATAACGGCATAAAGGTTATTTCATACGTCGACACAACTCATTACACATTCGAGACAACCGCAGGAACAACAACGCCAGCCACCGGGACAATCACAAGTACGCCTTACACGGAGACGTACTTTAAATATACAAAATACATCCATGCCCTGGGTAAAGACCTGTTACAGCATGAATCCAACGGGACACTGTGCGAGATTGTAGACACGAACTACATGGACGTTGCTGTGCCTGTCAATGTGGTGATGAGAACAGGGAAAATCGACAACCAGACGAACGAGCTTAAGCGACACACAAGGCTTGCAATCATAGGCAACAAGGTATCTGCTAATGCTTATGTCAGATATTCGGATGATGATTACACCACGTTTTCTGCTTATCGCAAGGTGGATTTAAGCGCGGAAAGGTCGAAGATTGACCGGCTCGGCGCAGCACGGAAACGGTCTTATGATGTTAGGCACCTGGACAACACATCGCTCCAGTTGAGCGCGATTGATGTAGATATTATATAAAGGGGAATAAAAATGGCCATACCTAATAATAGCTGGAGTAATTATAAATTCCAGCAACCTACGCTTGGTGGATCGATCCCTGATTGGACAAATTCTACTGGACAACCTGCTAATGGAATAACTCCGCAAGGTTCTCAGGTTACAGACCCGCAAGGGTATCAGCAAATGCGGCAGCAAGTTATATTCGGTTCTAATTTAATGCCTGAACAGCAGCGGTTGAGTGACTTGCTGAACAACCCGTCCAGCATTGAATCCGACCCATCCTATCAATTCCGGCTTGGACAAGGTAATCAGGCGATTAACCGGAGTGCTGCGGCGAAAGGTATGCTTGGGAGTGGGAATGTATTAGCTGAACTTGCAAAATATGGTCAAGGCATGGCCTCTCAAGAATACGGGAATCAATTTAATCGACTGTCTGATTTGCTGAAAAACAAACAGCAATTCGGTCTGGCATCCGGGTACTTTAAAGAGCCTACGCGGATCACCTCTGGAATGGAGGGTGGTGCATTTGTTACACGCCGCAATGAAAACCCGACTTTTTGGTGAGGTGAAAAATGGCCAGGTTATCTGATTTAGTACAGCGCAGGTCATTGGGATTTAGCGGGCAAGCTGGACAAGCATACGACGACGCTAATCAACTGCCGAACATGCATCTATCTTCGCTGATTGACAGCGGAGGTAACTTTGTCCTAAACGACCAAACCGGAAATGTTACCCGCTTATCATCCGCCCAACAGCAGCCACAATTCAGCGGGAGTCCTGTTGATGTGTTTGGGCAAGGGCGTGGATACATGCAGAACGACGGGACGATTGTCGGAATAAACAAATCAGGCCAGCAGTTCAAAGTGCAACCGGAAGGTACTCAAGCTGCCAATCAATACGCTCAAGATGTGGATTTGGATCGTAGGCTAAAGTTAGCCAAAGTGCGGGAGCAAGAGGCTGGTGGAAAGCTGCAATTTAGCGAAAGTCAGGGCGGGTTTATAGAGCCTCCTTCGGCACAATATCCGCAAGGCCGGATAATTCCGTTGCAAGGTGCCCAACCTAAATCAAAGCCACTGCCTGCAATTGCTCTAAAATTGCAACAGGAAGAACTTGATGCAATTGGCGCGGCATCATCGCTAAATAAGGATTTAGCCTCATTCCAAAACATGATTGGTAAAGGTAAGTTGCCACTTGGCCCGGTGAATAATTTGGGTTACAAAATCCGAAACATGGCAGGCCAATCAACCGAGGAAAGCCGTAATTACGCATCGTTTCAAGCTAACCTTGAACGTCTGCGCAATGAATCGTTGCGGCTTAACAAAGGCGTACAGACTGAAGGTGATGCGATTCGTGCATGGAATGAAATCATAGCCAATATCAACGACCCAGAGCTGGTTATGCAGCGGCTTGGCGAGGTTCAAAAGGTGAATGAGCGTGGTGTATTGTTGCGTAAGATGAATGTTGACGCGATCCGCAGCAATTACGGTAAAGACCCTATGGATGTGTCCGCAAGGCAGAATCTTGAGAGTGCTTATGGCAATCAAGCAACGCCGAACAGTGGTGGTGGCGCACAACCCAGCAATGTTGACGCGCTCCTTGAAAAATACAAATAAGGTGACAACATGGCCGATATAGCACAACTGGAGCAAGCCTTAATCAAGGCTGACCAAGCTGGCAATACAGATGATGCGCGGGCATTGGCTGCTGAGATACGCCGCATGAGAGCGCAGCCAGAACAACCGCAACAAGCGCAGCAAGAGCCATCTTTCATTGATAATCTCGGAAGGCAGGCAGGAAGAACGGGGCGTATGTTGCTTGAAGGCGCTGGAGATGTTGCTGGGATTGTTGGCAATCCACTTGCTGCAATGACTGGTGCACGTCGGCCTGCTGATATTGCCTCAGATTTGGCAACTCGCATGGGCTTGCCTGAAAACGTAACCAACACAGAACGCCTGACTGGTGCAATCGGGCGTGGGATGGTTGGTGCTGCTGGCATGGTTGGCGCTGGAGGTGCTATATCTCGCGCCCCAGGACTTGTGGGGGAGGCAGGAAAACTACTTGCTGCTCAACCTGTCGCTCAATTAGCATCCGCTGCCGGTGGTGCTGGAGGTTCGGAATTAGCCCGTCAAGGTGGTGCTGGGCCATCTGGACAACTAGCTGCTGGATTAGCGGGGTCAATCGCTCCCACAGTGGCGGCCAAACTTATCCCTAAAATTGGTGGTGTTGCTGCCGATGTTATCGGTGGGCTTGGTACTCATACCGGAGGGGAAAGCCTAAAGCAAGCCACAAAAGCCGGATTTGAAGGCGGTAAACGTGCTGGTTCTTTCCTTGGATCAATGCGCGGCAAGACGCAAATGACTGACGTTCTGGATGATGTTAAAGCAAACATCGCGGAAATGGGAGCGAAAAAATCCCAAGCATACCGTCAGGGCATGGCACAAGTTTCCAAAGACAGCAAAGTGTTGCAATTTGACGGCATAGATAAGGCGATGAAAAACGCCTATGACATGGCGACCTTTAAGGGGCAGGTAAAGAACGTCAAGGCCGCGAAGTCATTACAGGAAACTTATGATGCTATTGCACGTTGGAAAGGATTAGACCCTGCAGAATTTCATACCCCAGAAGGACTGGACGCACTCAAGCAAAACATCGGTGGTATTCTCGAATCAATCCCTTTTGAAGAAAAGACAGCACGGTCAGCAGTTGGGCAGATTTACAACTCAATCAAAAGTGAAATCAACAAACAAGCCCCTGTTTATGCCAAGGTGATGAAGGATTATTCTGATTCAACCGATGTGATTAAAGAGATCGAGCGCGCATTATCTATCGGACAAAAAGCCTCTGCTGATGCAGGAATGAGGAAATTGCAGTCATTGATGCGTAATAATGCCAATACGAATTACGGAAACAGACTGGCACTCGCAAAGCAGATGGAAGAGGCTGGTGGGCGTGAAATCATGCCTGCACTGGCAGGTCAGGCTCTAAACACCGTAACGCCAAGGGGATTGGGTAGTGCTGTTGCCGGTGGTTTGGGATTGGGTGGTTATGTCGTTGGTGGGCCTGCATTAGCTATCCCAACATTAGCGGCTCAATCGCCACGGCTAATGGGTGAGGCTGCTTATTACACCGGGAAACTTTCCGGTTTGGCAAAACCTCTCGCACCTGCTGCTTACGGGGATATGTCGGAAGCTACTCTCCGTAGCTTACTATATGGCGGCATGGGGGCTAACCAATGATGGATATTATTTTCTGGGTAATGCTTGGAATAATGATTGCACCATTTATTGATTACCTGTTTAACGTGAGATAAACCATGCAACCACTAGCACAACCACCGCGCAGTTCAGATCGTTCTTTCGATGACTGGATGTATCGGCTATGGAAGCGCATATCATCCACTGCCGGTATCGCATGGAGCTTGGTAGATAAAACAGGCTCAAACCTGACCGACATCGAAACGCGCAACCATGCCGACTTGCAGAATATCAACACAGCAACCTACACTCACCTATCAGCAACCAATCACGCAGACCTGACGGACGGCGGCGCTACAACGCTCCATAAACACGATCATGGAGGCATGGACGGGCTTGCAGATGATGACCATGCACAATATGCGCTTGTTTCAAACTTCGAGGCCGACAGGGCGACCATCGCTTCGAGGTGGGACGACTTGACGGACGGAGGCGATTCAACGCTGCACTATCATAATGCGGATCGCAAGACGCAGAACGTAATAAGCTCGGCGTTCGCGGTCAATGCAGACGAATCATATACCGTGGTCAGTTATTTGAAAGTGGCTGGCGATTTAACCGTAGCAGGAAATATCAGGATACTTTAGGAGACTATCATGGCAGGCCAAATAATTTTTGAAGAGGGCGACGCTCCAGCTTCTCCAGCGGCGAGTAATCTCGCTCTGTACGCAAAGGCTAACAATATCCTTTACACAAAAGATTCAAGCGGAACAGAAACGGAAGTCAATACCACAACGGCGGCGGCAACGGCTCAACGGCTCTTCAATCGAATTTACCTAGGAGTATTCTGACATGGCAAAGCAAACAAACCTGTATATCACAAGCGAGATTAACGGCTTCGGCCTCATCATCGAGAACGGCGATGGCACGGGATACCAGACGCTCTACACCGCATCGGCAGAGGATGCCATCGTCAAGTCGCTGATGGCAACATCGAGCGATACCGCAGCGATGAACGTGGTGCTGGCGGTCAACGACGGCGTGGCCGACCACATCATCGGCACGGTCAACGTCCCGATCGCGGCTGGCACGAACGGCTCGACGGCGGCGGTCGATCTGCTGTCGGCCTCGATGCTGCCCGGTCTGCCGGTTGACCAGTACGGCAAGCGCATCCTGCCGATGAAGAACGGCCATATACTCAAGGCTGCCGTGCTGGTGGCCGTGACGGCGGCGAAGGCCATCAACATCTACGGGATCGCCGAGGAATACTGATGCGCGGTGGCCTGACAGATAGCTGCTGCCGGTTGTCCACGTTCGGACTGTATGGCGCGTTGTCGCTGGGCGGGCCGTTTCCGCATCGCTCCACGCCTCCAGCTCCGGAATTCCATGTTCCGTTCTATGACTTGGGCGGCGGGATCGCTTGTGCCGATTACCGGTTCGGTGCAGGCGCGCAGCCGACGCACACAAGAGCAACGACCGCGTGGACTCGGCTATCAACCGGCTTATGGATAGAGGTTCCATCTGGCAGCCTTCGCAGCTACTACAATGAGGATGGGGTCTACTGTGGCGCGTTGTTTGAACACGCCTCTATCAACCAATGCAAATGGAACCGCGACCTGACGAATGTGCTATGGGTCAAAGCTGGTGCGCCAGTCGTAGCGAAAGATGGGGCTGGAATGGACGGGGTTGCCAACAGTTGCAGCACCATTACATGCGGCGCTGCTGGTGACACGGTGATACAGACCGTGGCATTCGGCACGAGCGTCAATCGCCAATGCTCTCTGTGGCTCAAGCGAATCTCCGGAACCGGCACCATCGAAATAACCGAGGATGGGGTGACGTGGACTGATATTACCAGCGAACTTTCATCTTCTCACTTCCGGTTCATTGCGCCTGTCTCAGTGCCAAGAATGTCGTACTCGCTAGGCGTGAGAATGACTACGCCTGGTGATGTCATCGCAGTAGACATGGGCCAAGTTAATAACAGTAATTATGGCAACGGCACATGGATCATGGAAACGCCCATTCCAACTGAGGCTGTGGCGGTCACCAGAAATGCGGATGCGCTCGGGAATTACAACTCAGCCAACATAGATAATACTGTCGGTAGTTGTTATGCAGAGACTTCTACATTCTTCAACTCGACGAGCCGTATGCGTTCCATTGTTCATGTCGCTGCAGGCTCAACTACAGCTTCTGCTATGTTTATGGCAGCAGGGCAAGCGGCAACACATGTTAGTATTCATGACGGCACGAACGCAGCTTATAGCCCGCCGGTCGCAGACTCACTTCTGAACAGACCGGACAGATTCGCAACAAGCTGGGGAGCTAACGGAAAGTTTGCCGTCACGCGCGCAGGAGTATCTACGGATGACTCGTCGTTTGATGGCTCCCTCGGAACGAATTCCGGGGTGTTCATTTCTCGCGGTACTCATGCATTCTGCGGGTGTATAAAGGAACTGCGAATCTGGAAACAGCAACTGGACATCAACGTGGTGACGGCAGTCGTGAACAGGGGCGGGCGATGAGATTCTACTG
>CAZUGR010000032.1:0-6824 GCA_964620145.1 uncultured Candidatus Saccharibacteria bacterium
TTCAATATAAACAGTCTATAATGCATAGGCTGTTTTTATATTTAGATAATACATATTTATGGTATAGTACCAAGATATGAATTATAGCGAATTAGTTGATTATTTATTAAAAAAACGAGGATACAATACGTCAGAGTTGCAGGATCAATTCTTGAATCCAAATTATGAAAAGCATACCTATGATCCATTTCTAATGCCAAATATGGAAATTGCTGTAGGGAGAATTCTACAAGCTATACAGAATGATGAAAAAATTTGTGTGTACAGTGATTATGATGCTGATGGAATTCCTGGAGCAACGGTGATGCATGATTTTTTCAAAAAAATTGAATATATACATAATGTTTCTTTTTATATTCCACATCGACATGATGAAGGATATGGACTACATATTCCTGCACTTGAAAAAATTAAAAACGATGGAGTTGGATTATTAATAACTGTAGACCTTGGTATTACTGCGGTCAAGGAAATTGACTTTGCAAATTCGCTCGGTATTGAAGTTATTGTCACTGATCATCACGAACCACTCGAAGTATTACCAAACGCAGTTGCGATTGTAAATCCAAAAGTTACTAGGAAGTCTGATCAAGGTTTATACCCAGACACAATGCTCTGTGGATGTGCAACTGCTTTCAAATTAGTACAAGGAATATTGGCAGTAGTTCGAGGTGAAAAAAAAATAGAAAACACTGATCTTGATTTTGAAAAGATTGCGCAAAAAGTTTCTGTACCCATGATTGGTTGGGAAAAGTGGTTGCTTGATATGGTAGGAATTGCAACGCTTTCTGATATGGTACCACTCGTAAATGAGAATCGAGTTTTTGCAATGTACGGATTAAAAGTTCTCCGCAAGACAAAGCGTCCAGGATTGCTTGCTTTGTTTCAAGTTATGAAAATTAGACAAGCATATATTACCGAGGACGATATTGGTTTTTCAGTGACTCCACGATTAAATGCTGCATCGCGTATGGCGCACCCAGAAGTCGCTTTTCAACTATTAACTACAGACGATATTATTCAGGCTCGAGAAATCGCACAAGAGCTTTCTCGGTTAAATGATGAGCGAAAATTAGAAGTCGCTCGTGCAATGAAAGAAGTGCATAAAAAAATGTCAGCACGAGAAACGCTCCCAAAAATTATTGTAACTGGTGATCCGTCGTGGAGCCCAGGAGTTCTGGGTTTGATTGCGTCAAAAATGGTTGAGGAATATGATCGGACAGTGTTTGTTTGGGGTGCTGAGAGTGATGTAGTAAAAGGGTCGTGTCGTGCACGGAATGGGGATCATGTAGTTGATTTGATGACGGCAATTGCTGATCAATTTGAACATTATGGAGGACATGAAGGTGCGGGAGGTTTTTCTATGAATAAAGAAAAAATTCATTTTTTGGAAGATAAGTTAAATACTGTTGCAGGTGAAATGATTTACGACGAAAAAGATGATAGTATTGCCCAAGAAGTTGAATATGATATTAAATTATTTCCAGAACAAGTTACGCGAGATTTGCATACTCGTTTGCAATGTTTTGCGCCGTTTGGATTAGGAAACCGTCCACCAATATTTTGCATTGCAGATTTTCAACCAGAAAAAGTGCAAACGTTTGGAAAAACAAAAGAACATCTAGAAGTTATTATTTCGTCAGGTATGCAACCATTGCGTGCGATTCAATTTTTTGCACGACCAGAGCGATATAAAATTGATCCAGATAGATTGAGTAAAATTAGTTTATTTGGAAATATTGAATATTCATTTTTTATGGGTAAAGGGGAATTAAGAATGAGAATTATTAATATACAGAAACAAGGATAAAACAAAGTTCAAAAAGTTGCTCGAGAAAAATTTACTAAAGAAAATCTCAAACCAACCACAGCAAAGAAAAAAGTTTTATTAGGAGTTTTTGTAGTTTTATTGGGTGCTCTGGGTCTTGAAATGTCAAATAGTGATTTCGATCTCGGGTCATTATTGTCTGGAGATTCTCTTTCAGAATCTAGAATTGAACGAGACAATTCAGGTAATTTATTGCAAAATACAGAAGGTGATTTCATCGCTCGAGTAATGCGAGATATGAATGGTGACATTGTTCCTGCTGGAACAGTGGGTGCAAAATACACTGATGAATATAATTGTGATGATTTCAAAACACAATCACAAGCTCAAAAGTTTTTTGAAAAATCTGGTGGACCAAACAATGATGTAAATCGTTTGGACGGTAACAAAGATGACGAAGCATGTGAAGGTTTACCAAAAAATTAATATAAAAACTACTCGATTGAGTAGTTTTTATATTTTCATTGGTTTCATGTTATACTCGTTTCATGCAACAGAAAATAGGACAACAAAATTCAGAAAACATACTTATTTATACTGACGGGTCTTCCCTCGGGAATCCTGGACCAGGAGGTTATGGATGTGTCATTGTGTTTCAGGATCGTGAACAAGTAATTGAATTAGGTGATCGTAATGAAAAAACCACTAATAATAAAATGGAGCTCACTGCAATTATTCAATCACTCCATTTTTTGAAAAAACAAGATGTTTCACCACAGGCAAAAATCGTTATTCGCACTGACTCATCATATGCTATTAATGGAATTACACGCTGGATATTTGGTTGGATAAAAAATAATTGGAAAACAAGTACAAAAACAGAAGTATTGAATAGTGATTTATGGAAGGAGTTATTTGATATAAAGAATTATTTTCAATTTATTCAATTTGAACATGTGCGAGGTCATTCGGGAATTTGGGGAAATGAACGGTGTGATATGATTGCGACAAGTTTTGCCGCAAAAAATCCTATTGAATTATTTGATGGTTCTGCAAAAGATTATTATCCAGAAATTCACTCTACTGAAACAATTAAGAAAACATACACTCAATATTCTGGAGCAACTATTTCTACCAAGAAAAATACTGATACAAAAAGCAAAAAAGCATATTCCTATGTCGCATTAGTGAATGGAAATATTCAAACATTTAGAGATTGGGAATCTTGTAAAAAAGTTGTCCACGGTCGTTCATCAAAATATAAAAAAGTTCTCTCAGAACAAGAAGAAAAAAAACTCATCAAAGAATGGGAAAAAGAAAAGAAAAACCACCAATAAAATTTAGTGGTTTTTCTTTTCTTTGTTATTATGAGAGATAACATGAAACTCGATTCATTTTTGAGTATTGGCTTCGGTATTCTCTCGGGAATAATTTTAGGAATGTTTTTACCAAGCGAGATTGTTGGTCAATATATTCATTGGATTATTTTAGGTGTTATTGTTTGGATTTATCTTCTCAAGAAATTGATTTGCGTCCAGAGTATTATTTGGATTTTATGTATAACAAGTTTTGCAATAATTATTGGTTTCTGGAGAACTGATCAGTTCCATAAAAAATATCCATTCAATAGTTTTGATCAATTTCATAACAAGACAATTACTGTTGTAGGCACGATTCATGGAGTTCCTACTTTAAAACCTGGGAAACAGTCCATTCGTATCAAACCAGAATTTATCAATGGTATTAAAATTCCTCATAAAACTTTGGATATTGTTATTGCAACTACCGATCTCGAAAAAGTTACCATTGGAGATCGTATGGTTGTGTCTGGGAAATTTTCGCTACGTGAAAATTTCCTCTCAGATTCTGGTCGCACAGTGCAGTATCGATTGATGAGTTATAGTAAAAAAATCGTTGGTGATATTCGTTATCCGAATATTGAAAAAACTGTCCATACTCATACACGAACTATAGAAAATATTTTTTATAAAATAAAAAATTATTTTATAAAAACATTAAATCAGATTTATATTGCTCCAGTTTCAGGATTACTTTCGGGAATCGTTGTGGGAGATACTTCATCACTTGATAATTCTCTACTAGAAACATTTCGATTAGTTGGATTAATTCATATTGTTGTTTTGTCTGGTTATAATGTAACGCTCGTTGCAAATTCTTTTGTGAGATTGTTTTCTTCGCTTGGATACTATCGGAGACTTATTACAGCAATGATTGCTCTGTCGTTGTTTATTCTGATTGTTGGAATTTCTCCTACATCATCGCGTGCTGGAGTTATGGCGCTGAGTGCATTTGCTGCAAAATATTTTATTAAACCATATGTAATTACTCGAGGAATATTATTAGCTTTACTTGTCATGACATGGATTTCTCCGTACGCGATACTTTTTGATTTGTCGTTACAATTATCATTTCTTGCTACTATAGGAATTGTGTACATTTTTCCTGTTCTCCAAGAGCGATATGAACGATTTGCAGAAAACTCATTTGGTGAAATTTTATTGCAGACATTATCAGTAAATATAATGACGTTGCCACTTATCATTTATCAAATGGGATATTTTTCTTTTATTTCTTTTCCGATAAATATTCTTGTTCTAGGATTAATACCATGGATTACTATCTTTGGATTTCTTTCTGTTTTTATTGGTATGATTTTATTACCATTAGGTCAAATCATTGCTTTTCCAATACAGATAGCTATTGATGGAATTATTCGATTATCAACATGGACAAGTTTACATGATCCACTTCAGATGACATTTAATACTTTTTCAGTCTATTGGATGTTGGGAATATATTTTTGTATTATTGGTGTTATTGTTTATTTTACTTCTAGACGAAGTTGATTCTATAAAACCTCAAGTAATTCGAACAGAATTGGAAAGTATTCTAGTTTTGGGACGAGCAACACAAGGAGTGCGTATTATGAAATTGCGAGATGGAAATACAATTACAAGTTTAACGTTGTTGTAATAAAAAACGCTTTAAATAAAGTGTTTTTTAGTTGCTTAAGAAATAATCTTGACATAATAAATTTAATATGCTATCTTTATAAAAAATTATACAGTTATGACAATCTTTCAAATTTTACAGGTGATTATTTTCTCTTCAATAGGGATTTCAGTATGCTTCGCATTATTTATAAATTACTACACTATTAGATATGGTAATTTAGATGGGCGTCACAGAGTAGGAAAAATATTTGAATTTTTAAGAGGAAGAAAAACTATTCTTGTTCCTCTTAAAATATTTTCATGGATGGCTCTTATTTCTTGGATTTCACTTGTGTTGCCGTTTTTTGATTTCCTTTTCGGAATTGATTTAATTTCTAATTACAAAGAAGGTGTTTTTACAACATGGTGTGGTTCTTTTTCTGGAAAGCAGTCTGATTATTATGGAGCAACCGTCTTTTTTGGAATACTCTGTAGTAAAGGATTTCTTGTTATTCATTATATAACTGATATATTGAGTGATACAACACTTTCAGTAAAGAGTGATGGTCAATTAGGTTATCATCAAGAGTTATAGTATAAATTTTATACTATAAAAGCACCTGTTAATCAGGTGCTTTTTTTGTTTCCCAAAAAATGCTAGTGTAGAGATATGTTACAAAAGAGTAATGATGCTTTTCAATTAAAATCTCCTTATCAGCCTGGCGGTGACCAACCCGAGGCCATTTCTGCGTTGTTGAAAGGGTTAAAAAAAGGAATGAAAAAACAAACACTCCTTGGTGCCACAGGAACAGGGAAGACTTTTACCATGGCAAATGTGATTCAGGAAATTGGAAAACCTACACTCGTGATTGCTCACAATAAAACACTTGCCGCTCAACTTGCACAGGAATTTAAAGAATTCTTTCCTGATGCTGCGGTGCACTATTTTGTATCGTATTATGATTACTACCAACCAGAGGCATACATGCCAGTGACGGATACCTATATTGAAAAAGATGCACAGATTAACGAGGAGATTGATCGGTTGCGGCATGCTTCGACTCAGGCATTGCTCACGCGTCGTGATGTGATTATTGTTGCATCGGTATCATGCATTTATGGTTTAGGAAGTCCAGAAGAATATGCAGCAATGAATGTTCTACTTGCACTGGATCAAAAAATTTCTAAACGAGAATTAATGGAACAATTGGTACGAGTACATTATGAACGAACAACGGCCGATGTGTCATCAGGGCAATTCCGTTCTGTAGGAAATCGAGTAGACATGATGCCAGTTTCTGAAAGATATATGATCAGTATTCTGTTTTCTGGAAATCAAATTGGATTGATTCAAGTAATTGATCCAGTGACTTCATTAATTTTAGAAACTCCAGAAACAGTATTTCTATTTCCTGCAAAACACTTTTTAACCGAAGGTGAGAAAAAAGAAAAAGCTTTGAAATTAATCGAAGCAGAGATGAAATCGCAAGTGAAAAAATTTGAAAAAGAAGGAAAGTTACTCGAAGCAGAACGAATCAAGCGAAGAACCTTGAATGATTTATCAATGATGCGAGAAGTTGGATATTGCAGTGGTATTGAAAACTATTCTCGACATTTATCTGGAAAAAATGCAGGTGATGCACCAGAAACATTGTTGTCATATTTCCCACGAGATAAAAAAGGAAATCCAGATTTCTTGACTGTGATTGATGAATCGCATGTAACGCTCCCGCAATTGCATGGAATGCATGCAGGAGATGCTTCACGGAAAAAGACATTGATTGAATATGGTTTTCGATTGCCGTCTGCAGCAGATAATCGACCATTGCGATACGAAGAATTTGAAAAGAGGATCGGTCAATCTATTTATGTTTCTGCGACCCCAGGAAATATCGAACGAGAAGTTTCAGAACAAATTGTTGAACAAATTATTCGTCCAACAGGATTAGTTGATCCAGTGGTGGAAATTCGTCCCGTGGTTGCAGATGTTGAAAAGAATTATCCAGGACAAGTGCAAGATTTTATTAATGAAACAGAAATGGAAATAGCGCGTGGTGGGCGAGTACTTGCAACGACTCTTACTAAAAAAATGGCAGAAGATT
>CAZUGR010000033.1:0-6818 GCA_964620145.1 uncultured Candidatus Saccharibacteria bacterium
ACTGAAGGACCGTCTGAATCAAGTTCTGAAATACGACACAATCAGGAATTTTCGTCATAATAAAAAATAAAAATAGATAAAACCAATCATTGCGGCGGTCGTATGTAGTAATACATAATGACAGATTCAACTGATATCGGAAAATTCCCACCTGCTTTGCAGAGGAGAATTCCGAGGGAAATATTTATGAAATTCATAAGTATACCCGTAGAGACTGAATGTTGAAATGCTCGAAAGAGTATAAGTTACAGTCCGATTCCTGTAGTAATACAGGTTCTGAAAACAGCTTCATCACTGGAATCAGATATAAAACTAAAATGCGCAAGACAGGTTGGTCTCCTATCTACTGCAGGCGTTGATTATTGAGAAGACTTGCTCCTAGTACGAGAGGACCGGAGTGAACTGACCGCTGGTCTACCAGCTGTACCGCCAGGTGCACCGCTGGGTAGCTATGTCGGGCAAGGATAACCTCTGAAAGCATCTAAGAGGGAAGCCCACTTCAAGATCAGTAATCATAGGATCCTGAGAGATGATCAGGTTGATAGGCTTTAGGTGGAAGCACAGTAATGTGTGGAGCCGAGAAGTACTAATGATCCATATTCCTATTAGGAAATGTGTATATCACCTTTTTATAATGTTGTAACACAAGTAACTTTTTATAAAGTTTTTACTTATGTACTTACCATGTTTACGTTTTCATTTGATAATAAATAATTCACTCCTTTGTTCTGGTGATTTAGTACGGTGGTCACACCTCTTCCCATTCCGAACAGAGTCGTTAAGCGCTGATATACCGATGGTACTGCTTTTGCGGGAGAGTAGGTGTCGCCAGAACAAAGGAGTGAATAAACAAAAATACCCTTATATAATAAGGGTATTTTTGTTTACAAAAACTACTTGACATATTATTATTATTATTATGCTAAACTGTATTCAAGAACGATATTGTTCTTTTAAAAATTAAAAATTATAACAATGGAAAAAAACCAGACTTTATGAGCATTGCAGTAACATATCTCTTTGCTACAGGAGCTTCACTCTATTTTATGGGGGAAAGTATTACAGAATATGAATCATTATTGGGCGGTATTCTTTTTGGATGTACTACAATAGTGTTTATAGTAGGATTTTTATCCTATTTCAAGAAAGCTATCTCATAATTTAAATAAAACTATTTCATATTTATGAAGTAGTTTTTTTGTATTTTTTTATTAATATGTCCATTTCCCATGTGATTGATTTTTTGCTATACTGACCATATATGGATTGGTCTACTCGTCGGAAAACTACTATTATTGGAGTTTTTGTAATTATTGTTGTGGGAATTGTTTCAGTTTTTGTATACAATAATTTTATTAAAACTGAGGCAACATGTTTTGATGGGAAACGGAATCAGAATGAGCGTGGTGTTGATTGTGGTGGAGTGTGTAGTTTGATGTGCGTAGCTGATATTAAACCGTTATTACCACTATGGACACGACCTATTAAAATTACAGGAGATGTATATTCAGTAGTTTCCTATATTGAAAATCAAAATCAGGGAAGTGGTGCAGAATCTGTTCCATATGAAATTCGATTATATGATGACAAAAATATTCTCGCAGCAGAACCTATTCGGGGGATAACTTTTATTGGACCGAATGATCGTACAGCAATTTTTGAAACAGGTATCAAAGTTTCTGAGCGAATTCCAAAAACAGCATTTATTACTTTTGGGCAACCTTTAGTTTTTACCAAAATTGCCGATAAGTATAATGATCAAAATTTAGTTGTTGAAAATGATATTTTAGAAGATATTGATTTTTTTCCAAAACTCTCTGCAAATATTCGTAATACAACTTTTTCAAAATTTTATAATATTCCGGTCATAGTTATTATTTATGATATTTCAGGAAATGTTATTGCAACGAGTCAAACTATTATCGATCAAATTGGTTCCGAAGAAACTATTCCAGTGTATTTTACTTGGCCTGAACCATTAAATGGTATTCCGGCTCGTCGAGAAATTATCCCAAGAATTAATCCATTCATTCAACTTTCTTAATATATGATGAGTTTTTTTAAAAAGATTTCACTCGATTGGTGGGTTATTGTTTCCATTACACTTTTGATGTTTTTTGGAACTATTACAATGGGTTCATTGGGTGGAGATAATGGATATTTATTAAAACAAACAATTTGGTGTGTTGTATCGTTAGTTATTCTTGTTGGAGTTGCACATCTTGATTTGTCTTTTTTGAAGCAATCTTGGATATTATTTAGTTTTTATTTATTTTCCATTGGAATTTTAGTTCTAGTAATTGTATTAGGAAGTACTGTAAAAGGGGCAACAAGTTGGTTTCAGTTGGGTGGTATATCTTTTCAACCATCTGATCCGGTGAAAGTTATTTTGATTCTTATACTTGCAAAATATTTGTCACGGAGACATGTTGAAATTGCACATGTGAAACATTTATTTGTGACGGGTGTATACATGTTTATACCTTTCTTCTTGGTTTTTTTGCAACCAGATTTTGGTTCTGCGATTATCTTTGGGTGTATTTGGTTTGGTATGATGATGGTATCTGGTTTATCGAAAAAACACTTGATCATTATCACTGCCGTAGTTGCTATTATCGGTGGAATGTTATGGGGTTTTGTTTTTAAACCATATCAAAAAGCTCGTATTATGAATTTCTTGAATCCTCTCGCAGATGTTCGAGGAACAGGATATAATGCATATCAATCTATGATTGCAGTAGGTTCTGGTCAAGTAATCGGAAAGGGTGTTGGGTTCGGAACACAATCTCGATTAAATTTCTTACCAGAACATCAAACAGACTTTATCTTTGCAGCGTTTGCAGAAGAGTGGGGATTTGTTGGTTCAATTATTGTTATTTTATGTTATTTAATTCTTTTATGGAGAATTTTGAAAATAGCACTGCAAGGTACTTCAAATTTTGAAACACTTTTTGCTATTGGGTTGGTAGTTTATTTTTCAAGTCATATTATTATTAATATTGGAATGAATATTGGAATTATGCCAGTAACAGGAATTACACTTCCTTTTATGAGTTATGGAGGTTCTCATTTGATTACAGAATGTGTGGCATTGGGAATTTTATTTGCCCTGTTTAAAAAGAGGAGACATGTTCATCAAGATGACATGCGTTATGAATTTCTTGGGATTTCTTAAAAAAATATATGATGATACAAACAGTAATAATTTCTTTTCTACAAAACATTGCGCAAATAATTCCATCCGAACTGAGTGTTTTCTTTGCTCGTTACCTTGCTTGGATTTTTGGTGTTGTTTTGCTATTTTTTATAATGCAAGAAATAGTAGTTCATGTTTTACAGAGACAACGATCACATCTCCAGAAAGTTCTACTTGCTCTATTGTTAAGTACGGGAACAGCTTTCTTGGTTCAATGGGTAGGGAAGTTTCTTATCTATTCAGAAAGACCTTTCCTTCAAGGTATACAATCACTGTATGAATATGGTGGCGCAGATAGTTTTCCTTCAGGGCATTCACTTATTTTTATGGCTATAGCGATCACTGTGTTTCGATTCCATAAATCATGGGGAATAGTATTTATTATTTTTGCAATGATTATAGGAATTTTTCGAATTGTT
Source organism: uncultured Candidatus Saccharibacteria bacterium (assembly GCA_964620145.1). GTDB lineage: Bacteria > Patescibacteriota > Minisyncoccia > Phycocordibacterales > UBA1006 > CALMMZ01. Next base: position 3,616 of record CAZUGR010000033.1, read on the forward strand.
GTCGGTATACATTGGCCTATAGATGTTTTTACTGGTTGGATTATAGGAATTATTATTGGATTAATTACGGTACGTTTTATTAAGAAAGTATTATCATAACATTTATGAATTTTTTCCATGTATTAATATTGAGTATTATAGAAGGTGTCACTGAGTTTTTACCAATATCGTCAACATTCCATATTGACTTATTTGGGAAGTTAATGAATATCCCTCATAGTGATTTTTTCACAAGTTTTATTATTGCAATACAGCTTGGTGCTATTATTGCAATAATTATTCTTTTAAGAAAGCAATTATTCCAATCTCCAAAAATAATTTTCCAATTAGGAATTGCTTTTATTCCAGTTGGCATTGTTGGATTGTTAGTATATCCACTAGTAAAAAATGTATTCCTTGGAAATCAAATGGTTGAAATATTTGCAGTTTTTATTGGCGGTATTATTATGGTTTATTTTTCAGGGCAATATCAACAACAGGTAATTCAAGAGAATAAGCAAATAGAATTACAGTTATCTTTTAAACAAATTTTCTATTTGAGTCTTTGGCAAATTCTCGCATTTATTCCAGGTATGTCTCGATCAGGATCAGTATTGATTGGTGGTTTGGTAAAAAAAATTCCATTAAATCAAGTTGTTCTTGCTTCGTTTCTTCTGGCAATTCCAACAATGATTACTGCAACAGGATATGATTTATGGAAAACTGGCGGTAATTTTACTTCTCAAGAGTGGAATATGTTAATCATTGGGGTTATTTTTTCAGGAATTGTTGCATTTTTTGTAGCAAAATGGTTGCTTAGTTTTTTACAAAAACCAAACGCACTAAAGATTTTTGGATGGTATCGAATTATTCTTGCTATTATACTTATCTTTGTTTTTTTACTTTAAATAGCTCAAAAGAGCTATTTTTTGATAAATATGCTACAATAAAAGAGTCAACAAGAATTGACATTTATTCTTAATTTATATTTTTTATGACACCTTTAGTTATTATTTTAATTATCATAGGAGTAATTGCTCTATGGGCGATTGTTACTTACAACCGATTTATTACTTTTAAAAACCGAACTACAGAAGCTTGGGCTGATATTGATGTACAATTAAAACGTCGATATGATCTTATCCCAAATTTGATTAATACGGTAAAAGGATATGCAGCACACGAATCACAAACTCTCGAAAAAGTAATCGAAGCGCGTAATACTGCTATGCAAAACCAAGGTGCAACAGAACAACATGCAGCAGCGGAAAATATGCTTTCGGGAACTCTCAAGTCACTTTTTGCACTTTCTGAAAATTATCCAGACTTGAAAGCGAATACTAATTTCCTCGAATTGCAACGAGAGCTTTCTGATACCGAAAACAAGATTCAAGCAGCTCGACGGTTTTACAATGGAAATGTTCGTGATTTTACAACGGCTCTTCAAGTATTTCCATCGAATATTATTGGAAGTATGTTTAGTTTTAAAGTTCCTGATTTCTTTGAAATTGCAGAAGGAAGTATAGAATCACAACCAGTTGAGGTAAAGTTTTAATTAAAAAACTATCTGGATTTCTGGGTAGTTTTTTGGTATAATAGAATTATCTATGGCAACGCTTTATACTCAACAAGATAATAATGTTCGGAAAACTTGGATTTTGATGACTGTTTTCTTTGTTGTGGTTATTGGTATTGGTTTTGTTTTTGCTCAAATCTATCAAAATACAACAATTCTCTATGGTTTTTTTGCTTTTTCTTTAGCTATGAATATTTTTTCATATTGGAATTCTGATAAGGTCGCATTGAAGTCAGTAGGTGCATTTCTTGCTGATGAACAACAATATGCACAACTCCACAGAATGGTAGAAAATTTAACCAGAACTGCCGGACTTCCAAAGCCTCGTGTGTATATTATTCCAGATCAATCACCAAATGCATTTGCGACAGGTAGAAATAAAAATCATGCTGCAGTTGCGTTTACTATAGGAATTCTTGAAATACTTGATGAGTCAGAGTTAGAAGGCGTTGTTGCTCATGAACTTGCCCATATTGGTAATCGAGATATTTTACTTTCGACAGTAGTAGTTGTATTAGTTGGCTTTATCTCACTTGTTGCAGATATTTTTTTGAGATCGACATTGTTTCGTGGAAGTGATTCAGATAACAAAAATGCAGGAATATTTATACTTGTTGGTATTGCTCTCTCTATTTTAGCGCCAATCGGTGCAATGTTAGTACAACTTGCAGTTTCTCGAAAACGAGAATTTCTTGCAGATGCAACCGGGGCATTGATGACTCGATATCCAGAAGGTCTTGCAAATGCGCTCAAAAAAATTCACGCATATAATCGTCCAATGCAAAAGGCGAGTGATGCAACAGCTCATTTATTTATCGCAAATCCATTTGCAGGCGCAAAGGGGATTCATAAATTATTCATGACACATCCACCGGTAGAAGAACGAGTTGAAGCTTTATTGAAAGAATAAAAAAGTACCTTATTAGAGGTACTTTTTTGGTGATTAGATTTTTTGCGGTTTGTAATGTTCTGGTGCATTTGCAAGGAATTCTTCGAGTTTTTCTCGAGTTTGGAGTCCTTCTTGTGCGCCGATATGTTGCACTACGTTCATTGAATTAATTGGTCCCCAGGATAACGCTTCTGCAACTGATTTACCGAGCATGATTGCTGCAGTAAATGTTGACGAGAATGAATCACCAGCACCTGTCCGTTCTACTGGAGGTTTTGGATCTGGGTAAATAGGATGGAACCAGTATTCGTCATTGTATGAATCATATGCATATGCTCCGTCTGGACCATCAGTAATACTTACGATTTTTGGTCCGAGTTCATGCATCTTCAACATGAGTTCTTTTACATCTCGTGAATCTGTTCCAAGGATTTTTTGCGCTTCCTCGACATTACAGAAAAAGATTTCTGATGCTTCATAAATATCTTTTAATTTTTCTGCACCAAGAGAGATTTGGAATGTTCCTGGTTGGAATGCCATTTTAATATTGTTTTCCTTTACCCATGATGCGATATCATGGTGGTACTGCATAGAGTTTTCTCCTACAGAACTAAAATAAATCCATTTTGGAATAGTGTCTCCAATTTGTTTTTTTAGATCATAAGCAAAATCTTCATGTTTGATGAGAATAGTTCGTTCTGCATTGAATGATAGTACGTAATGATAATTTGTTTTTTTATTGTCTTCTACAGTTACAAA
>CAZUGR010000034.1:0-6704 GCA_964620145.1 uncultured Candidatus Saccharibacteria bacterium
GAGGCAGAGGGGATGGAACTTACTTGGGCAAAAGACAAGCTTGCGGCCAGCAAAGCCGCAAGAATAAATGATTTAATCATGATCTACTTCCTAAGTGCCTTAACACCAGCCTGAAGACAAGACGCAGTGTTGCTTGACCAACTAAATCCGTCGTCCATCCATGCGCCTTCCGGCCAAACCAGTACGTACGTTGTGGCCGCCGCGATAGATGCCTGATACACAAGATATCGAGACGTGGCCTGATTATCCTGCACCGTAAAGGTGCAGGCACCTCCGGTTACGTTCGTCACCGAAATCTGATAAATTTCCGTATCAGTCGTGGTTACGTCCGTGTCACTATCCGGTACAACTTGAATCAGGCGAGATAGTTGACGGGTACCTGGGGCAGAAAATTTAGTCGAATTAGAGGCCCCCTCGATAACGGGGGCAATAAGAGACAAAAGGAGCAGACCCAAAAGGGCCGCTCCCATAAACTTAAGTGATCGGCCCATAAAAGTCTCCTTTACAGACCCACCACAACAAAAGTCTGTTCAGCCGGATTGATCGGCGAGGCAGTAACATTGGAGAGGCGGGCCGTAACCGTGCCAGCGGTTGTCACGATACCGGGCCCAATTACCAAGCCACCCTCAAGGGCGGGTGCGACAACAAGAAAGATGTCGTTCACCTTGGCTGGCTTGAAGGACGTGGCAATATTCACGTCAAGATATGAATTCGCCGCAACCTCACCAGCATCAACCGTGGCGGATTTGATCCACTTGGGATTATTAGAAAGAGTATAGAGTGCCATGATTAACCGTTAGCCGCCTTATCGTTCTTAATCGCACGCGCCATACGGGCGAATGCATCCTGCAAGGTCAAACCACTCGTGGTGAGTTCATTGGGCCGCGTCACAGCAGTTCCACCAGTTACCGAGGAGATATCGTACTTAACGGAACTAACCGTATAGGTGCCGTCGCCGTTATCGGTGAAAAGGGCCGCAAAGTTGGTGGCTGGGTTACCCGAGGCAGCCGCGCGATTTTTCCAAGCGCGAAGGGCAACGGGGAGAGCTTCATGGATCGAGTTCTTAGCGTCGTCGTCCTGAGCGTTGAGAGAAATAGCAGTACCGCCAGATAGAGCCGTCGCACCACGGGTAATAGATCCCCGGTTCCAGGTGCCGCTTCCATCGGGCGTTACGAGAAGTGCGTAACTTGCCATAGTTGTAATTTTCCTTTAAGTTCGAAAATATCTTACAACTAAATTATACACCGCTGTTCCCTGTTTTATTTTTTGTAAACTTTGAACTTTGCTAAAGGTTTTATACAGCAAGCAGATAAGGCGGGTCTATAGCGGTTTTAACTAAACTACACCACTCAGCATTCAACTGTTGTACCTTGTCACGCGCGGCATGTCTGTTTAGCACAATGCGGTTTACTTCAGTCGGATTCTTGAATCGGAGATTACCCTTATTTTGCTGAAATTCGATACCCACCTCCGCTTGCTTTTTCTTTACAACAAGATACGGTAGCAGTTGTTTTAGTAAAAATAGTGCCTTATTGCTCCTAATAGTCCAGGCCAAAACTCCAGAACTACGTAAACACTGGCTCCCACCGAATTCATCCTTAAACAGTTTAATGGCGTGCGGGCATCGCATCGCAACTGTGACAGAGAGTATGTACGTGGTTTTAAATTTCTTTTCGTGATAAATTGTTATGCAACCCTCACCATCCAAGATTCCGGCTAAGTATGCGTATAGTAATTTCTTATCTTCCACAACACCAGTATAACATGGTTGCTCTAGTTAGCCACGTGTGCTATACTACAAGTGTATGAAAGCATTGTCCAACACTTGGAATTTTTTACACGATAAAACCATACTTCTGATTTCGGGAGATACCTACGAAGTAAAAGTCGTACTTGATCCGCTGCATGAACTACGTAATCCTCTAAAAATCTTATCGCGTAAATGGTCTTTAGATTCTAAGGGATACGTGCGTTCTTCCGATTACCGACTGTCACAATTACTCGGTAACATGGAAAAAAGAACTGTTTACAAAAATTTAAACAACTATGACCTACGGCGGTCTAATATAGTATAATCTAATTGAGAGGCCCCCCCCCTCCCGAAGACAGGGGAACAATCAAACCCGATTGTTCCTTTGTTTTCGATGAAGTCCATTTGGAAAGCTGACCTCGCGTAAATCCTTTAGAATCAATAACTTACGACGACCATTGGAGCCCAGATAATCGCAGCCCAGGTCATTGTCGTAATCGTCATCCAATAGGCAACCGCTTGTAACTGTCGTGATAGTTTCCATGCATCCACCCTCATTATATTCGGGTGGATAACTATTGCAGACGGGCCCAAAGACGTTCGACCTCGGACCAGAGCGACATGTCAACCTTATCCGCTTTTAATTCATTTACATAGGCGTTGTAGGCCGCCGCGAATTGGTTGAGGCGCACGATGTCTACCGGAAGCCTCGAAGATTTCGGGGCGGCCAATAACAGATTTAACATTCGCCGCGTCATTGCATATTCATTTTTTTCATAAACTCAGTAACGGCATTTGTTGCAGCGTTAAATTCCTCAGTAGTTTTAAGATATTCGTCGTTGGGGACTTTAGGATCGTTTATCTGTTTTATGTATTTTTCGGTAAGTTGTTTTTTCTTAGTAATTAGTTCTTTCCACCCAGGAAATTTTGAATCGATCCAGTCGTCATAGGCGTCAATAGTATTAGAAATCCCAGGTGTAGTGTCTGCCTTTGGCGCTGGTGCTGGCTTAGGGATATCAGGCATTAACGATTTAGATTTTACTCCGTAGTACTTGTCCCCGGCTTCTTTCGCTTTTTTAGTTGCATCCATCCAGGCGGCTAAGGTAGTTTTATAAAACGGGTCCGTTGCCTTTAGTCCCTGCAACTGGTCATATAGGTCGGAGCCGAGTTTCTCTAATTTCTGATACTCATCCCACAATTCATTACGGCTGCCACGACGCCCAACACCCAACCGTTCTTGTAACTTTTTAATATTCTCATTTCCCATTGTCGCCCGGTAGTAATCTACTTTTTCAGGACTTACATATTCCTCTATCGGAGATTTTGGAGAATTTTCAGAAACGATTGCTCGATTTGCCCGCTTAACTGGGTACGGGGTGCCAAATGTACGCTGCTCAGATTCATGAGAATCCCGCAGCATGCTCGGCGGAAAACCCGACGGAACATCCGCATATTTCTTCTTGAACCCTTTTTCAGCCGTAGGAAATGTACTTCGTGCGGACGGATCTAACAGAAAACGATATGATTTGTCTGGATTAAGTTCCGGTACGCTCATTTGTCGCGACAACGATACACCTGGGGATCGTTGTGGGTCAAGTTCTGGTTTACCCAAATCTTTAATTGTGTCTTCTAACGGATATCTGCGCATGTCCTTACGTATAATATCGGACGGCTTATCGCTTGTGTAAAAGCCTTTCTTCACATGCAAATTACCGGCTTTAACAGCATTCTTAATCACTGGATCTCGTAGAACACTTCGCGGAAGGGCACCTATCGAGGGCATGATACCCCCAAGTTCTCGAATATGTTTAGCGTCCTCGGGCCGCGTTGCATGCACTAAAAAATTACGATCATTAATTTTCTGGTGAATAATATCATTGGCCGGATCGTTTAGGGGCCCTTTTTGTGCGAGTCTTTGAAGTGCGGCCACCACTGGGTTCGGTGTTATCGTTTTTCGCTGGGCCTTCTTCATTCGAGGTACAACACTTTGTAGTGTTTCCGGCAAGATTTCCAGTTTACCATCGGGCCCCGTAATTGCCCGGTCGAAAATCGTTTCCTCTGGCGGCGGGGCTAGTACTGTGGAGGCAATAGTACTAACCGGAGAAACTGCCGCGCCGATAAGCGCAGCAGCTTTCTCCCATCCAGCCATCGGCTCATTTTCGAAATCGCCCGATATGGCGGGCCGCTCAAGTCCCAAACGATCTGTCGGCGGGGTCAGTTTGCCCCGCCGTTTCAGAAGTTCTTGTAGCAGGGCCGCTGCTTTTTCAGATTGTGTTGGCATGTCCGGTTAGTTGTCCTCTTTAGCGGCGGCCCACTTAGAAAGCTAAGTCCTTTGTTTTCAGATAGTTACGTGTTGTGGGGCATCCTGGACTACGACCCGGATGGCCTTGATTTTGTCCGCAGCCGGAATACCCGAGCCACAGATGCCTTTGATGGTTTCCACCTTCTGTTCGTCCGTAATTTTGGTAACCTCGCGGGCAGACTTGATAAACTCCTGGTAATTGATCACACCAAAGTTGCCAGTCTTCGGATCTACTACAAACATAGTATCCGTACGGAATTCGACCGGATAATCGAGCGCAGGTGTGGTGCCGCCCTCGACGTTGACAGTGGATGCTTCGCGCGTGGGCACATTCTTGGTTTCCAGGAACGGGACGCCCAGCGGGAACATGAAAGAGAATTCCTTGTAGGTTTCGACCACCGATTTGGATGAGCCGTAGGTTTCGAAGAACTCGCGCGAACCAATCGAAGTCAGCTTCGGCTTACCGGAACTATCACGGGCAAGGAACTGATAGGGCACTTCGGTTTGCCCAAACTGCGCCCAGAAGTTGTTGAAAACAAGGGAGTTATCGGCCCAGAATTTTAGCGGGGCATTGGGATTGGACGGGGCAATGGGGGACAGGCTACCCCAGTGGGCCCGGTCGCGGAACCAGGAAACATGGGAGGGAACGTTATCGGTGTAAGGTCTAATATTCATCAGTTTCATTTTATCATGGCCCTGTTAGTTCACATGGCCATGTTACAAAATTTTAAAAAATTTCAGATACGCATCCCTTACCCAGGCGCTCCTTCGTCGCGCCTCTCGCGCCCCCATCACCCCACACCACGCCCTGGGGGGCCTACCCCCTATCGATTATCGGTTGGAACCTTCCCGACAATCGCTTAGCGATTGTCGGATTATCGATTAACGTTTAACGTGTGTGCCCGTGTTCCACGTGGAACGTTTGAACGTGTTCAATCGATTGTCAACCGTTGGCTGTTCAACGGGGCACAGTCTACTATCGATTGTCCTACAATATATAGTTTGCATCAGCAAACTAATCGTTGCAACGATATTTGTTGTAGGGTAGGTTTGGTCAGGCAGGTATAGGTCGCATAAATACTTCCACTGTGGAAGTATAACAAACACAAATGGGATCTTTGGACTGTATAATCCCCCGCACCTCGCCGCTCCCTTCGGTCGCGGCAGGTAAGAGTTACATGATCGGTAAGATTTACACGCCTTTTGCATGTAATATTTACCGGAAGTGGTCCGCTCGATAAATCATTTAAGTGATAAGTGCTTTGTTTTTAATAGGTTACGGTTTGGCGTGGGTTTGGCACGCGGGTTGCTCTATATAAGGTGTCACCGCAAGGTGACGCGAGAACAGACGGATCGACTATAGGAGGTTGGTTACTGATAGGCTCGTTAGGTGCGTACTTGGCGCGCGCGTAGTAAGCGCCAATACAATTCGCAGCTAGTCGTTATACGATAAACAACGTATCGTTTGAAGGTCGCAAGGGATTTGACACGTCCTGGTGCGTTAAAACGGATACCCTGATTTAGTTCGGGACCGTAAAGCCTGAGATGCGGATGGGAAACGTGTATCGATAAGTAGAACTTTAAGGCTCAGACACGTCAATTGGGGATAGTAGGGCGCGAGTGACACGCGTTTTTACCGTATACCGCTATAAGTCGTATGCCGAAGGTTAGCTGCGGGTGGAGACATACCGGAATACTGTAAAGAGCATATAACGGGAGGATTCTTGTTTATGACTTTCAGTGAACCACATATTGTATGTTCGGTTAACCCGAATGTGCGATTCTATTCGGCAAGTGAATTGCAACAAGGAATGACTGTACGTCCTGTGAGAGGTTACAGCCTTGAATGGACGCTACAGTCGCCCTGGTGGACACATGTTGTGGAGCGCGTTGAAGAGGATGTTATCTACTTCGTGCGTCCATACGCAATAATGCACTATGGTACAGCCTTGTTGGGTTGTGAACGCTATTCCATTTGCCGCGACAGTACTCAGAAGTTTATCAGGATGAGCGATTGACGGGGGGATTCCCCCGTTATGTGCTTTTTACAGTAAACGCGTCCATTTGGACGCACAATCACTCCTAAAACGTGGTCCGCTAAAGCGGACCACTTATAAAGCCCATGCGAGAAAGTGAGGGAACAATGATCACACGAAACGAACATCGGCTGATCGCTCGATTGGACAAGGCGCGCGAAAATGACCCGCGTGCAAAATTTGCGCACCTATTCAGGGTGCGAACCGTTAACGCATTTACGCTCCGAGTATTGGCGTCCTATCAGGACGCCAATATCGCAAACAAATTAGCCAAGCATGCGTAAGCATGTTCGCGTGGGTTTTGTAAGCCGCACCCCTCAAGGGGTGCGGTAATACGCTTTAGGAGAGATTATGTACTACGAACTGACACCCGCCTACGGGCGGGATTACAAATCGGCGAAGGAAATAAAAGCCGCATGGGAAGCAGGTAAGGATTTCGTTGGGGATTACAGCCTCAATTTCGCTTATGTGAATAAGCAAGATATTCCGAAACCCTGCACCGTTAACTTACGATACAAGCGGAACACAGCGGTAGCCGTCGTAAAGGTTAGTCACGCCTAGGATGAATTATGGCAACCACACAATACAAAGTGAAATGGAACGGCGAGAACAACGA
>CAZUGR010000035.1:0-6459 GCA_964620145.1 uncultured Candidatus Saccharibacteria bacterium
AACAATAATAGTATTTCCTTCTGTTAATTGATCTGAAATAATTAATGTTGCCATTTTGTTCAAAACTGTATTTTGTATCAACCGATTGAGTGGACGAGCACCAAATTGAGGATCGAACCCTTTTTCTGCAAGATAATCAATCGCGGCAGGCTTTATATCCAAAATAATATTTTTTGCATGCATTCTTTTTACTACACGATCAATTTGTACCTTGACAATTTCTCGGACAATTTCTTTTGGTAATACATCAAAAACAATAATTTCATCAAGTCGATTAAGGAATTCAGGTCGGAAGAAATCTTTTAACGATTCCATAACACGATCTTTGGTTGCTTGATAGCCTTGATCCAGTGTATGGTCAGAGAATCCAATAGTTTGCATTTTTTGAATATGTTGCGAACCAAGGTTTGAAGTCATGATAATGATAGTGTTTTTGAAATTGATTTTTCGTCCTTTCCCATCAGTTAAATGACCATCATCGAGTACTTGTAATAACAAATTAAAAACATCAGGATGAGCTTTTTCAATTTCATCAAAAAGAATTACTGAATATGGTCGATGTCGTACCATTTCTGTAAATTGCCCAGCTTCTTCATACCCTACATAACCAGGAGCTGTTCCTACTAATTTTGAAACAGAATGTTTTTCCATGTATTCTGACATATCTACACGAATCAACGCTTTTTCATCATCAAACATATACTCTGTAAGTGCCTTTGTAAGCTCTGTTTTCCCCACCCCTGTTGGTCCAAGGAACATAAATGATCCAATAGGTCGATTCGGGTCAGAAATTCCCACACGAGACCTCCGAATTGCATGACTGATTTTTTCAATTACCTGGTCTTGACCTTTGATTCGTTTCTTGAGCTCTTCTTCCATTTTAACCAATCGCTTTGATTCTTCTTGAAGCATTTTAGTTACTGGAATATGTGTCCATTTTGCAACTACTCGCGCAATATCTTCTTCAGTTACTTCTTCTCTCATTAATCTGTCTTGAGATTTAATTTTTTTCAATCGATCTGTTTTTTGTTTCAAGTTTTTTTCAAGCGCTGGAATTTTTCCATAACGAATCTCTGCAACTTTTGCAAAATCAGAAATAAGTTCTGCATTATCTGCATCAGTTTTAAATGCTTCAATTTGTTTTTTGATACTTCGAATTTCGTATAATGTATCTTTTTCAGTGTTCCAACGAATTTCTAAATCTTTTGTAGTCTCTCGAATATCTGCAATCTCTTTTGCAATATCTTTGATTCGTTTCTTTGCGTTTGATGCATGCTCTGTGTCGCCCTCTTTACTTTCTCGAACCAATGCTTCTGTTTCAATTTCGAGTCGAGTAATTTTTCGATGTACCTCATCAAGCAATGCAGGCTTGTTTTCAAGAGAAATTTTTAACATTGACGCTGATTCATCAATCAAATCAACTGCCTTGTCTGGGAGAAATCGATTCGTAATATAACGTACCGATAGATTTACTGCAGCAAGTAATGCATCATCAGTAATACGTACACCGTGGAAAAGTTCATACTTTGATTTTAATCCTCGCAAAATAGCAATTGCATCTTCTTCACTCGGTTCTTGAACCATTACTGGTTGGAAACGGCGAACCAATGCTGGATCTTTTTCAAAATGTTTTTGGAATTCATTGAGTGTTGTTGCACCGATAGCGCGAAATTCTCCTCGAGCAAGTGCTGGTTTTAACATGTTTGCAGCATCTTGCGATCCTTCTCCACCTCCTGCACCAACAATAGTATGGATTTCATCGATAAAGATAATAACTCCACCTTCTGATTGCTCGACTTCTTTCATAATAGCTTTTAATCGCTCTTCGAATTCACCACGATATTTCGTCCCTGCAACAAGTAGTCCAATATCCAACATAACCAAGTCTTTTCCTCGTAATGACTCTGGAACATCTCCTTTTGCCATACGAATTGCAAGACCTTCTGCAATTGCTGTTTTCCCTGTTCCTGGTTCACCAATAAGGATTGGGTTATTTTTAGTTCGTCGTGCGAGAATTTCAATGACACGCATAATTTCTCGGTCACGTCCGATAACTGGATCAAGCTTATCTTCTCGAGCAAGTTTAGTTAGATTACGGGAATATTTTGCAAGTGCGCGAAATTGTTTTTTTGGTTCTGATTTTCCTGTGTTTTCCTTGATTTCATTCAAAGTTTTCATTACTCGTTCATAAGTAATCTGAAGCGCATCAAGTTTTTCACGCATACCATGTGGTAATGCTAATACTGCAAGAAATAAATGTTCAACAGAAATAAACTCGTCTTTCATTCCGCGAGCTATTTCTACCGATCTTTCAAGAACCTGAGCAAGGTCAGGTGCAATATACATTTGAACCATCTGTGATTGATTTCCAATAGTAGAAGGTTCCCCTGTTTCAATTATTTCGAGCAATGTTTCAGATAATTGAATCAAGTCAATTTCAAGTTTTTCAAGAACTGAAACAACTGGACTCTCGTCTTGAAGAACAAGAGCGGTAAGTAAATGCGCAACCTCAACATGATCTTGTCCTCGTTCCATTGCAAGTTCGTGAGATCGTTGCAGTGCATTTTTTGCTTTTGTAGTTAATCGTTCAAATGGAGGCATAAATAAAAAAATACTAAACTAATAAGCTAATTTAAAAAAATACAGATTTTTATCAAACAACCATAACATCAAACAACCATTCTGTATATTTTCACTATACCACATTTTTTAAATAAAAAAAGCCCTCCGATTTGAGAACTTTTTATTGAACAATTTGCCAGAAAACCTTGAGGAAGTTCTGCAAATCTTTTTTTATTGTTTTTCGCCCTAGACTCATTCGCAAACTTCCTTCTTCTGTATTTCCTAATTGTCTCCCTTGTGCAATTCGCAATGCTCGAATAACATGCGACTCTTCGTCACTCTTTGATTGACATGCGGATTTTGCCGAAACCGCAAAACCTTTTGCATCAAGCTGAATAACTAATTGCTCTCCTGAAAATCCTGCAACAGTAATATTAATATTATTTGGTAATCGATTTTCTATTGATCCATTTACTACAATTCTTGTATCTTTTTGTAATTCTTTAATAAACCAATTTTGTAATGTACTCAATCGAGCAAATTCACCTTCTTGTTCTTGTAAACTGATTTCCAAAGCTTTTGCAAAACCTACAATACTTGCAACATCTTCTGTTCCTGCTCGCAGAGCAAATTCTTGTTTCCCGCCAAACATTATAGGCGCGATGACTTCTCGATTCTTTACAAAGAGAACACCACTTGATTTTGGTCCATATATTTTTGAACCAGAAAAACTCATCAAGTCCACACCAAGTCTCTGTACATTACTATCTAAATAATTCACCGATTGTATTGCGTCAGTATGAACGAGTGGATACAATACATTTTCTTCTTTGTGATGTTTTTTATACCATCTGATTAATTTTGTAATTTCTCTGATCGGTTGAATTGTTCCAATTTCATTATTTGCATACATTATAGTAACAAGAATAGTATCCTGAGTGAGTGATTTTTTAATTTCATCAAGAGAAATAATACCATTTGAATCACATCCAATATAAGTAACAGTAGCTTGCTGGTTCTTTTCTAGATATCGACAAGTTTCCAGAACTGCATCATGCTCTATAGTACTGGTGATAATATGAGGAATTCTATCAGGAAAATTTTGTTTAAATTTATTGACAACACCAAGGATCGCAAGATTGTCAGATTCAGTTCCTCCGCGTGTAAAAATAATTTGAGATGATTGAGCTCCAATTATTTTTGCAATTTTTTTTCTTGCATCATAAATAAACTGCTCCGTTGTTGTTCCTAATGTATATAACGAGCCAGCATTTCCATAACTTGTTCGATAAACAGTATTCATCACTGAAAGAACCCGATTATCAATCGGAGTTGTAGAAGCATAATCTAGGTATACTTTCTTTTGGAAATAATGTTGTAATAATTTTTTAAAATAAAAAAACATAGAATACCTTGAAATTACCATAAAATTGTCTATAATCAAATGTTATATGCAACCAATTATTTTACTCGCTATTATTGGCGTAATTATTATCGTTATTTTAACCGCATTAATATTCTTAATGATTCGCTTTCAGAGAAAGTTAAACCTTTTTACCACTGGATCAAATGGAAGTTCACTGGAATCAGTAATGCAAGAACTCCTTAAAAAACAAGAAAATTTACAAATAAATCACAAAAAACTTTATGATATTGTACAAACAATACATAATCGAGTGACTACAAGCCATCGCGGATTTGCATTAATGAAATACAATGCTTATGAAAATATCGGTGGTAACCAAAGTTTTTCATTTGTATTACTTGACGAAAATGGTACAGGTATGGTATTATCAAGTCTCTACAGTCGTGAGCGATCTAATGTTTTTGCAAAACCTATCTCTCAATTTAAATCAGAAATAGAACTTACTCGAGATGAACAAAAAGTTCTCAAACAAGCCATGGAGAGTTTGCAATAACAATTACCAGTTTTAATTTACCTTTTATTTTTATGTCAGAAACAAAAACTCCTCGACCACCAATTGTCGCTATTATGGGTCACGTTGATCATGGAAAATCAAGCCTCTTGGACTATATTCGTAGTACCAATATAGTAGCTGGTGAATCAGGAGGAATCACTCAACATATTTCTGCATATGAAGTTTCTGTTCCAGACTCAGAAGGAATAGAAAAGCGTATAACATTTATTGACACTCCAGGTCATGCTGCTTTTTCGCACATGCGTGAACGAGGAGCAACTATTGCTGATATTGCCATCCTTATTGTCTCTGCAGAAGAAGGTGTAAAAATGCAAACCAAGGAAGCTATCAAGACAATCATTACAAACAATGTTCCCTATATTGTCGCTATTACAAAAATAGACAAGGCTAATATTAATATAGATAAAGTAAAAACAGAACTTATGGAGCAATCGGTTTTTGTGGAAGGATTCGGAGGTTCAATTCCTTGTGTTCCAATCTCATCAAAAACAGGACAAGGTGTTCCTGACCTTCTCGAAACAATTCTCTTGTTATCAGATTTGGAAGGATTCACTGGTAATCATCAACAACCTGCAAAAGGTTTTGTAGTAGAGGCAAACGTAGATGAAAAAAGAGGTATTTCTGCAACAATGATTATCAAAGATGGAACACTCCAATCTGGTAATTTTGTTGTTGTTGATGACGCATTTACTACTACTCGGCTCATCGAAGATTTTTCAGGAAAACAACTTGAATCTGCTTCATTCTCAACACCAATCCGACTTACTGGTTTTTCTAAATTGCCGAACATTGGCTCAGTATTCACTACTCATGAAAACAAAAAAGAGGCCGAGTCAGTGGCACTTGAAAATGCAATTATTCTCAAAGAATTGGCTCATACACGACAAATTCCTGAAAATACTGACGATATTGCCATTATTCCCGTAATTATCAAATCTGATGTTTATGGGACAGCAGAAGCAATCGAGAACGAAATAATGAAATTAGAAATTCCTGATGTTTATTTCAAAATAATCAAAAAAGGAGTTGGTTCAATCAATGAATCAGATATCCAACTTGGAATCGCAGACAAGAAAACAATCATCCTTGGATTCCATGTTGATATGGATGCACGAGCAAGAGATCTCAACGAAACAGAAAAAATCACCGTAGAAACATTTACTATTATTTACAAACTTACTGAATGGATGGAACTTGCAGGACGAGAACGCAAACCACAAAAAGAAGTAGAGAAAATAATTGGAACTGGAAAAGTATTAAAATTCTTTAGTACTCAAAAAGATATTCATCTCGTAGGAGTTCGTGTGACTGATGGTATTATTGCAAAAAATGCTCTTGTAAAAATAACTCGAGATAATGAAATTATTGGTCGAGGAAAAATAGTAGCTCTCCAACAAGGAAAAACTCCTGCTGACAAAGTGGAAAACGGTAATGAATGTGGTATTCAAATTGAAACCACTACCCCACCTGATTCTGGAGATATTATTGAAACATTTGAAAAAGTTATTGAATAAAAAATATGAAAAATAATATCAAACTTATTCTTGCAAATGCTGGAGATTGGATTACACGTAATAGTAATCGTAATTCATTAATTACCCTAACTCGTACTGAACGTTCAGTTGATGGTAAAAAATTACATATTTTCTATACAGTAATTCCAGAAAATCAAGAACGACCTGCTCATGAATTCTTGACTCGACACGTCGATGATATTCGTGACCATGTCAAGAAAAAAATGAAAAACCAGCCACCATGGTTTCGATTCCAACTCGACACAGGAGAACGTAATCGAGAACGAGTTTCAGATCTTCTTGACGGAACAAGCGAGAGTCATGGTGATATTCCAGAACGATTGCATAAATAGGCAACTTTGGTTATAGTATCAAGGTTAGTCTTATCGCGCGAGTGGCGAAATTGGTAGACGCACTTGCCTTAGGAGCAAGCGGAGTGATCC
>CAZUGR010000036.1:0-6311 GCA_964620145.1 uncultured Candidatus Saccharibacteria bacterium
CCAGCGCCAACGGGAATGATCGGCGTTCCCCGCCCTGTTCCATCCTCTGAGGCATCATGCCCTTCGCCGCGAAGGGCATGGGCAACATTTGACATCGCCATCTGCGCTATGAGAGGCGCACCATCACCATCACCATCACCATCACTGGACGGACCCTTGGCATCGCGGGCCTTGAGCGCGGGCGAGACAGCCGGCCCCATGACGCCAACAAAGCTTTCCTGTGTATGATCGTGGCTGCTATTGCTCTTGCCGAGTAATGTCTGAGACACATCGGTCGTAATGACGCCGACGCCCAACTGATTGCGGATCGGGCCATCCTTGGCCCGCGCGTCCATTGTCGGCGCTAGGTCTGTGAAGCCACCGCCGTGAGGGCCTCTCTCAAAGCCTCTGGCAGTTCCTTCCCGCGCTTCTCGGCGCGGCGGAGGATGCCCCGACAGGCTTTCGCGCTCAAATAGTACCGCGGCGGCACGGCGCCAGTCTCCAAGATGTCCGACAACGAAGACACGCCTTCGTCTCTGAGGGACGGCGCGAGGGTGTGATTCCACTCTGACGAACTGAGCGTCAAGAATTCTAAATGCAAACCCATAGCCGAGTTCCGCCAGCCCTGCGAGGAAGCAGTCAAAATCGTTTCTTTGACGGACGATTTGCCCTCCTTTTCCGTCGTCTTCCGGCGGATGGTCCGGGTCATCTGACCAACTGGAAAGGACGCCGGGCACGTTCTCCCAAACCAGCCACGAGGGCCTATATCGGTCAGCAATGGCAAGATAGGTGAGCATGAGGTTGCCACGCGGGTCTGCCAGTCCCTTTCTGAGGCCGGCGACGGAGAAGGACTGGCAAGGTGTTCCGCCGACAAGAAGGTCAATTGCATGATCGGGCCAATCCTGAAACTTGGTCATGTCGCCGTAGTTGGGAACGGCTGGATATTTGCGGGCAAGGAACGAAGCGGCGTTCTTGTCAATCTCGGAATAGAACTGTGGCTGCCAGCCCAGCGGATGCCAAGCACACGTCGCCGCCTCGATGCCGCTGCACACGCTGCCGTACCTCATGCTGCGGCCTCGTTTTCTGCCGATGGAGGGTATTCAGAGGGGAAATACCAGCCCTTTTGGATCTGCTTGCCGGGAATGCGAATGTCAGTCGTGGGCGGGCGCTTGCCGCGGTATTTCTCCCAAGCCTTCCACGCGGCCGTGCCCTCGATGACCACCACCTGTTTCGGGACGGCTTCGGATACGCCGGCCGAGGCGAGCTTGCCCTGAATGGCCTTCAAGCTATTGGCCTGGGGCTTCGTCAGCGATGGCTTCCACTTGATCGAATGCAGAAAATCCAGTTCCCATTCGTCAACGTCGCCCGATTTGGTTTCGAGAATGGACTGCACGGCCTGCCAATGGGGCGGGTCAACCTTGGCCTCGGGATCGCCTTGCGCGCGCGCGTCTTTCTCTCTCTCTGCTTCTGTCTCTGTCTCTGTCTCTGGGGCCGTTGCTTCCTGTTCCGGCAACGTTGCATCGCCGTTGCGGCGGCGTTCCCTGTGTTTACGGGAACGTCCCGTTGACGTGTCGCTCTCATACTGGCGCTGTTTCCACGCCGTCACTCCGCCGTTGCTTATCATCCCAAGGTCGGAAAACGCATCGAATAGCGATGCGATCAAAGCCACAGGCTCACCCAAAATCACGGCAACCCGGCGCGGCGTCGTTTCGTATTCGCCGCCCCTCTGTGCAGATGCGCAGCTCTCCAAGATGCAATGCCATGCCGCAATCGCTACCGATCTCGAGCATCCAGCGACAAGCGCAGCCTCGCCGATCTTGGCGTCAGTAACCGTGCCCTCATATGCCCGATACCACCTGCTCATCCGCATTTCCCGGAGTTCAGAATTGCCACGGCCCTGGCGATCGCCGCCGCGTACTCCGGCATATTGGCATCGACCTTTTTCACGCCGTGCATCACGGTGGTATGATCCATGCGGCTGCAAAATCGGCCGATCTCGGGAAAGCTGCGGCTCGTATAGTTCCGCGCAATCCAGAAATAGACGTGCCGGGCCGCGACGATATAGCGAAGCCGTCGTGGGCTTCTGATCTCGTTCGGCAGTACTTGGGTTGCTACTGCCACGGCGACGATGATGCTGCTCAACGTGATCCGCTTGTCGTCAAACGTCCGCATGTCGTCGGATGCGACGTGCAGGAAATCCCGCTGCGGCTCGGCAGGGTCTGCCGCCGGCAGCGCCGGAACCCGCTTGATGTTTTTCAGTTCCGGCGCGTGCCGTTTCGGCGCCCATGGATCGACCTCGGGAAGCGGGAAGGCCTTGCCGCCCGTTCCTGCATCCATCGCCTTACGCATGACTGTTTCGGCGTCCATGGCTACGCCGCCTCGCGCCGGTTGTGGCCGACGTTTGACCCTCTCAGCCAGCAGCAGATGCCCTGAAAGGGCGCGCCGTCCTCCATGCAGCACAGCCCGCCTGCATTGGCATTGTCGGCGGCCGCAAGGCCTATGGTTTCCATCTTGGCTGCAGCAAGCATAGCCTGGAAATAGGCGGGGTTGATGAGGGCTTCGAACGGATCGCCCGGTTCGCAATCGACCGGGATCACGATTTCTTCCCCGGCCTGCCCAGTGCCGCGCACATGGGCGCCATCGTCATTGACCACGATCCACAGCTTTTCCGAGTCCCAGGTCTGCGAAACCGAAGCGGCCTTGATGGCGGATACCAAATAGGCGGTATCGAAGCGCGAGGCCCGGCCAAGTGCTGCCCGCTGCGAATTCAGCACCCGGTCGATCTCCGGATACCTGCCGTCGATCAGCTTCGAAACGAGCGTGACGCCAGCGCATGACATGGACACCATGCCTTCGGTGGCGCAAACCGTCATGTCGCCATCGGGAAGCCCGGCCATGGGCTGAATGATTTCGCCGGGCAGGATCACGTCGAAGCTGGCGGGGGCCGCGAGGGGCAAATCCAGCCTCGCCAGCGCCTTGCTGTCCGTCGCCTCGACGCGGAGAGCCTTGCCGGAAAGTCCCTGCACATGGATGCCGGAAAGGGCTTGCGTGCTGCCATCCTTCATCCGGCATCCGGCAAGCCGTGTCACGGCATCGCGGAACGCCTTGACGGGCAATTCGAAGGTGAGGGGCGAGGATGCCGCAGAGATCGCCGGGTAGTCCGCAATGGGCAGCGCGCCGATCTTGGCGGAAAGCTTGCCGCACCGCAGGGCTGCCGTGCTGTCGCCATCGATCGTCACCTGACCGCCATCCGGCACGATGCCGGCGAAAGCCGAGAGCTTGCCGAAATCGATGCACCATGATCCATTGCCATCGGCAGGAACCTCGATCCTGACGGCCTGATCCAGATTGGTGCCCTCGACCGTCATCACGCCGCCCATGACCTCGATCCTGGCGGATGCCAGAATGGGGATCGTGGTTTTGCTCTGGATGACGGGCTTTACTGCGGCAATGGCGCGCTTCAGGTGAGCAGCTTCGATGGTTACAGCAGGCATGGCGCAGCCTCTTTCTTGGGGAGTGTGAATGACAGGCCGTTATAGGCGCGGTCTAAATAGACCTTGGCGGCCTCGCGGTCGGTGTCGATCAGGGAGAGGGCAGTTTCGATCTCATCCTTGAATTCATCAATGGCCTGTTCTGCGATTTCTTCGGCGTCACGCATCACCGATGCCTTGCCGTCCTCTAGGCCCTGTTCTTCGCCATCGGCATAAGCGTCGTCGGAAAGCTTCTCGACCATGCGGAACAGCCGATTGGACTGCGCACCATCGAGCGTTGCGCCGCTTTCTCTTATCCATTCGTCAATGCGGGCTTGAATGTCCATCACGCGGCCTCATCATCCAGAACATCGAACAGCGATCCGGCCTGCGCCTCGACATTGGCGATGTTCCGCGCGGCGTGGCGGAAATAGCTTTCCTTCAATTCCACGCCGATGAACTTGCGCTTGAGCTTGACGCTCACATAGCCTTCGGAACCAATGCCCATGAAAGGCGAGAGAACCACGTCGCCGGGGTTGCTCCACATGGTCACGGCCCGCTCGATCAAGTCCAATTGCAGGGGGCACAGGTGGCGTTCGTCCTGCGCTTCCTTCGCCATCTTCACGTTCAGCGTGTTCGTCTGCTGAATGTCCATCCAGACGGGCGATGCCCATTGCTGCCACCGCTCAACCGGAAAATCCTCGGGCTTGTGCCCCACCGGATCGACGTTCTCGCCGGCATTCCGAAACACAAGAAGGTAGTCCGCCATGCCGGTCCTGCTCTTGGTGCTGTCCTTCTGGAGCTGCTTGTACAGAAGCCCCAGGGCCTTGGTGCGCGTCATCTCGACGACCGGGCATTTCCAGATCGTCACGCGGCAATGCAGCGTCCAGCCGTATTCCTCATGCGCGCGGATGATGTCGCCTGAGAAATCCTTGATGCCAAGCTTGCCGTCCTTCCATTTGCGAAACGGTAGATCGGAGCAGTGAACAGCGGAAAGCCTGCCCGGCTTCGTGACCCGCGCCATTTCCTTGATCAGGAATTTGTAGTGGTCGAAGAACTGACCATCGGATGACGAATTGCCCATGTCGGCTTCACTGTCCGAATATACGAACAAATCACCGAACGGCGGGGAGTAGACAGAAAACCCCACCGACGCATCCGGCAATTGCGCAACCACGTCGCAGCAATCGCCGTGATAGGCCGAGAAATTGTCGCCATGGGTTTCGTTCAAGCACGTGATCACAGCCATGACGGCAAGCTCCCCTGATGTTTCGGATTGTAGGAAATCTTCTTGGCCTCGCGCCCCGTGTCGCGCTTCATCGCCACGGCCATCGCCGCCTTCATGCGCGCGTGATCGCCAGCCTTGCGATCAATGACGCGGCCGATCTGGTCTTCGCCTTCGGCAACAATGAGGTGGACGTTTACGGATTGTGTTTGGCCGAACCGCCAGCAACGCCGTACAGCCTGATACCAGGTTTCATAGGAAAATGTTCTGCCAACGAAAATCATATTGTGGCAGTGTTGCCAATTGCAGCCGTGACCAAACATCGATGGCTTGACAATCAAAACGGGCCGTTCGCCCCGAAGCCATGCCTCGTGCAACTCATCTTTAGTGTCAGCAGACTGACTGCCCGTAATCGAGATGCAGAGATTGCCTAGAGCCGCCTCAAGCGCGGCCTGCTCGTCGTTGGTGTCGCACCACAAGACCCAGCTTTGATGCCGCAGGATCGCGGATGTAAGCTGCGGCTTTCTCAAGCCGTTCTGGATCGTCAACAAAGGTTCCGACACCTGTATTGCATGGACCACAGAGCAGACCTCTGATCGCTCCGGTTTGGTGGCAGTGGTCAACGTGCAAGTGCTTAAATCTGCCGGTTTTGGTTGTTCCGCAGATTGCGCATTGCCCTCGCTGCAATTCAAACATAGCATCGTATTCGGACTTGGAGATTCCAAAGGACTCCTTGAGCTTTCGGCTTTTGTATCCGTCTGGATTTCTGCGATTGGCGTTCCGGACTGTTTCCTTTGCTCGTTCGCGGTATTCTGGATCGGTTGAATATCGCTCACGCCTAGACGCGTTGTGTCGCTGCTGCTGTTCGGGAGTTCTGACAAACTTATCCCGATTGGCGGCATAATACTCGCGCATGTATTCTCGGTTTTCTTCTTGGCTTCGCCCTTGCTGTTTCCGCCGCTCACGTTCTGCGGTGTCGGCGTGATACTTGGATTTTCGACGGGCGGCGTATTCGGGCTTCCACATGCGAGTGACTCGATAATGATTGACGCTGCCAATTTAGCTCGTTCGGTAGATGTTTGTCTTTTAATATCGAAAATGCTTGTGGCGGAAACATCGGAGAAGAACAGCGATCCCTCCTTGGGCTTGACCGTCGTTCCGCTCGTCCGGTGGCGGATGATTTCGAGGGGCGGCAGCACATAGCGCGAGCCGTCAAAGCCCAGATCTTCCGGGTTCTGCGCCATGCGCGACCATGAGGCCATCCAGTCCCAAAAATCCTGCTCCGCATGTTTCTTGAGCCGCCATTGCTGCGACGCCTCTGCGGTATCGTTGATGAACCACCGCATGAGCATTTCGTTCGCCGGCATCACGCCGATGAAGTCGGATTGCTGGCCCAGCTCCATGTGATCGTTCGGGGCGGGCGTTGCCGTGGCACACAGCCGGAAGCGATGATGCGCGAATGCCGCGATCAGCGCCGACGACACCTTGCCGCCAAAACTCTTGAGGATGCCTGCTTCGTCCAGCGACACCGCGCCGAATGCGTCGGGATCTATCTTGTCGAGGCGGTCATAGTTGCAGATGTTGATGCCGTCGCGAACGTCAGATAGCTCGCGGATCAAACGGGCATCTTAGCCCCC
>CAZUGR010000037.1:0-6259 GCA_964620145.1 uncultured Candidatus Saccharibacteria bacterium
CTCTCCGCGAGTACCTGGTCAGGCGTGACGGTCTCCCAGTCACAGAGGATGGTGCCGTACTTGACCATGCCACGCTGCGATCGTTGCAGTAGCAGGTCGCGAACTTCCTCGACGATGGGGTCGTTGCCGTCGGTGGTGGTCATGGCTTTGGCGTAATGCTGCACCAGATGTCGCCGCCGAACGGCCAATTCGGCGAAGGCGGTCGGAACGGCGTGATCCACGGCGGGCTGATGTTCGGCGTCCACGGAAGCGGCGGCGAACCAGTCCCGACTGGCGGCATGATCGGCGGCACGGGATTCGGCATCTGACGCAGAGCGTGCTGTTCCAGCTCGTAGATGCGCCGTTCCAGCGACAGCACCATGTCCCTGAGTGACTTGTCCTGCTTCGTCGTACGCTTCGGCTTCTTTGGTGTCTTCATGCCTCAACCTTTCTGAACGTGATCGCCCAAACCCAGTCGTTGCGGTCCCATGAGCCTGGGCCGTGGATGTATTCCCATCCAGTATGGAACATGCCGCGCGCCTTGCCCTCGTACCAGGTCTGCTCTCCGTGCGGTGCGACTGCCTCCGCGATCGCGTCTTCGTCGCTGATCTCCTGCACCCGCTGCACGCGGACGTCGGTGATCTCCAGCGTCAGGCGCGAGGCAGCACGAGGCATGAGGATCGGAGACCGCCATGCTCGCGATGAAACGTGCGTAGCTGCCCTTGGGTCGTCCTTGTAGATTCGCTCGGTGCCGTATACGGAATAGGACTCCCGCACCCACAGCCTGTCGCCGGGGACGCCGAATGGGCATATCGACAGCAATTGCTCCTTGGTCGGATGCCCTTGATAGCCAACCTCCCAGCGGAATGGGTTTTTGTAGATTGCTCGACGTTCATCGGCGCTCAAATCGCCACCTCGGCAGAACCGAAATACGTGGCCGTGCCTTATCACCCGCCGCGTCTGCGTCTTCCTGCCGTCGTTGATCGCCGCCACCATCTCGGGGCGGAAGATGATCGGGCGCTCTTTCATGTCTTCGTCTCCCTTTCCGCCTCAATCTCGGCGATGCGGTAGAGCATGGCAGCCGTCCGTCGCTTCGGCGTCCGCTTCACTTCGCGGCCCTCCGCTTATTCGGCGGCAACTTCAACAGACGCGCCTTTCGCCCACCCGGCGACAGGACCAAGATGTATGACGCTCCGTTGCCTTTGATGTCTAATGCAGCGCCGAAGTGCAGGTCTGTGCAGGCACAAAGCACCCGCCACGGTCCGACGCTGAGTCCGTAGGTAGTTCTAAGGAACTTCGTGTCCTTGTCGATCACCTCTTCGCCCTCCGCTTCTTCGTCGGCGTCGGCCCTGTCTCGATGATCGTCTCGCCCGTCTTGACCCACTGCTGCGGGACCGCCAGCGAGAACTGCGATTCCGCCTTCGCCTCGAAGTACCGTGCGCGCCAGAACTCGGCGTCTGCCTTGGCGTCTGCAAGGTCTCGGTTCAGCCGATAGATGGGGTGCAAATCGCACGAATGAACGTGCCGTCTCGCCTCGCGGTCTCTGATCTCTTTCGTGGCGAACGTCTCGGAGTAGATGCCGCAGAACATGCACTCGTACCGCCACGCCACCGTCTCAACCTGGATCATCGCTTCGCCTTTCTGGCCTTCTTCGGCCCAGGAATCTCGACACGCCAGCACTGGCCGGCGAGGGGCGCGCACTCCCCGAGATGGAAGAATTGAACGTCCTCCGATTCGGCTGGAATGAAATACACGTACTTCGCGTCGAACCGTGGCTCACGTTGATACAAAAACGCTTGCCCGTTCCCGTCCACCGCCACCCAGGCGTAGAGCTTCGGCTTCATGGCTTGTCCTTATTTTCATTGAGCCAAGTCTTCAACTCCTCAGCATACCGCTCATGCGTCATCTCAGGATCGACGGTGATCGTGACCGTGCTTCCACACGAGTAGCCGCCGGAGCACAGGGAGCACTCCTCTCCGTGTTCGGCAACGTGATCGGCAAGACGACCAATCTCCTGCACGGCATCTTTGAACGTGTCTGCCGAGATGGTGACTCGCATTTCGATGCGGCGGTGCGGCTTCATGGCTTGTCCTCGTACAAGTCGGTCAATTCGTGCTTCCAGATCGGGCTCATTCGCTCTCCCCCATCACTGATCGGCGCGCCCTCATGACTCTCTTCTCTGCCGCTGTGATCTTGGCGACACACCTGGCATGGTGTGGAAAAGGTGCCTGCGAAGAATTGACAACGACGGCATACTCATCATGAGCCTTGCACAGTCCCGTCACCGCCTCCACCAGCTCCGGCAGCATCTCCGGGTGCGGGATGTTGGCGCATGCGTTCGTGCAAGCGATCATCCGCTCTGCTGATTCCACATGCACGAAAGTCGATGCGCTGCACTGACACTTGGTGCATCGTGGATCGCGTCGAGACGTGCCTTTCACTACGGTCGTGCCATCGCTTCGCACGATGCTCGCGTCGCGCCGTCGCAGCGGCTCCCCGTACTTACTCATGTCCGTCTCCTGCCCAGATCGGGTAGCTGCGCTCAACCGCTTGTTCGAGATTGCGAAAGGCGGAATCCATGCCGCGTTTGTTCTTCGACTCCAGGAACTTGCGCGCAGCGGAAAGAACATCCCGCAGCATCTTCCGTTCTTGCCGCAGGCGATCGACCTCTTCGCTCAGGTCGAGGTTGCGATCGCGCAAGTACTCTAAGCCTGAGGCCATCGCCCGACGCTCCTCGGGATCGTAGGTGCTCATCGCGACGACTCCGGCCACTCTCGAACCCGCAGGTCCTCTGGCCACTCGGACGGGTCGGAGCCTTTCCGACTACGGAACGGCACGCGCACGCCGCTCAACGGGAACGGCTCGTTCGCGTGCCCTGAATCCCACGCTCGGAACTGCTCATCCCCGAAGTCTTCGACGCAGCGGGCGATGGAGTTCGCCCCGAGCTGCTTCACGAATATCGGCACCCCGGCGGCACGACACTGGTCTCTGGCGCTGCGAATCCATGCGACGTCGCACGGCCGCGCGCCAGGGCCGGACTCGCCGCCGACGATCACCCAGTCGATATATGGGATGCACCCGTCGCACGATTGCAAGTCCGAACCATCGCCGATTGCCGAGTGTCCGTGGCAACCGTGCGGGTCGATCCAGTTGCGGAAGTCCACCGGCCCGAGCGCCGGCTCGTAGCTGACAACCCGCTTCGCCGCAGGCGTCGCGAGCAGGTGCGGGATGCGCTCGTCGGCGCTCGGCTGGTCCTCGACGGAGACACCCAGCCACAGGTTGGACAGGCCGGCGCGATAGCGAGCCCACGCCGCGTCGATCACGGCGTCGGTGTTGCACTCAGAACCGACGAAGAACGCAGCGACACCAACGAAGTCCTCGTAGCTGAGCCGGTGGCCGGTCATGAATCGCCGCATCCTCTCAGCGCGCTTCGTCAGCACGATGAACGTGTGCTGCGGCGCCGCCGCCATCGCCACGAACACAGCCGCGATCGCCTCGTCCGGCAGCGACTCGTGGAAAAGGTCGCTCATCGAGTTCACGAAGACTCGCGCGGGCTTTCGCCACCGCAGCGGATCTGACAGGCTCGACGTGTCCCACACGCGGTCGCACCACTCGGGCTTTATCACGGCTGTCCCCTTCTCCTCTGGCAGACGAAGCACCGCGTCATGCCCTTCGCGATGAGCGGCAGTCGGCAGCGGTCGCACCGGCGCTCGACCGTGCCGCGTTTCTCGCGACGGGCTGCGTTCTTGCGGCCGTCCACGTCGGCGATCTGCTCGCGCAGAGCGTTCAGGTCAACGGTGCGGATCACGTCCGATCCCCCATCATCACGTCGAACGCCCCGCGAATTCCGGCGAGCCGTCCGTTTGGATCGTCGGCCAGTGCGTGCTCGATGCGGGCCAGCAGCGCAGGAAGCGCGCCGGGATTCTCGATGCCAGCGCAGGCGTTGACGCAGGCGATGATGCGTTCAGAAATCTCCTTTTGCGCGTCGTGCAAAGAACCACTCTGCACGCGTGGCAGGATAGTAACCCTGTCGTCACCGACGATGACCTGGATGGTCCACGGCTCCCCGTACTTGCTCATGACTGCTCCTCATTCTTGAACGCCTCCGGCCCTGGTAACGGCGGCAGCACGGCGTAGGCGTAGTCACCGTCTTCCAAGTAGACGCCACGAAAGAGTCCGAAGCCTCCATCATGCATGACAAAGAACCGAGCGGTCTTGCCATCGCATTCGATGTTCCTCGCATTCTCGAACCTGAGAAGCACGAGTCGCTTCCGGTCGCGGTCGTACTCGGCGAGGAGGTCGCTGGCGCGGCTCCATCCGTCGTGACCTCCTGACGTTGCGTTCAGAACATCCGCCAGCGCCTCCGCCATCCGTTCCAGCAGGTTCATGGCTTCTCCATCACTTTGCCCAGGAAGAAATCAGCAACCCGACGGCAGCGGTACGCTTCCACAGTCATGGTTGCTACGTCGCGAAACGTCTCGCCGTCGTGACTTACGATCGTCACCACAACGCCACCGTTGTCGTATCTCAGTTTCAGCGCGTAGCCGCCTTCCTTAGCCCAAACGGCCAAGGTCAAGTTGCCGTCGCTCATGTCTTCTCCTCGTGCTGCGGGCAGCCGATCTGCATGTACGACGAAACCACCGCGAACGGTGTCTCCGTTGCTGTCTTGCCGTACCATAAGGTGGCACGCCATATGAGCGTAGCCGTTGCGATTGCCGGTATATGCCCACCTACACGTCTCGCACGGCGTCGGCCCGCGCTTGGGCTTGGACGCGGCGGCGTCGCGGAGTCCATCCCGCACGCCGTCAGCGATGGCGTTGGAAATGGCGTCCACCAGTTCCGATGGGATGGTGTAGGTCTTCAGCGTGTTGTCGCTCATGGCTTCCCCCTCTTCGCGCGGCGCGGCTTCATCCGCACACGTACCAGCTTCAGCGCAACGCACTTGCCAGGGCTGACGCTGGGGAAGTAAGACTTATTGAGCCACAACTCATCTCTTCCTTCCCACCACATGCACGACTTGATCCACCTCGGCTTGCCGATGAAAACTGCAAGGCAGCCGTCGCCGTCCCTCGCCACGTAGAGTCTCGTGCTCATCGCTTCTTCCCCTTCCGCTTCGAAATCTCCGTCACCATCACGCGGAAGCACTCGCCGCGACGGGAATATGCCTGGCCGAAGTAGAATCCTCCACTTTCCGTTGGAATCCATCGAACCAAGTTCTCGGTTCCAATGAGTCGCGGCTTGTACGGGAAAATCCACGCATTGCCGTTGCCGTCCACCCCGATCCAGCGCGTCGCCTTGTAGGGCTTCTTCATGGCAGATTCTCCTCGTTCGCGACCGCTCTGAGGAACGCTTCCGCCGGCATGTGCTTTTCGCCATGGTCCCGCCAGAACTCAGCCCGCTTAGCCTGAGTCTGGCAGTCGCTGCGCCAGCCGTCGCGCTCGGACTCCACTTCCGCGATCCGCTTGCGGAGGGCGATCACTTCTTCGATGGCGTCGGAGACCGGGCGCTTAGAAACGAGGGGCCGATCCGACCTGCACCACGATCCGAAGTTGCAATCGAACTCCCACTTGGTTCCGCGAATCTCGATCTCTCGTTCGCTCACGGCTTGACCTCCGCCCGCATGATCCGCACCGGCTGCACCGGCGGAATCCAGGCTTCGACGATGGCGCGGTGAGTGGCCGACTGGTGAATGTCGTGCATGTCAGTTCCAGCGATGGAATAGCCAGCAGCGAACGACTCGACCAGCAGCCGCACCCGCTTTGCGTCAGGATGAATCTGCGTCACCGTCTCGCGTTCCAACTCCGCAACGCGGGCGCGGAGAGCGATCACTTCGTCGATGGCGTCGGTGATCGGAGTCCCCCAGAACTCTTTATCCGTCCTCCATACGCCGTCGCTACAGAGTTTCCACTTCGTCCCCCTGATCTCGACCTGTTCGCTCACGGCTGCTCCTTTCCGAGTGCGGCGCGGGCGATCGCTGACGGCTTCGCCTTCGCAGCGTCTTTTGGTTCCCGATTCATGGTGATTAGCCTTCTCCGTCTCCGTCGCCGAAGCCGTTGCCGTTGCCGTTGCCGTTGCCGTCGCCGTTGCCGTCGCCGAAGCCGTAGCCGAAGCCGTTGCCGTTGCCGTCGCCGTTGCCGTCGCCGAAGCCGTCGCCGTTGCCGCCGCCGTCGCCGTCGCCGTAGCCGTCGCCGGAGCCGTCACCGTCGCCGTCGCCGTAGCCGTAGCCGTAGCCGTCGCCGTAGCCGTCGCCGTCGCCGTAGCCGTAGCCGTCGCCGTCGCC
>CAZUGR010000038.1:0-6190 GCA_964620145.1 uncultured Candidatus Saccharibacteria bacterium
AAGGAAAAGGAGATCTCAAAGCATACTGTTTTGAAGTAGAACCAGGTCGAATCATCTTTGAAGTAGATGGAGTATCAGAAGCAGTAGCACGTGAAGCATTACGGAAAGCAGCGTGCAAATTGCCAATCACTGCTCGAATCATCAGTCGAGACGACATGTAATTAATGAAGGGTAGGACTTCCGAGTCTTTCCTTGATAAATTTTATTTATGCAAAAAACAAGTAATTCAAAAACTCTTCGTGGAACTGTTGTTTCAGACAAGATGGATAAAACGATTGTAGTTTTGGTACAACGTTTTGTTAAACATCCGAAATATCATAAATTTCAGAAGATTTCAAAACGATATAAAGCTCATGATGCAGCCAATGCTCACAAGGTCGGAGATGTAGTAACTATTCGCGAAACTCGCCCATTCTCAAAAGATAAATATTTTGAAGTGGTCGTTACCGCCTAACCGATATGATTCAAGTTGGAACAAATGTGGTTATCGCTGATAACACTGGTGCAAAAAAAGCTCGAGTGTTCAAAGTATTGGGAGGTTCTCATCGTCGCTACGCTTTTGTTGGTGATGTTGTAGTGCTTTCTGTAAAATCTGCTGAACCACGAAAATCAGTAAAGAAAAAAGACGTATTACGAGCTGTTGTTGTTCGACAACGTGCAGCACTACGTCGAAAAGATGGTTCATATATTCGATTCGATGATAACGCAGTCGTTATTCTCGACAAGAAAACAAAAGAACCAAAAGGAGGTCGTATCTTTGGTCCTATTCCAAGAGAGATTCAAGAAAAAGGGTTTCAAAAAATTGCATCCCTTGCTCCTGAAGTTCTCTAATATTTTTAACTGAGTATATATTTTTGAATATAGGTATTTAAAAAATTATATACACTACTATTATGATTAAAAAAGGAGATACAGTGATGGTCCTCACAGGATCACACAAAGGTGCCAAAGGTGCCGTAGAACGTGTAATACGAGCAGAAGACAAATTAATTGTCGCTGGTGTGAATATTAAAAAACACATTGTGAAAGCTCGTACTCGTGGTGAAAAACATACTGTGGTCGAAAAAGCTTATCCAATCCATCTTTCAAATGTTGCGTTGATTGATTCATCAACAGGGAAACCAACTCGTGTTGGGGTACGTGTTGAAGGAAAGAAAAAAACTCGCATTGCTCGAAAGAGTGGAAAAGACATTGCTTAATTTTTGAAATACTTATTTAGTATTTTACTAACGACTATGCAATCAATGAAACAAAAACAAAATGCTTCTTTTGAAGTACTCAAAGAACAATTCGGATACAAGAACAAGCTTTCAGCTCCTCGTATCCAAAAAGTAGTTGTTTCTGTGGGAACAGGTTCTGGAATGAAAAAAGATCGAAAGAAGAACGAATTCGTTTCTGATCGATTAATGAAAATTACAGGACAAAAACCAGCAGTCCGAGGGGCAAAGCAATCAATTGCTTCGTTCAAAATCCGACAAGGAGATCCTGTAGGACTCGTGGTAACATTACGAGGAGCTCGTATGTATGAATTTCTCGATAAATTAGTACATATTGCACTTCCACGAACAAAAGACTTTCGAGGAATTACTCGATCATCTACCAACAGTCTTGGAAACATGTCTATTGGTATCAAGGAACATACTATTTTTCCAGAAACAGGTGATGAAGAAATTGTAAATGTGTTCGGACTTGCGGTTACTATTGTAACTACAGCAAAAACTCGACCAGAAGCACTTTCATTTTTCGAATATCTTGGATTCCCACTCAAAAAGGAAGACGAGAAACGAAAACCAAAAGTTCGCAAACGAGGAAAATAACAAAAAAAACAACCCAAACGGGTTGTTTTTTTGTTATTTATTTTATTCCTTCACATACTCAAATCCCAAATGTTCATACGCTTTTTCTGTTGCAATACGTCCGCGTGGAGTTTTTTCGAGGAGTCCCGTTTGAATTAAATACGGTTCGATGACTTCTTCGATGGTGTCTTCTTCTTCACCAGTTGCTGCTGCCAATGTTTTAATACCGACTGGCCCACCGTTGAATTTTTCAATCAATGTTTTCAAGAGAAGTGTATCTGATGGTGTGAGCCCGATAGGATCAATTCCCATGAGTTCCAATGCTTGGTTAACAGTGGGAATATCTATTGTTTCAATATGGTGAACTTCTGCATAGTCACGAATTCTCTTGAGATAATGATTGGCAGTTCGAGGAGTTTTCCGACAACGAGATGCAATATTATAGAGTGCATCAGGAGTAATAGTAATACCGAGTTTCTGAGCTGATTGTGCAATAATATGTGCCATTTCATCATTGTTGTAAAATTCCATTTTGAAACTTCCACCAGAGAATCGAGAACGGAGAGGTGATGACATGAGACTCGGTCGGGTAGTTGCTGCGATGAGTGTGAATGGAGGAAGTTCGAGTTGTAATGTTCGTGCACTGGGACCTTTTCCGATGATAATATCGAGTACACCAGATTCCATGGCTGGATAGAGAATTTCCTCAATCATTTTATTCAATCGATGAATTTCATCAATGAATACAATATCACCTGGTTGAATGTTGGTGAGAATACTTGCAAGGTCACCTACTTTTTCAATTGCAGGACCACTTGTAGTTTTCATGGAACGATTGGTTTGCTGTGCGATGAGGTGGGCGAGGGTAGTTTTCCCAAGTCCTGGTGGTCCATAAAAGAGAATATGTTCGGCAACTTGGGCACGATTTTCTGCTGCACGGATTAAAATATCAAGATTTTGTTTTATGGCTGATTGTCCAATGTATTCTTCCCATGTATGTGGGCGTAAATTTGCATCGAGTGATTTTTCAATTTTTCCATTTGGATTCATAGTTGCATTATATCATATTTTCCAAAAAACGAGCTATTTTGATAAAAAACCTTATTTTATAAGGTTTAAATATGTGGAAAAGGTATGTGGATAACATGGTGAAAACTGGACAAAATGCTACTTGTGTTATTTTTTGAATGGTGTATATTGTCAGAGTTGGAGAATATTGTTATTATGTAGTTTCGTGTGCACGTTATGCATATAAAATACATAATAATAAAACACTTGACAAAAAATTCAGAGTATGATATACTCTGTTCATAATTAAATAAAGGTTTTGAATATAGAAATCTCAAAGGGGTCGGGATCTCGCGGTCTTCCTGGGGTTTGTGAGTAGGACTATCTGGTGCTTCTGCTGAGTACAGATGATGTCTGGGTTCCTCCTTACTTCTTTCTTCAATTTTCGCTCCCTTGTGGGCGGAAAAGATGTCTTTGAGATTTCTGTATTTAAAAAAGAAAAACTTCCTTGTAACTATAAGGAAGTTTTTTTGTAAAAACTATTACACTCATTGATTGAGTGTGATATAATATAATGTAATTATGGCTGTGTTCCGCGATGAAGAACAAAATAAAAAACTTTCTGAAATTCACGCACGACAAGAAGAGTCTGCTGTGAGAGATTTATCCAAAGATTATGGAATTGGATATGTTGACTTGTCAGGAATTGGAATTAATACTGACGCTCTCTTGTTAATCCCAGAATCAGTATCACGCGATGCAGGAATCGCAGTTTTTGCTATGGTAGGAAAAAAACTCAGCGTTGCAGTAATGTCTCCCACAATGCCAAAAACAGTAGAGCAAATTGACATCCTTGAAACCAAAGGCTATGCAATACAATTATATCTCGTTTCTCGTCGATCATTGGAAAAAGCTTGGGCACGATATGCAGATGTGAGTGGGGCGCTCCGTTCGCGAACAGGATTACTTGATATTTCTGACGAAGAACTCCAAAGACTTGCGACTGATATCCATTCTAATAGTGATATACAAGAACTTTTTTTGTCAGTAGTTCATTCCAATGAAACCAAGAAAGTTTCAAAACTCATGGAGATTATTTTCGGAACTGCAATTGGAACAAAGTCATCAGACGTACATATCGAAGCAGCTGAAGAATTTGCTCGGTTACGGTTTCGACAAGATGGAGTATTGCAAGACATTGTGGAATTTCCGTTGGAAATTTACAAGAGTATTAATTCACGAATTAAATTACTTTCAGAATTAAAATTGAGTAGTACTACTACAGCACAGGACGGACGATTTACTATTGCATACAAAGGAATTGATATTGAGATTCGTACATCACTTATTCCAGGTCCATACGGAGAATCTGTAGTAATGCGTATTCTCAATCCAGAAGGTCTCACGGTAGAAATGGAATCAATGGGTATTCAAAAAAACCTTTTTGAAAAATTACAAGGAGAAGTCAAAAAACCAAACGGAATGATTCTCACGACGGGTCCGACAGGTTCGGGGAAAACGACAACATTATATTCTTTTTTGAAGCGAATTTATACACCAGAGATTAAAATTCTCACGATTGAAGATCCTATTGAATACCATCTCCAAGGAATTACACAGACACAAGTCGAACATGACAAAGGATATGATTTCAATTCTGGATTACGTGCAGCATTACGCCAAGACCCAGATGTAATCATGGTAGGAGAAATTCGTGACAAAGAGACAGCGAGTACTGCAGTGAACGCATCGCTCACAGGACACTTGGTATTGTCTACTTTGCATACCAATAACGCAGCAGGTGCAATTCCTCGTTTGATTGAATTAGGAGTAAATCCTAAAATTCTCCCTGATGCATTGACAGTGGCAATGGCACAACGATTGATTCGACGACTGTGTCCACATTGTAAAAAAGAACACACACTCACACAACCAGAAGAACACATGATTCGTGCAGTAATAAAAAATGCAGAACGAAACGGTAAAGATTTTGCATCACTTGGTATTACGAGTACAGGTCCAATAAAAGTGTATACAGCTGTTGGTTGTGAACAGTGTGATAATATCGGATACAAAGGGCGTGTTGGGCTCTATGAAGCTATTCTTGTTGATGATATTGTTGCAGATATTATTGCAAAAAATCCAACGGAACGAGATATAAAACACGGAGCTCTCCATCAAGGAATTTTTACAATGAGTGAAGACGGTGTTGCAAAAATTCTTTCAGGAATTACTAATCTCGAAGAAGTTCGTTCAACAGTAGATATTGCCGAAGATTTGCCCGAAGGTTGGCATACTGATATTGCACAAGACATGGAATCATTGGCAATGCAAAATCAATCAGTACAACATCCTCAAACAGGAATGCAATATACACCTTACCAACCAGAGCAACCGAACATGTATCCTCAATCAGGTATTCAAGGTATTCCTTTACCAGAACGAGCGCGAAATATTGCACCTATGCCAATGCCGACAGTGCAACAATCAATACCTAATCTGGCAACAATGATGCAACGTCAAGGGAATTATCCGGATCAGAACTGGCAAGAGTGGGTGAATGACTTTGCGGTAGCTCCAGTAGGTTCTGGAAATGGGCAAGGAGCGATGCTTCCAGTACGAGAACTGGAAATCCTTATTGATTATTTGAAAATGTTGGAACAAGAACAATTGCGAAATCCTCAAGTAGGTATTCGATTGAAAATAGCTGAAGTCAAAGAAATGATTATTGAAATTATGCGGAATAATCGTAATCAAGATTGGGTTACACCGCATCAAAATATTGTCCATCAAGAAATAAAAGACATTACTCATAATCTCGAAAAATTAGAAGAACATCAATCACGTAGACCAAACATTGGAGTTGCGACGCAATTACGAGATATTCGTAACACCATAGAAAAACTTTTGGGGAAAGAGTGACAAGAGACGAGAATATGATACCTTAATAGGTAAGACCGCGAGGTTCTTTCCGATCCTGAACGAAAGACACTGTTGTTGGCGCCGAATCATTATTGTTGTAATAGTGGTTGCGGTTTTTTTTTACATTTTTTTCGTCACGAACTCCTTAATTATAGAGATACTTGACAAAATATTACAATTTGATATAATATATTAAAATTAAATATAAACAAAATGAAGAAAAAATTGAATATTTTTTTAGCATTTTTTTTCCTAGCGATTACGCTTGGAACAAAAAATGCACAGGCGCAACAAACGGTTGCAAAACCAAACGCGCCATACACTGCAGATGTGCACGCGATTGCACTACGCAGTAATTTGAATTTCTCACAAGTGCAATTTTTCGTAAGCCAAACTGTTTGGCTTACGAAAAATGATAACCCTAACCGAGCCGAAAACGGTAAAGGAAGAGGTGAAAAGGGGAA
>CAZUGR010000039.1:0-6108 GCA_964620145.1 uncultured Candidatus Saccharibacteria bacterium
AGGGAAAACGCCCGGTCTTACTTCAACAACATTCAACGCCCCGTCATATCCAAGCGGAGAGTCTGTTGTGCCAAATGAACTACCGAGAGTTTCTTCGGCATGAAGCACCTTCCCTCTGCTTGCATATTCTGCCTCAAGGTCGCAACCAATAGTAAGGCCATCAAATATTACTTTCTGATATTTTAACCGACGAGTATTAACTATCTTCCTAAAGAAGATACGATTGCCATCAGTAACAAAACTTCTGTTTAAATATGCATCCCTGCCAGCATAAGTAAGCTCCATATTTAAGCTCCTTTATATTTCACAAATAAACTTTCCGTCAATGACATTGATAATGAACTCTTCATTGCCATTGTTGAAGTCGTTGCTTTCAACGATGAAGGAATCACCCTCATCGAAAATTGTGGTAACCTTCCCAGTAAAGGAACCACTCCAGTCTCCACAAACAAGAATACATTCAACAATTTTTCCAAGCTCCATATTGTTCTCCTATTCCAAAAGTTTCAAAAGAATCTCTTTGTCATTGTTAAGATTGCAAAAAGAAAGCAGTTCATTCTTAGTGTATTGAGAGGCGTTAAAAAGCAGCCGTGCTGCTGCATGGTGTCCATTCTGTATAAGCGTACAAATACAGAAAATAAAACATTCAATATGTCCTTCCCTGTAGTACCCCTCATAGCCAGAAAAAGAATCTTTATTCATTATATCCCTCCCTAATGGGAAGCTCTGCCCATCTTCCTGACCCATCTTTCATTCGGGCAACATACTTAATTTCCTTACCCCACTCATATACGTAGAGTTCTGTGTCATAGTGGACAGTTTTTCCATATATGACAGTAATTCCCTCTTTACTGAGTGTGGCATTGAACTTATCATACCAGCCAAACCCGAGGACAATTTGCTCAGCGATAAAATATGGATTGTCTTTGCAGGCTTCAATGATTTGTTTTCCAGTCAACATTTATTGCTCCTTATTTATATTCATTTTGATTAAATGGCATAAATATATTTGCCATTGCGTTTGGCAATGACGTAGCGCTTGCCAGATTCGCTTTCCACAAGAATGTGAATGCCATCACATAAAGTCTTGATAGGCTCGGCCTCAAAGTAGTGACCGGTAAACCCATGGCTATCATGAATTTCAACCTTGATAATGCAATATGTAGTGGTCATTCCGTTTCTCCTTCTTTCTGATAAATGTTTTTATACCAGCCTATAATAACTACTTCCAAAAGAAACAAGTCTCTTTTCTCCGTTAGGACATTCAACAATTGCATCTTCTTTGTTGGCAACACAAATAATTTTTGCCTTGAATGTATAGCCGGAAAACCCTGATTTTGTCCAGATTTCAACAATAACTGTCTTCCCAATGTCGGATTGGATTTTCTTGGCTTTGTTAAAGGTGACCATATGGCCCCCATGGTTTTTATAACTAAACTTTATTCCTCTCATAGTATTGGTATCTTATTTGTTCTGCCATTTTGAAATTTCAAACACGGCAGCAAATTATATCTGTGTGGAATCGAACCACAAACTTTTAATAATTAAAAATTAAAAGTTAAAACCATTTCAGATATACTTAAAATTGCTATTAAGTTTTTGGCGAATCTGCATTCGCCATTCTACTTAATAGACCTTGCCCCGCTGTAGCGGGGACTTGTCAGTCCTCGGAAGGAAGTTCCATCCTGCGGATGGTTTCATGGGAGAACTTCTTGGCCTTGGAGACTGTATCTCTGACCAGTTTATCAGTGAACCAAATGTTCACTTTGCGGTCAGAATGGAGGATGCGGCATGATTTCAAAATGAGACCATGCTCCAGTGCATCTTCATCATTGGCCATGGAGAGCAGCCGCTCTCCTTTAAATGCAAAAACTTTATGCCCTTTGATATGCTTCATTTTTTCCTCCGTTTATATGAGTTGGCAATCTGTACGGCCTCACTGATTGTCTGGGCCATGGCCCAGAGAACATTTTCATCCTTCAGGTATACAATATACGGAGTAGGATATGCTCCGGTATACCATATAGAAAACGTTTTGAAAGACATGACTGGCTGGCTCCTATCTTTCAAAGGAACCATTAGTATGTCCTCCATTCTCCGTCGATAAGACGGACAAGCTCGTGGCACTCGCCATACTTGGACTGGTATTCGATGATACCTTCATCCTGCCGATTCGGCAGGAGCTTGACATCAAGGTTAATAACCTGATGTCCCCATGGCCCATAGTGAACAGGAAGAAGTTTGATACCCATAGTAAATCTCCTTTCTTAATTTGCCCAAATAGAATGACGAATATGCAATCGCCATTCTACTTAATTGGAATTCTCCTTTTTGACAGACCAGTATATCTGGTCAAGTAATTCTTCTTCCGTGGTCATGCCAAGAATGAGCATCCGCTTTTCCGGGCAGGTTTTCAGTGCAGCTTCCTGCACTGCATTAAACCGGTCCCGGTAAGGCTGGCAGGCGCAAGTACCTGCAGCTCTCATGGCAATCTTTGCAATCAATTCAAATGCCTTGTCCATATTGTTCTCCTGTATTTGTCAAGTAAAATAGCCGAATTAGCATTGGCCATTCTACTTAAAAGGTTCGATGCCCCCGAAGGGGCAGGGTTTTACCGGGCAGACCCGATAAACAGACCGTCCAGCATGGAGGGGAGACCGTCACCGAATTCCACCATGTCCATCTCCTGCTCAGCAATAAGCTGGAGCAGCTCTTCCCGGCGGACTTCTTCGCTGACATCATGCCATGTAGTCATAATAAACTCCTTTGAAATTTGTTTACAGCAATTTAGCCAGTATAACTACTGGCTATACTGCCAAAAACAAATTTGCTAAGCAGAACGGCCCGAATATGTCGGGCCATTCTACTTAACAGGACTTGACGGCCCTTTCGGGCCGGGTACTACAGGGAGGTGACGGTGGCGGTGGTGGTGGGGGCCTTTTCCTTGTAGGACAGCTCCGACTGGTGGTCGATGATGAACTGCATCAGGTCGCTCCAAACGACATTGAGGGCTTCCCACTGGTTGGCATACAGGGTGACAGGGCGGATGGCGTTAAGGCCATACACCGAAACACCACCCTTCTCGGCAACCTTGAACCGGATGTTCCGACCGCCGAGCTTTTCCCGTTTGGCAGCTTCGGCCTTCAATGCAGCATTCTCGGCCCTGAGCTGTTCCAGCTCCTGCTCAACCGTCATGACCGTATTGATAGTGTTCATTTTACTCTCCTTCTTTACTGCTAATAATATACCGGAGCTAAGCTCCGGTGTACTACTCCAGCTATTAACAATAGCCGGTATACTGTGCCTTGCTCGTCCGGAGTGCCCCGCACTTTTTCCGGACGCCTTATACTCGATTTTTCCCCGACAAAAAACCGAGACACTGCTGGAAGTTGTTGTATTGCAACAAGTTGCAAGCGAAGATTTTTAATTTTCTTTTCATATCATTCAAGTAGGAAAAGGTCTTAAATTATTGCACCACAACAATTTAACCGGAAAATTTGAAAACATTTTTTGAGTTTTTTCCATTAAATGCAAAAAACCAATTCTCCATAAATTGTTGCTATATAATAACTTAAGAAAATCGGTGCTTTCCTGTTGTCTTTGCTGCCCTTGCCCTTGCCCTTGCCCTTGCCCTTGCCCTTGCCCTTGCCCTTGCCCTTTTCAATATGGTATGATAATTGCATGTAAAGTTAATAGCAAACAATTTGAAACACTATCAACAAACCATACTATTATCAATTTTACTCTTGAAATAAAATCAGTATAGCAAATTGTTTTATCAGAATAAAAATACAATACGAAATTGTTTTGCCCAGCTATTAAATAATTGCAATATGTATATTGCAATAATATAATATAATTTGTTTGTTGTAAAAATTCACAAGCAAATTGTTTTAACTGGAAACAATTTCATAAGCAAATTGTTTTATACTGATAAAAAATCTATATCAATTTGTTTTATAGTGCAGGCTTTTACCTGCACTTGTCAAAATTGCTGCGGATGATATTAAGCGGGCTGGCGCTTTCAAAAATAACAACGCGCAACCCGATAATTTTTACATAGTGCCGATAGTCGGCAGGGAGCCTGCTTGCTCTTGCACTGTTAAAGTATTCTTTCATGGTGATACTTTCAAAATAGCTGTCACCAACAAAATCTATATATTTCCCGGAATACAGCTTAACAATCCCGGAAGCAATAGCGGAAATAACTTTGCAATAGCAATTTTTATGCTGTTTGCTATTTGCAAATCTTGTTGTGATACTATAGAATGACCTGAAGTCATGAAAGTTCCGCGCCTTGCTGTGAATAACGGCAATTTTGTTTACGCTTTTTCCTTCAAAATAAAGACTAACCAGTTCATAAAGTTTGTTCATGATATTCATATTGTCCTTGTCTTTCCGGGAGGAGCAATTGCTCCTCCCTTGTTTTTTTGTTTACTTGTTCCGTTTCTTCAAGATTGAAGCGGAAGTTTTCTTTTCCTTTCAACAACAGGCGGAGCTTCCATACCACGGATATAAAATATATATCCGAATTTGTTATTCCATATCCGGGTTGCTGTTGCTGCTATTGAAGGGAGTTCTTCGCTTTTCCTTGTCCTTTTATTCCATCTTTTAATCGGGGCAAAGAAATACGGAAACATTTTCTTTCCGGTTATGTAGTTAGTCAAAAACTTTCTTTCCGGTTCGGAGAAAGTTTTCTTGATTTCTGCAAGGATTTTTTCCTTGCGTTCCTGAAGCGTTCCTTCCGTAGAATAATACATATCCCTGCCGCGTGCGTCGGGGATAACATCCCCGGCTTTTTCAAGGTAGGCGTCAAGTGACCGCACTACCTTGTTTCCGTTATTGTACTTGCGTACAATGTCGTAAAGTTTGTAAAGGAAAAACCGAACCGGGCCGCAAGGCTTGACCGTTGTAGAAACATACTCGAAATACTCCTCCACGTTCTGAAAAACGTAGATAGTAAATTCGCCTACCAAATCTTCAAGGTCGTCCTGCTGCAAGGGCAGGCAAACTTTCTTACAAAATCCAGAAAGCCTATACATAACAGCACGCCGGAATTTTTCTGTGCCCAGAAATTCGAGACTGTTACCTTCATAAAAATCATTCTCGAAAATTTCTTCACGCTCCCCACGGGAAAGACGGGGATAAGCCGGTTCCGCAGTCTTGAACGGCGAAGATATTTTTTCTTCTCCATTGAAATACGTTTTCCAATTAACGGAACGGTCTACCTTCCGTTTATTGGCAAGGTAGCGGGCGTTGTCTTTCCGGCTTAAATACGGAAGGGAAACAATCCTTTTTCCCTTTTCTTCTTTTTCCCTTTTCTCCTCACGTTCCATTGCTTCAATAGAACGCGCAATGTAGGAGAAATTTGTCAACCCAATTTTTTCCACCAGATTGCGGGGCAAACTGAAATAAGTTTTCCTGACTGCCCTTTTCATTCTCTTTTTCATTCCATGATAAAAAACAACTTTTCCGGTTCCAGCGTTAGGACAGTCACCGTTCCAAAAATCATAGAACGAATTTTCAATCCGCCCCTCAATTTCGGAATTGACTTTATGGAAGTATGCTTCCGCAACTTCCACAGATACCTTGTACTTCTTTTCCTCAATTTTCTTGTTAGTATTCATTCTTTCCAGCTTTCCGGGAATGTATCCCTTGTATTTTTTTCATTCCGTACGGAATGAAAGACTTCTCTTTATTAATTATACGCCTTAATAATTAAAAATGCAAGACTATATTTGTTACTATTTTTCAATAATAATAAACCCCTCCTCCCTGTACTTTTTGACGTGCTTGGTGTATTCATTTACTCCGTACACTTCCCGGTATCCCTTGGTGTTCCAGCACTTCACAAATAACACCACCAAATTCCGGTCGATAACTTTTACTACCTTTACGAAATTGCGTTTCATAATTTGCTCCTTACAATTTTCGATATACTATTGTTACAAGTGCAGCAATGCTGCACTTTTTCTTGTACTATTTTTTTTACTCTCCACCTATGATGATGAAAAAATAAAAAAAAATTTTGAAGGTAGGACGGGGCTACGTTTTTTTTGAGGAGAAAATTTTTTTGCGAAATAACGGTGGGTGCATACCTGACATTCG
>CAZUGR010000040.1:0-5677 GCA_964620145.1 uncultured Candidatus Saccharibacteria bacterium
GTACAAACAACAATAACAATACTAATACTTCGACTACTTTGAAGGGAGATGAGGCTGATCTTAAAGTAAGTGTTGTAAGTGAAGACGATGTAGTTAAAAATGTTGCAAATCAACATGCTTTCACTATTGAAGTTGAAGCTGCTAAACGAGGTGGAGACGCTAAAATTGAACGATTAGACATCGATTTTACAACAAAAGATGGTAGTGATATTCTTCGAAATCATAAAGTAATTAATGCTATCACTCTTGAAGTTGATGGAAAAGAAGTTGCTTCTGAAACTACTAACCGACGATCTGATTGGGACGATGATTCTATTCGATTTTCTGGTTTGAATGTTATTGCAAAATCAGGACAAACTGTAGAAATTAAAGTTCTTCTTGATTTAGCTGATAATTCTGATGTTGATTCAATTGTAATCACTTCAAGTGAAGTACGATACGCTGACGGTGCTGGAATTGTATCTACAGAAAATACTGGTAGTACACCACTTACTGTTAATGTTAATGTTGGCACTTCTTCAGATTTTGATATTAAATTCTCAAAGAATAAAAATACTCCAGAAGACTACACTGTAGACCTTACTTCTGCTAAAAATAATCAAACTTTAGTAATTGTAGATGCTGATGTTCGAGATGGAGCTGAGGGTATTCTTGAAGATGCAAAAGTAACTTTTGCATCTGCACTATCTTCTGCTACTGTTAAAAGTGTTGATTTCTATATTGACGGTAAAAAAGTTGATACTATTGATAGTGCTGCAGAAATAGATACTAAAAGTGTTCTTACTTTTGATTTAAATGAATTTGAGTTTGAAGGTGGAGATGATTTTGATTTCTCTGTAAAAGTTAATCTTAAAAAAGATGGAACTGGCTCTATTCAAGTTACAGAAATTCAATTTGTAGGTGAAGATGAAGGAGGGAATTCTCTTAATGCAAACGATTTCAAAGTAACCACTACTTCTTATGCTGCAGTTATTACAATGACAGGTGGCGATGTTGAAGTAGAAACAGTTGAATTTGATATTACAGAACCAGTAGGAACTGGAACAAAAGGAACTGTGACATTTACTCTTGAAGTTACTAATGATTCAGGAGCAGCTATTACATGGACTCCAGCTCTTGCTAACTTCAAAATTGAAGGAATTTCAACTCTTGCTGATTTTGAAGTAAACGGTGGTACACCTACAGCAATATCTATTGCAGATAATGCGACAGTAGAAGTAGATTTTGAATTTACATATACAGGAGTTTCTTCGAATAAATCTCTTAAGATTACTCTTGAAAAAATTGGAACTTTACCAGTTTACTACATTATAGAAACTAACTAATAGTTCTAATTTCTATACAACAACTTCCCCAAAAGGGGTTTTGTTGTTTTTATTGGGAATTAATTTATAATGAATTTATGAATACAAAAACCATTCAATACACATCAGCATTGCCTGCTGGTAGAGATTTTAGTATTAAAATTACTCCAGAAGAACCTGTTTATTGGGAAGGGTATGATGAATTCCGTGTAACCTATCAAATAGAAGTAATCTATCTTGATCAAGATAGAAAGTTACCCTTTAATGAAGCTGTTGGTAAAATTAAAACACTTGGAGATCTTGATGATTTATCTGAAACACTTTTAACAAGGATTAAAAATATTTTAGATCAAGATAATTTTTTTGATATAGATTCAATTTCTATTTCAGGTAGAGGACTTGATTTAACTCAACGAAAAAAAAATCAAGGGAAGTTAAGTTTCAAAAATATTGAGGAAGAAATCAAAAATAAATTAAAAGAAAAACATGAGGGGAAACTTTTTTTACCTAATGAAGATTATTTTATAGTTGATGGTTTTATTACTCAATACATACAAGAGGAATTACCCGGGATTGTTATTGGAGGAAAAACATTACCTATTGTCGCAGTCATTGGAGAAAAGAGTGGTCAAATATGTTATTTCTCTTTAAAGAATTTATTAAATAAAGAAATAGAGCAAATTCCTAAATATGAATAATAATATTTTTTTCGGAACAAATAAAATTTTTAGTAATGAAAAAACAATAAAAGAACTGGATGCTGATTTTAAGAATTTAGAAGGCAAGGTTGAATTTCTAACAAATAAAATAGAAGATACTAAATTTGTTGTTGAAAATATTAAAAAAGATTTTATAACAATATTAGGTATTTTTGCATCATTCATCACCTTTGTTTCTGTAGAATTTTCTATTATTAACAACTCAAGTAATCTGGGAGATTTTATTTCACTCACATTATTGCTCCTCGGATCATTGTCATTTTTTGTAGTTATTTTGCAATTAGTAGTAAAAAATGACAATGAAAAATTCTGGAAAAATAATTTGGTAAGATTTTCTGGATTACTTATCTTTATCTCAATACTCATTTTTGCAATTCCTCAAATTTTTGAAATATTTAGAAATAAAACTCAAAATATAAATATTGAAATTATTAACAAACAAAATCACATTCCAAAATATCAATATAATCCATAACAAAAAAACACCTCACGGTGTTTTTTTGTTTTCCACAACTACTCGAGTAAATTATTGACAATAGAGGTGGTTTTGGTATACTGGAAACATACACGCCCCAGCCAGCCGAAAGGTCCGCTGGGGTTTTTGTTTTTTACAGAATATTGACAATATTTTCCTGTGGAGTATACTGTAATTGTCTTAGAGTTTTCCATAAAACTTTAGGGGTATTACATCCAAGAGCAACCCTCCGAAAGGAGGGTTGTTTTCATAACTATACCTTGTGTTGTAAATCTTTACCCCAAATATCTTGTGGTATTTTTAATAAATCATAATAACCATTTCCGCCCGTTCTTAATTCTGTTGAAATATTGTTTTCTGAAGAATAAATGTAAACTTTCTTACCCTTGTTTTTAATATAAGAAATAAGTGCGAGAAAATCAGAATCACCAGTAAAGAATAAAGCCGTATCGTACGATTGAATATGATGAACACTATCAATAGTAATTTCCACATCCATATTTCCTTTTTCTTTTATTACTTGACCCAATGAAGTATCGACATGAATTCTTTTGAGAGGTTTTTTGATAACCTTAAAACCTAGACCTTTTTCTAAATACGTAAAGAATTTGTGTTTACTGTCTAAAGAATAGTCACGAGTTCCTTCTTGAGGATATGCAGTATAATAAAAAATAGTAATAGAGTCTGCCTCATGTCTTTGTTTGAGAGTATTTTTTAATTTTTCTAAATCAAATAATTTTCTTTTTGATTTTTGTACTTCCCAGAGATTTGAGACATCAATGAAAACAAATAATTTTTTATTCATGTTTTTATTATATCACAAAACTTTTACCCAAATAAAAAACACCCCGTCGGGTGTTTTTTTTGTTTTCCACAACTACTCGAGTAAATTATTGACAATAGTGATGATTTTGATATACTGAAGTTATTACCACGAAAAAGCAAGCGAACGGGCTCGTCCCTAAGTTCGCTTTTTCTTTTGCTCAATTTTTCCTCGTATAAAATCAGAATATAGCATATCAAAATATTTTACGGTTAGTTTTTTATAAAGCGAGGAATATTTCTTTGAGGGGAAGAGTAATTTTTTAAGTTTCTGTTTTTTAATAAGATAATCAACTAGTTTTTTATAATCTCCATCACCAGAAACCAGAACCACATTATCCATACTTTCTTCAT
Source organism: uncultured Candidatus Saccharibacteria bacterium (assembly GCA_964620145.1). Lineage (GTDB taxonomy): Bacteria > Patescibacteriota > Minisyncoccia > Phycocordibacterales > UBA1006 > CALMMZ01. Next base: position 3,675 of record CAZUGR010000040.1, read on the forward strand.
CAAGAAGACTTTTCATTATTGAAAAAACAATATCTGTATCTACATTTCCCTTTTTCACTCCAAGCATGTTTGAATTATGTTCTCTAAATTGGAGAATAAAACCAGCCTTTTGAATTTCAGAATACAAATCATTATGGTCTTCATTAATAAACCCAAGAAAGTAATATGCTTCTGTGATTGAATATTTATCTCTCAGGTAGGTTCTAAATTTTAACAAATCAATACACCAACCATCTTGGGTAGTTCCTAGATATAAATTTTGTCCGTCAATAAACGCATAATTATTTTCTTTCATATCTTTTTATTATATCACAACCTCACCCTCCATCCTTCGCGGAACGCTTCGGAGGACACCCCAACCCTGTTCCCCCGCTTAGCGGGGCGAGCTACCTAGGAAAGGGAGTAATTGCATTCCCTTCTCCTCCCAGGAGAAGGTGGCTGGAAAGCCGGATGAGGTAAATAAAAAACACCCCGTCGAGTGTTTTTTATTTGAATATTTCTATTCGTTCGATTTTAAGTATCGAGAAACTTAACTAATGAAAATTAGTAAGCTTGAGTTTTAACGTTAGAAACTGAAGTTCCTGAAACGTCTGTAAGTTCAAGTCGTACGAATCCTGCAGTAGTATTGAATTTAACTGAAAGAGTAACAGTTTTTGTATCTCCTTCTGAGATTGTAAAGTCTCCAGATTGAGCAGTTTTACCAGCAACAGTTACGATAGCATCAGTTTCAGTAGCACCTGTAAGAGTGTATGTGAAATCAGAAGCATTTTCAGCAAATACTACATCTTCTCCAATAGCTTCAACTTTGAATGTGAGACTAATTGTTCCATCTACAGCATCAGCAATGTTTTCAGCTGTGAATGATGATGAAGAGTAAGTAACAGCAGCACCTGAAACGATCAATGTGTGTTCTTCACTTGAGAATACACCGTAAGTTTGTGATGATGTTAATTCATCTGAACCTTCAGCTTCCATATCATCAGCATCAACATCAACTGAGATTTTAGCACCTGAGTTGTAGTTTCCGTCTTGATCGTTGAATACTGCATAGATTTTAACTTCTTCAGTATCACCAGCGTCAATTGTTAGGTCTTCATCTGAAAGATCAACAATGTAAGTCGCAGTACCAGAACCGTTAACAATTGAAACAGATCCAGAATCTAATTCAGCATCAACTGAAGTTGATCCGATTTTAACTTTCAAAGTATCAATTACTTTTTCAACAGCAGAATCTGAAGTTGAATCATCTGATGCATCAACAACTCCGTTGTTAGTTACATCAAGATTAGCAAATGAAACTGTTACTGGCATTTCTGTAATAGAGATGTCAGATGAGTTATCATCAACTTCTAATTTGAATGCACCAATCATATATTCGTCTGAAGTATTATCTTCTTCAACGATAAGATTTGCTGCATCTGGGTCAGCTGATGAAGCCTTGATTGAAAGCTTATCATCAGTATTAGCATCTTCAAATGAGAAGTTTTCATCAATTGAAGGTGTATCACTTAGGATAGCTCCAGTTGCATCATTGTATCGAACTGTATCAAGAGATACGTTCCAGTCAGCATCTAAATCATCAGAATCGATGTTTGAGATAGCAGATACTGCTACATAGAATTTAACTTTTTTATCTTCTTTTACAACAGCATTTTTAAGTGCGATTGTTTTTGTGAAAGTATCAGGTGATCCTGTTTCTCGTGAGAAATCAGAAGCGTCAGCTGATCCAACTTCTGTTGATCCCATCCATACAGATACTGAATCAATGTAGTTAGACATTTTTTCTGAAGATACAGCGTATCCGTCATTTTGGAAAACAACTTTAACGTTTGAAACGTTGATGTCAGATCCATCAGCTTCAACTTGGAAACCGAGAACTTTAACATCTGATTCATCTTCTTTCAATGAATTTTCTACATCAGTTGAAGTAGAAGTGATTGTTACATCACCTGCTCCACCGTTAAGTGTAGTAGACCCAGTATTAGTATTGTTGTTGTTTGTAG
>CAZUGR010000041.1:0-3005 GCA_964620145.1 uncultured Candidatus Saccharibacteria bacterium
GTGGAGACTGTTCCTGCCAGTGCACGTACCGAACGCATTCAGGATGCACTGACTAGCAGGAATTACCCGGTGCTCGCCTCCGAGCTGGGTGTAAAAGTCATTCATATCAGCGAGATTGATACCCAGGTAACCAACAATCATCGTGCTCCCGACGAGTTCGTCAATACATGGAGCGTGCAAGGCTTTCATGAAGAGGGAATTGCTCCCGCAGAAATGGGGTGGGGGACACATGAACACAAACTTCCTACTGGTGCATACACGCATACCGGTGGACCGGAGAATCAGATTTGTTTGGACAGCTTCGGCATCAATACGTTTGTGAAGACGTGTGTGCCAAGTGCGGAGACTCTCGGTATGGTTGTACGTCACGGCGAAGCGTTTACCATCAGTGATGCCCTTACTGTGTGGGACGGGGCCAAGGCTCTCTACCGTCCAACAGTGCATTACGCCTACCGCTGCTGTGATGAAGGTCTCGATTCTCTTGCAGCTCTGCGCACGCACAATTACGAACTCTTTGCGAAGGAGCGCATTACGGGGAATGACATTCTCCCGGGTGGGCAAGATGAACTCGGTTGTCTCATGATGGGGCACGACTTCAAATCGTGGTGGGTGGGAACAATTCTTACAATCGATGAAGCACGTGCAATTCTGCCAGGACAGAATGCGACCACGCTTCAGGTGGCAGGGTCTGTTATAGGCGCAGTGCTTTGGATGATTGATCATCCTGCGGAAGGCGTCCTTATTCCAGATCAACTTCCACACGAATCGATTATGGAAGTAGCACTCCCGTACCTTGGAAATGTTCCTTCTATCGCACTCGATTGGGCACCAGGAGAGCTGCCGAAACAGTACTCTCACGAAGATGTTGGCCCATGGCAGTTCGAAAATTTCCTTGTGGATTCTGCAACGGTCAGTGAACGTCTGACCTACAACAACCGCTAGAATTCTGTACATACACCCGAAGACATCGAGAATTTTTTTTCGTGTATACCAAGTCAAAAATATTCACTGCTTGAAGTTCACCTGCTTTCTCGATCGCAATTGTGTGGCAGCCGCACAATACTGCGACGTCTTTATTTTCTCCTTCACTCATCATGCCACAGAATCATACCAATACCGTTCGTCTTCTTGATGATTCAGAGAACTTACGTATGGAGACATCCGTAAAAACTCCTCACCTTTCTCCACAGAGAGAGACAGCACGTCATAAGCTCCATGGTGTTCTTGCATCCGGTGATCATGTGAATCCACGACTTGTCTATAATTACCTAGAGCCGCACGGAGCGTAAATCATCTATTGAGAGAACCACTTCTCCGGAGGTGGTTTTTAGTAGGGTCACACAGGTTCCAAAACATCATACTTGGTTGTAATGGAGGTGAACATGGCTTCTGTCAGAGCCCTAACTCTCCCCGAGCGTAGTGCGCTTGGATTGCGAAGCCTTGCATTCCGGTAGCGCTATCCGATCGTCCTCTCCGTCATCATTTCACGATCACTTTCCGTCAGTTTTTCGTAGTAGGAGAGGTAGATGATCAAATTGATCAGAGCGAAAGCACCCAAAATGGCGGTAAGCCACAGGTTTTGTCCCTGCGGCGCGAAAATCAGTTCAATGGCCGGAGCAATGATGGAGATTTCGACGATGTACTTGATCGAGACATGCAACGTATCAAGATAAAACACGAGCACCCGATATGCCTTCAGCACAACAATGATGATGGCGATGCTGTGCAGGAACGCGATGGAATCTCCGCCGCCATGTAGCAAGGACAAGGCAATGTCGTAGAGCTTGATGCCGCCAAAAGCCAGTAGCAGCAGAATGGTCGCAAAAATGATGAGGGAAATGCACAACTTTGTGTACGGAATAACATTGTCGAACAGATCCTTCAGCTTGCGGTCGCTGAATTGGTGTTGTCGGTGTTGGACAGTATGTTCCATAGGCACGGAAAGCAGAGAACGGCGGACGGCGGTTTACCGCCCGCCGTGATTGTTATTCCGTCTCGATTGTCAGAGTTCTTCCCTGTGGCTTGCTCTCCTGCGTTTTGGGGACGGTGATCGTGAGCTTGCCATTCTTCATTTTACATTTCACATTCTTCTCGTCGATGCCCTGCGGGAGAGAGACCTGTTGGCGGAAACTGCCATGCGAGGCATCCTTGCGATACCACCGCTTGTCCTTCTCCTCTTTCTCCTCCTCCATCTTTCCTTCAATGGTAAGTACGCCGTTCTCGAGGTTCACGCTGACATCCTTGGAATCATAGCCAGGGACATCGACAACCACTTGGAGTTCCTTGTCTGTCTCTGCAATGTCGAAGCTCGGCAGGAACTGCCACTGCCGGGAAGTTGCGGGAAGGAGCGAACCTTCGGAAAAGAAGCGCATAGGGTCCCAGAAGGACTCATCGAAAAGCTGGTTCATAGCGTCACGCAGTGTCAATGCCTGCGACCCCGAACCCGTCTGCCGCTGCTGTTTGCGAGGAATAATCTGCATACACGTAGGGGGAAGAAAGTAAAAAGTTAGCACTCGATAGTATAGAGTGCTAATTAATTTGCGTCAAGAACCACTCAACACTTTCGTGTTGAAAGAGGAAGGAAATGATAGGAATTGGACACTGTATTTGGTCACACAGGTTCCAAATCATCATACTTGGTTGTAATGGAGGTGAATATGGGTTCGGTAAGAGCACTTACAAAATATGATCGCAATTTGCTCTGCTTCCAATACGCGGAAAAGCGTTCCTTTTGTGCGCGAACCCTTGACGAATCATAATTATTTCATACAATAAATTTATGAATCATGCAAATTCCGACTTACGCATCGTTCCGATCACTGAAAGACCTAATTTAGTTATCGAAAGACAAAATCACTTTGTTTCGCTGGGTTTTACACAGGAGTGGATAGCACAGGTTCGCGAAGATGTACGGTCAACGCTCTTTTCTCCTGAGAACATCGACGGGAAGATCAAGGATTTGAAGGAGCGCGGGTTCGCTGACCCCGTGAAGATGATCACGTCCT
>CAZUGR010000041.1:3105-5340 GCA_964620145.1 uncultured Candidatus Saccharibacteria bacterium
TCACGTCCTCACCCGCCATCCTCGGCTACGCCATGGAGAACATCGACGGGAAGATTCGCTTGATTAAACGAATATCGGCACGATTTGGATCTGAGACAGAGACTGCTCCAACCATTATTGAACGAGAGTTGGGCATTCTTGGAACAAAAATCGACAAACTCTGGACTCTGGCTCGAGTCCTGTGCGAGCGCGATCATCAGCCATCAGCAAAAGACATTCACTCGCTGCTCTTTGCAAAACTGGAGCATGTCGTGCTGGTGCATTGCAGAGTTCCGATTGAGGAATCACTTGGGCAAGTCCAGAACACGATCAAGACGCTGAAAAAAGCAGAGCTGACAAAGGAAGAAGCGAGAAGCCAGATTGCGGATCTTCTTGTACAACATCCTGATTCCAAAGTAATCCAAAGGTACGCAAGAGGTTATCCTCTGACCAAGTATGAGGAATGAAAACTTATGTGGTGTCACGGGCCAGGATTGAACTGGCGACCCCAGGCTTATGAGTCCTGTGCTCTACCGACTGAGCTACCGTGACATACCGTATGCGTTAGAAGAGAATGATCGAGAACCGAGCTTGTCTTATTTATTACGCCTTCGCAAGCGAAGGCTGGGCGACTGAGCTGCCGTGACAAGGAAGCGGATCACATTTTACCAGAATCGTTAACTATAGAGTTACCCGTCCACCGAAGTCCGCGAAGCGGAAGCAGGTGGGCCGTGACACGTGCGACAGATTATGTGCAAAAAAGCCTCCAGAAGAAAGAGCATCTTTGATTTTTTCTGTGACTCAAAAGGTGGATCCATGGCTTCCTAAGCCAAAAAATGGGCAAATAAGTGGATAAAGTGCTTGTATTGCCCATTGCGTAGCATCTGCGCATCCCTTAGAATGCCGGCTACTGTCTTTCTCCCCCTTTTTATTTATGAAGAACTTTCGTTCTCTCATTGCACTCAGCTCAGCATCCCTCTTGCTTGCAGCTTGTGCAGCTACGCCAGCTACTGATGACGCTATGGAATGCGATAGCACAAGTTCCGCAATGATCGAGGATTCCATGATGAGCAGTGATGCTATGATGGAAGATACATCTAGCAGCGATGCTATGATGGAAGGTGAAGCAAAAATGGAGTTGAACTAAGCGTTCGCTCTCATGAAGAAATTCGTCGCAATAACCTTGGCTACTCTGTCTCTCGCTTCGTGCGAGAGGCGGTTTCAGCCTAATCCGGATCCCAACCATACTCATGCAGATTTTGCTGTATGGATAAACGGGGACAAGGTCGATTTCTCGACAGATCAATTCATGTCTGGCCTTTCAACCGATGAAGCGACTCACGACGAAGCCGACGAAAGACACCATGAATATTTACATCTGCACGATGGAGTCGGTCATGTTATTCATCGTCATAAACCAGGTTTGACCTTTGGGGAGTTCTTGGAGTCTCTTGGAGTTACTTTCAGTAAAGATAGTCTCAATGTTTGTATGGAAGTACCGGGCAAAGAAAGAGTGTGTGAAGATGAAGCCGGTCATCGCAATTGGGTGATGATTGTAAACGGAGAACAAAACCCGTTCTTTGATACAGCCTATGTTTTCGATGACATGGATAAAATCCTCGTCGTTCTCCCTCAAACGGATGATGGCGATGAGCGTCCGGAGGCCTGGGGGTACTGGGCTCAGATGACCGACGATGCATGTCTCTATTCCAAGACGTGTCCGTGGAAGGGTGAACCACCCGCAGAAAACTGTATTTCGGATCCGGCAATTCCCTGCGTGGTTCCAGAGGAAGATCTCTAGTATCTCTTTGAGCTTTCCGTCGCTCACAGTTATGATTTTTCCGTATGGACGACACTCAAATTCCGCCACAGGATGATGCAGCTGCGACTGATGAGCTCGAGAAACTCCGTGGCGAACTCGATCGTCTCAAAGATCTAGCAGCGCGTGCGCAGGCGGACCTACAGAATGCGAAAATCCGCATGGAACGTGAGGCAGGGGATTTGCGTAAATTTGCTTTGGAAGGACTCGTCATGCAGCTCCTTCCTACCGTTGATAACTTTCAGCGTGCCTTCGCACATCTTCCAAAAGATTTAGCATCTCATGAATGGGTGAAAGGCGTTCAGGCGGTGGAGCAGGATCTGGTTCGCATTCTTGGTACTGCTGGGCTGAAGAAAATTGAGTCGCTAGGCGCGCAGGTAGATCCTCATAAGCATGAGGTCCTGCAAATGGGTCCAGGAGAGCCCGATACCATCACG
>CAZUGR010000042.1:0-3832 GCA_964620145.1 uncultured Candidatus Saccharibacteria bacterium
CAGCCGGTCGCGCCAGCGATCAGCCCCCGGCGTGCTGGCTTCGTATTCGGCGTCCTCGGCTTCCCGCCGCAGCTTTCGCATGGTGTCGATTACGCGCGGGTCGATTTCTTCGAATGTCATGACTGCCCCGGTTTCATGTAGACAATCCCAAGTTCCGCGCACCACCTGCGCACTCGCGATTCCGCGCGATGTCTGCGCGCTTGCTCGCGACGCTTCGCGACCGTGCGCCAGTAGTACGCGCGGTGATACTCGCGACGATGCGCATGGCTCACAGCGCCTCCGAGTAAATCCGCTGAAATACCGCGCGGAATGTCTCGACGTTTCCGCCGCGCTTGCCGCAGATCGCGTCGGCGAGATGGCGATCGGTGATCGCCTCGCGCATCCGCGCCTTGCGCGTCTCGGTATCGGTCACACCCGAAAACACTGCGGCGTAGACGCCATTCACTCGCCGGCCGAAGTCGTCGCACCGACGGGCGAGCCATTCCTCGGCGTCTTCTGGCGCAGTCATGCGCGCCTTTCATCGAAGCTGAATTCACGGTAACTCTGCGTCGCGGGCTTGTACTTCAAGTCTGCTTTGCCCAAGCGTCCGATCTGACGAAAGCGAATCTTCTGGACATGAATTTCCACGGCCTTCGCGTCGTCGTGGAAATGGCGATACACGCAGATGCCGTTGTCCGCCTTGTTGCGCCAATTGCTTGACCCTGAAATGTCGTACAGCGTCGGCACCGGATAATCTCCACTCGACTTCTCGCGAATCAGCTTCATCGGATGCGCGACGATCCACACGTGGACGCCATACTTGCGCGCGAACTGGCGCACATGCTTCAACACGTTGCCGATGTAGACCGTCTCGGTCTGACCGTGCGGCGGCGAATGTTCCAGCTCATTCCACGGATCAATCACGAGCCCGCGAATGCCCTTGCGCAGCACAAGTTGCCGCGCAATCGACAGCACCATGTCAACAGTCCAATCCTTGTCATCGTCTGGCAAAATCCATGTGAAGTGCGGTTTGATCGCGTGCATGCCGCGCTCGAGCATGTCGCGGGACATTCTCGGCGTTGGCCCATCCGCGAACGGCTCCCCGACCCACTTCTCGACCATGCGCGCCATGTGATCTTCAAGCGGCTGGTTTTCTGGCGAGAAGAGCGCGAAATTCCACCCGTGATCCTGCGCGAGATTCACAAGCAAAGCATCCAGCCAGTTACTTTTACCGCTGTTCGGCATGCCCGTGATAACCGTGAATTCACCGGGGCGCACCGTGTACAACTGGTCCAACTCAGACCAGCCCGTGCTCACCCCGCGCTCCCATCCCGTCTCGAATAACGCGCGAACACGCGAACCGGAATCCTCGATATCGAACACGCCGTAAATCGGGAACGGTTCCGCGTGCTCAATGCACTCGCGCAGCACGTCCGCGCCATGCATGCGCAGCACGTCGTTGGCGTCCTTGCATTCGCTCGCCCACGTCACGCGCTTGCACTTCTCGCGCCCCAGACGACGCGCCAGTTCGTCCTCGAGACGCTTGCCGGGCTCGTCGTTGTCCACGGCAATGATCCAGGTCTTCACCGTCTCGAGCCGATCCGCGTCCGCCTCGAGGAATGCAAACTTGCTCGCGTAGTCCTTCGCGTTCGGCGTGGGTGCGCCGTCCGGCACCGACACGCACGACACGAAGCCGGCAACCTCGAGCGAGAGTTTGTCCATCTCGCCCTCGACGATCACGCAGGTTTCGCCGATGTCATCGAGGCCGTACAGGATTCGCTCCGCACCCGCCTCCATGCGGAAGTTCTTCTCGCGATCCCGATATTTAACGTTCACGAGCTGATCGCCGCGGTAGTACGGGAATGCGATGGCCTTCACGTGACCCTCGACTTGAGGCATGTACACCGTTGCAGCACTCACGCGATTGCGCTTCGCAACCGCGCGCGTGATGCCACGTTCCTCGAGGTACGCCATCACCGAATCCGGCGCAGTCAGCGTCGGCTCCGGCATGCGATACTTCGGCCGATTCCACGCCACATCGAGTCGCCGCTCGCCCGTTCCGAGCCCGCCAGCCCATCCGCAGTGGTGACAGAAAAACGTCCCCTTGCCGACGTTCACGCTCAGGCACCGCGCCGATTTTTTCTTGCGCTGCGCCGAGCATTGCGGGCACTGCGTGTCTGTCTCGCCGATCGAAACGCCGTGCAGGTCGATACCGAAGTCCGCCCAGGTTTTCAGCACACGAACCCCCGCTTCTCGGATTCCCGCGTCGCTGCGGAGAAATACGCCCGAGGATCGGCCATGGGTTTCGCCGCCATGTACCCGAGCACCTCGGCAACCTTGGTTTCGCTGGTTCGCTTGATCGCCGCCCCGATCAGGCTTCTGGCCTGATTCCCGAGAACGGATACGCCGAGGTCCCAGAGTGCCTTCCGAGGGTCGTCGGGCGGATCCGGCTCGGAATCCGTCGGTGCCGCGACAGCGGCTCTTAGTTCTTTATCTGTATCTGCCTCTGCATGGGCTAACGGAGGCTTACAAGTGTTAACGCTGTTAACAGCCTGTTTACTGCGACGGTCCCGCATGTATCTCCGCATGTAGTCACGGCGCGATGATTCATCACGAATTTCCCTATATTTCAAGTAGTTCGTGATGCGCCAGCCCCAGGTCGTGTTATCGCGAAGGCGCACGATTCGGCGGCCTTCCTCATCCGGCGTTCGTGAGTGTTCGTCCGCCTGTTCAAGCTCCGCGATGCCGCGTTCGATGAATTCTTGCGGCCAACCCGTGCGACTTGTTAACGCAGTTAACGTTAGGTCTACAACCCCATCGGAGTCCGCAATGGCGATCATCGCCATGAATACGGCGGTCGCCTCAAGATTACCGTGCAGGGTGCCGTCGAAGATTTGCGAGTAGAGCTTGCCGTACATCAGCGCAGCCCCTTCTCGCGCTCGATCCGCTCGATTTCCTCGGCCGTGCGGGCTGCGTTGCGCTCGTTGCAGAATGCCGTGAAGCGATCGCCCCACAGACGGCGGGATTCGGGCGTCTCGGCCGACATCATCCGGTGGTAGGCGTCGTCAGTGAGCAAGTCGAGCTGTGAGCGCGTCATGAGCGCTCCAGCCGGTACTCGGCGACGTGAGCGTCGCCGCGCTTGACGAGGCGCGAGGTGATCGGGTGGCCCTGGCGCTTAAGCTCGAGGATTCTGGCGCCGAGGCGGAAGCATGAGAACCGCTGTAGGGCCACCAGCGGCGTGAGCCCCCTTCCGGTCGCCAAGTAATCGATGATCTTCTGGCCTTGCGAGCGCTTCACTGCACCGCCTCCGCCGCCCGTATGGCCGCGTCGTAGAAGCGTCGGATGGTGTCCTCAGCGGCCTCGCCCTCAAGGACGATGTACGGGTCCATCTCCACGAGATCGCCCGGCTGACGGCTCGTCTGGCCGGCGTAGTGGTCGAAGTAGGTCATCGCGCGCCCCTTCCGCCACGGTTCCGTCATGCGGCTGGCGCCCGGCGTGGCCTGCGCGACGGCGTCCATGACGTCGACGTGCTCGCGCAGCACTTCCCCGCGCAGTTCGACGAAGGGGTCGGCGGTCACGCTGCCGACACCGACGATGCCGGCTGCCGTGGGGGTTCCGTGCCGATCAGGTCGTCAAACGACAGGCCTGTAATCGCGCTCAACTGGCGCAGATTCTCGACATCCGGGAACGTGCTGCCGCGCGTCCAGTCCGAAATCGTCGGCTGCGACACGCCAAGCTGTTTGGCCAGCGCGGATTGAGTGGTCCCCGTGCTCGCCAGCCATTCTCTCAGTGACTCCATACCGCTGAATATAGGGGTTTCCTATGCATTGTCAATAGGCCAAACCTGTCCGAC
>CAZUGR010000042.1:3932-5080 GCA_964620145.1 uncultured Candidatus Saccharibacteria bacterium
AAATATAGGGGTTCCCTATTGACACCTAAATAGGGGTTTCCTATACTGCCTCCACGCTCAAGGAGGCAGTCATGCAGACCACAACCAGCTTCTCGATCAAGAACCCCGCCGGGGCGCAGATGGCCGATGGCGGCATCGCGTGGCGCGGGGACATCTTCGCCACGGGCCACAAGGTCGGCGTGGTATCGAACGCCGGCAACGGCGGATGCTGCGACTACTACTGGCACAGCAAAGCCGCAGAACGCGCATTCGACGCGGTCGCGCGCACCAAGTACCCGAACGCGTGCGAAGCGATCGATATGCTCGCGGGCGATCTTTGGGACGCGGCCTTCGCGCGATGAGAACGGAGGCAGTCATGTCCTACCAAACCGAAGCCCTCGCGCTTCACCTGAATATCCCGCTCGCTCTGGCAGCCCTCCTGCTCGCAGCCTGCGCGACCCCGCCTGATCCCGAGCTCTGCCGAATCGCCCGCGCTGATGTTGCGGCGGGTGAGTCGTGCTTGGCTGAGCCGACGTGCGCGGCGAAGTGGGACTCGGCGACTTTCCGGCTGACGATCGACAACGCGCGCGACGATGTGCGCCGCTACTGCGCGGTGCGGCTATGAACCTCTACGACGCTGTATCGATCTGCGACCCGCGCCTCGGCCGCGAAGTGATCGATCCGCCCGAAGTGAAGATCTGGACGGACGAGGACGAGCGCGTGTACGCGAAATGGCAAGCCGAGTGGACCGCGTGCTTGTGGCAAGAATTCGCCGAAGCCGAGCGCGATCGTTTCGACGAGTTCTGCCGCGACAAGTTCGAGGAGGAATGTCTGTGAAAATTACGCTCGATTGGCTCAAAGAGCACAACGCATGTGCCGCTGCACGCGAGGCATTCGCCGAGAAATTTCCGGACGGCGCAACGTACACCGAAGCTCAAGCCGCGCTACACGACGAAAACCGCGCAGACTGGTCGTGGTGGCTGGTCGACGCGCTCTATCGCGGTCTGCTCGACAGCCCGGCCGACGTGACCGCACAGAGTGTCGACGCTCATGTCGACATGGCCAGCAAGATCATCGCGGGTGCTCCGCCGTCGGTCATTGAAACGCCGACGCCCGACGACGCGCGGATCGGCAGCTCGGGCAGCTGCGCGCGGATCGGCAGCTCGGGC
>CAZUGR010000043.1:0-4984 GCA_964620145.1 uncultured Candidatus Saccharibacteria bacterium
CAAGCATCAGCCCTGCCCCTCCTGCGGTGGCTGTGGAAGTGGCATCCAGTGAGTCAGATCAACTGGCCCGCCGCAGAGAGGAATCTCCTGACACAGTTCAGACCAGTAGCATTCACCTACAAGCCCAGTCACAGCACATGCGCCAAGAAACGCAGGATAAATCGGGCCAGTTGTGTAGAGCCCCGGCAGGGTTTTAATCGGCTGCCACGCTGAAAGCTCATAGCCAATGGGAGATGGAGCCCAGCCACCTTTAGTTTCTGCAAACTCCTGAGCCTTTTTAATGCAGCTGTCAAGAGGAAGAGTATCCCTGCCAAAGAATTCTTCTTTATCAATGTCTGATCCACCAAAACCAAACTTTCCATCTGATGCAAGCGAAACAAACACAACGTCATAGTTCGCGGTCAGCCTCGCCATACAATAGCCTGGAATTCCGCTTTCTGACCATTCCCTGAATGTCCACCCAGTCCAGTCATGGGCTCTGAATGCCTCGGGGAGATGGCTCACGACAGCCACCCCCTAACCATTGGCCCGGCACCAAAGTACAAGGCAAGCAGGACGGCAGTCAGTGCCAGGTAGCCAATCACATGGGCAACAATGCCGATAATGATTCCCCCCAATCGGGGGGCTTTTGATTTCACGCGGCCCTCTCGGCGCACTCTGCGCAGAACCCAGGCTCATCGCAGACCCTTGTCTCTCCGCATCGGCGGCACTCCATGGGTACGCTGAGGTCAAAGGGGCAGTCCTCCCCAAGAGCGGGGAGGTCGGCGTCCAGGTACTGGTCAATTCTCTGATGAGCAAGAGTCTTGAGTTCGCAGTAGTCGGTGACGACTGACTGTGGTCCAAGAAACACCCTGTGCCCTCCGTCAAAGGATCGAGCAATAAAGCCAGTCCCTTTCTGCGAGGACTTGATCTCGATTGAGAAGCCGCGGTAAGTCGGCGCCGTGACCGAGCTCGGGAGAGTGGCAGGAGCCATTACGCTGCCGCCTCCTGCTTGGAAAGAAGAGCCTGGAGCCTGTCAATTTCCCTGATGGCTCTCTGTGCTTCTGCCTCTGCGGCTTCAAGGGCCTTGAATGTCGGCATTTGCCTGACTGCGGCCTCATGGCGCCAGTAAGCCTGAACCTGCGCGTCGTCTGCCTTGGCAAAAGCCTCTTCGGCCTTCCTCAGCTGAACTTCGAGTTGAGCGCGGTAGGCGCTTGGGATTGGATCAGTGGTGATCTGGGACATTTGCGTTCACCCCGTGTGGGATGAACTGATGTTACCACTAGTGCTAACTAGTGTCAACACTGTTAGCAAAAAAAGTCAAAAAAGTCTGGGGCGAAGTCCTGAAGGGTCGAACTCCAGGCGTTGGTAGCTGCCGTCCTGGTGGAAGATGCCGACAACGCGGCCAATCAGGGTAGCGGTGTGCTGCCTATCCTGGTATTTCTTGTTCAGGCTTCTGAGAACAAACTCTTCACCGTTGTAGGCAACAATCTTGACCATGGTCTCGTGAGCCTCTGTCTGCAGCAGGTGGGCATAGCCCTCCTTCGGCTGTTTGCGCGGAGCCACGATCACAACCTCTCCAGGAGCCAGCCAGTCCATCATGGAGTCCCCTTCAACAATCCACGCCCTGGCCCCTGGCACAAGCATTGTTTGGGGCACGAGAACCTGAATCCCCTCATAGTCTTCCGAGTTGTCAGATCCAAGCCCCGCAGCAGCTGACCCAATGACGGGGACGCTCACCATCGGAATTGGTGCAACCATAATCGCCCCTGTTCCCGCAGGCCAGTCGCGGGGCAAAGACGGATAGCGGGCCTTTAGCCTCTCAATGAGAGACTGATTTTGCTTCTCTGCCTTGGCGTCCTTCCCGTTCCTGAAGTCGCTGTACTTCATGCCAAGGGACTCCGCCAACTGCTTTTCAGTGACCCCTTCCTTGATCGCGAGGTCCTTGACAAAACGGCTGAGATTCACCACGTCAAGAGGTTTACAGATGAGTCTTGGCATTTTCGCTACCATGTGTTGACAATTCTGGCACTTGTGGTAAAGTGTTGGCAACCCTTGGGCCAAATGAGAAAGCCCCCCATTGCTGGGAGGCTTCTCTTCCACCTGAGAGGTGAACGCAAATGAACTCTACCCAGATTCAACCGATGGACGCAAGGAACGCACAGATCGTGACGCTCCTGTGTTCGGGCTATATGCCCAAACAGATCGCCCAGGAGGTCGGCATGAGCGAGCTGGCCATCCGCGCCAGGCTCTTCCGCATCCGCCAAAAGGAGGGAGTCCAGTCAAACATCGCCCTCGTCGGCAAAGTCCTTGAGGCCAGATGGGCCGAACAGTCCAAGCAGCGCAAGGGGGCCGCGTGAACCCAACCCGGGTCCTTGGGCTCGACACCGAAACGACCCACCTTGAGCCCAGCAGGGGCTGGCCTTGGGAATGGGGCTTCTCGATCTGGGCAGAGACTCCGGCAGGATGGGCTGAAGAATGCTCTGCCAGGTTCGTGGTCGGAATTCCAACTGACTACAAAGGAAATGTCAGGCGAGAGGCCAACATCTTCTCGCTGGAAGTTGCGGGACTTCAGCGAGCATGGAAGGACATCAAGACGGCGCCTTCTCCCGCTGATGCGGTCAGAGAGATGACTGTCTGGCTCAGGAAGCAGAAGGCTCAAAACCTGCCGATTATCGCCTACAACGCCCCATTTGACTCAACCCAGTGTTCTGAGATTGGCTTCCTTGCCGGCAGCTATGATGTTCGAGCCAAGGTCTTCGAGTTCAACGCTCTGCCCCTCTCTGGGATCTGGATTGATCCCCTCCAAATGGTCAGGAACACAATGCCTGCCCCACACAAGCTTGCGGAGATTGCGCCGCGACTGGGGGTTGGAGCCCAGGACGACGAACACGGCGCCCTTCCTGATGCTCGCTTGGCCGTCAAGGTCTGGCTGTCCATCACTGGCAGGAATATTGCCCAGGAGGCCGCGTGAGCTACGCCATTGGCGGCAAGCCTGCCACGCGAGAAGAGTGGCTGGAAGCGCGGCGCCAAGTCATCACCGCCACGGACATTGGCGCGATTCTTGGCCTCAACCCATACAAGAGCAGAGCCGATCTTTGGCTTGAGAAGAATGGCCTCACGGCAGACAAGGAGGAGACCGGAGCCATGTGGCTCGGCAGGGCCTTTGAGGATGTCTGCGCCAAGTGGTGGTCAGAGAGAATGGGGCGCAAGGTTTGCCCTCATGGCTCGCTGGTCATCAGCGACTGCGGCAGGTTCGGCGCGACGCCTGACTATACGGTTGAAGCTGACGATGTTCAGGAGCTTCTCGAGGCCAAGACCACAGTCCTCAGATCGGCTCAGGGAATCGGCTTTGATCCCTATCAGCAGGGAACTGACCGAGTTCCAGAGAGCTACCTGCTCCAGTGCCAATGGCAGATGTTTCTGACAGAAACCCAGGTCTGCCATCTCGCCCTGCTTGTCCTTGACGTGCGCGAGCTTTGGGTCTACGAGATCCACCGCCACGAAGGGCTGATCACCAAGTGTGTTCGAGCCGCTGAAGAGTTTTTGGAACTGCTCACTGGCGACATGCCAGAGATCACGGGAGATCACCCTAGGGACCTCAAGACCCTGGCAGAACTCTACCCAGAGGACGAAGGCGAACCGATCCACGCCACGGACGAAGACGAGGCCCTGATTGCCCGCTTTGAGATGGCCGTCTCTGATCTGAAGAGGGCTGAGGTCAACAAGGACGCTCTTGAGGCTCAAATCAAAGCCAGGATGGGCGAATCTCCTGCCCTGCTTTTTGGAGATGGCTACAAGCAGAAACTGACCTGGAAGACACAGGCTGGCCGAACTGACTGGAAGAGCCTAGCCCTCAGCTTCTCCCCGACAACTGAACAGATCAACTCATCTGCCTCTGCCCCCTCTAGGGTCTTCCGCCACCCATTCAAGAGCGGCAAGGAGTCTTGAAAATGTCCACAGAAACCAAAGCCATCCAAAAGGTCAACCCCACGGCGCCAGCCACTGCCAGCAACGTCAACGGGCTCTTCAAGGAGCGGATGAGCTACCTGTCTGCCATCGCGGCAAAGAACCTCAACCCAGCCAGGGTGGCCAAGATTGTCCTCAACGCAGTCTCTCAGACTCCCGCCCTTGCCAAGTGCAGCGTGGATTCTGTCTTCAGATCGGCAGTCCAGGCGGCAGAACTCGGCCTGGAAGCTGGATCCAGCCTGCAGCGCGCCTACCTTGTTCCTTATGGCCAGAACTGCCAGCTCGTGGTCGGCTACCGGGGGCTCTGCGAACTTGCTTACCGATCAGGGCAGGTCATCAGCATCGAAGCCCGCTGCGTTTTCCAGGGAGACAAGTGGGAGTACCGAGTCACACACGAAGGGGCGGCGTTTTCCCATGAGCCAGGAGGAGAGGCAGATGCCAAGAGCATCACCCACGTCTATTGTGTCATCCGGCTCAAGAGCGGCGGCAGGGTAGTGGACGTGATGACCCGGGCCGAGGTGGACCGCATCAGAAGCAAGAGCAAGACCGGACAGTCTGGACCGTGGGCCACTGACTACGCAGAGATGGCCAAGAAGTCGGTCGTCAGAAGGGCTCTAAAGCTCTGCCCCATGTCAATCGAGATGGCAAGAGCTGAGAGGCTGTCTGACGCCGCCGATTCCGGGGAAGTGGTCACTGACTTCGAGTTTGTTGACGCAGGCTGGGAGAATCAGGAGCCTGAGCAGTCACGCTCTGAGCAGATCGCTGGAGCCCTGCCAAGCCCGCAGACGACTATGGAGGCCGAACTGATGGAGGAAGGCTCGTGAGCAGGCCCTTCTCAATCACCGACATTCTTCCCCCTGGCTACAGGGTCGTGGACATGAAGAAGTTTCAGAAGGCTGCTCAGCTCTCTTTGAGGGCTGGGCTCTGCCCTGATCCTGAAGTGTGGGCGCGGAAGTTTGAGAGAAATCCTTCGGTGGTCTCTCAGTGGGGCCTCATCAAGGAGGAAGCAGCGTGAAGTGCGTCTTTCTGTCCCAGG
>CAZUGR010000044.1:0-4548 GCA_964620145.1 uncultured Candidatus Saccharibacteria bacterium
ATTGAGGAGGAATTTTCCAGTTGTGCATATTCTTGATATACTTGAGATATATGAAAAAAAAAAGAAAATCATCAAAAAAACTCATGGTCGCAAATTGGAAAATGAATCCAACACAAGGAAAAACAGCAATAGTATGGTTTCGCTCTATTCAGAAACATACTTTGAAATATGTATCAAATGTGGAAACAGTTGTATGTCCACCTGCAGTATATTTGTCACAATTACAGGAATTAGTGACCAATCGTTCTTGTGTATTAGGAGCACAAGATTGTTTTTATGAATCAAGCGGTGCATATACCGGAGAAATTTCTCCCGAAATGATTTTCAATACACGAGCTCGAACAGTTATTGTTGGTCATTCAGAACGACGTGCAATTGGTGAGACGAATATGTTAATTAACAAGAAAATAAAAAAAATTCTTGATTACCCATTGTCAGTAATTGTATGTGTCGGTGAACAAAAAAGATCAGATAACGGTATTCACTTCAAAGAAATCAAGAAACAACTTGCAGAATGTTTAATGGATATTCCTTTGGATAGGTTTGATCGAGTAGTGATTGCGTATGAACCAATATGGGCAATTGGAAAAGATGCAAAAAGACCAGCAACAGCTCAAGAATGTTTTGAAATGGTGACTGTAATTCGTCGCTCTATTGCAGAAATTACCGGAGATCAATTAATTGGACAAAATATTACCGTATTATACGGAGGTTCAAGTAATGCGGAAAATACTACAGAATTTCTCACTGTCGGTGGTGCTGATGGATTATTGATTGGACGTTCAAGTCTTGATCCAAAAGAGTTCGGAAAAATGATTGCCATTGCTAGTAAATTGTAAAACTATTCTATTATGAATTACTTATCACAACAAAACCCAGAAATGTTTCAAGGAAAACGAGTTATTGTTCGTGTTGATTTTAATGTACCTGTTGTAAATGGAATTGTTTCATCACTTGAATCTTTTCGTATCCATGCGGTACTTCCAACGATTGATTGGTTGCAAAAATCTGGGGCAAAAATAATCTTATTGTCTCATATTGGGAGAAGTGGAGACTCGTTACAAGTAGTACATCAGTATATACAGAAAAATCTACCGTTATTATCTATACAGTTTGTTCCAGAAATTATTGGCGATCAAGTAAATCAAGTGGTTCAAAATTTGGAGTCAGGACAGATAGTATTACTCGAGAATGTTCGTATGTATCAAGGTGAAGAAAATAATACTGATTCTTTTGTGCAATCATTATCAGAATTAGGAGATTATTTTGTGAATGATGCTTTTGCTGTTTCTCATCGTGCACATGCATCAGTAGTTGGTATTGCGAAACAATTACCAAGTTTTGCGGGATTATTAGTAGAACGAGAAATAAAACACTTACAACAAGTACTTGACCCAAAATCTCCATCATTATTAATCATGGCAGGAATTAAATTTGAAACGAAACTGCCATTAATCCAGAAACTATTACCGTATTATGATAAGGTTTTACTCGGTGGAGGATTATTGAATACTTATTTGCAACAATTAGGAAAACAAATCGGAATTTCTGTTGTTGATACTACTGCCGATATTTCATCTATCCTTGGTAATCCAAAAATTATTATTCCAGAACGAGTTATTGTAGAGTGTAATAATATATCAGTATCTGTTTCATTAGATGAAATAGGTGAGCAGGATCGTATTGTTGATGTTGTAATAGACCATTCTGTGCAAGAAATAATTCATCAATCGAGTACCGTAGTATGGAATGGACCATTGGGTTGGTATGAAAAAGGATATACAAGTAGTACAATTGATATTGCTCAAAGTCTCAACGAACAAACAATAAGTATTGTTGGTGGAGGAGATACAGTAACAGTATTGCAAACATTGCAGTTATCAGAAAAAGTAACTTTTCTTTCAACAGGTGGAGGTGCAATGCTTGAATATTTACAGAATGGAACTATTGCTGGTTTACAAAACTTACAATAGTTTTCTTTTTTGAAAAATATGCTGTATAATAATAAAGTATAACAAACTATAAAAAACTAACAACACTTTTCTTGCCACTAGCACTTTTCTTGGGAAGTATTGGTTTTGTTTTTAATAAGGTAGGTGTATCAGATGCAAATGTTTTTAATGATGCACGAGCCGATAAAACATTTACTGTTGGTACTGGATTTACTACTCAAGCTTTTCCAAGTGCTGGAATACCTAAATTATCAGCAATGCTTTTTATTCAGATGGAGTTTCTGGAGTTGCTTCTTTTGATTTTGATTCAAAAGATCGCATTATAACGGTAGGTCATTTCACAGGTTATCAAGGAAATCCATCACGAGGAATTGTTCGATTGAGTGCACCAATTCTCGTTCTCCTTTCAACTGTGAACAATCAAGTTTCGGCACCTTTTACAGTAAATTTTTGTCTGACAAGCCCTGTGGTTGGTTTTACAATAGATGATATTACTATTGCAGTATCACAATTCCAAAAGAAATTCTTCTCTCAAATTTTGACACCTTGGGGAATGCAATCACCATCAGGTTGGTGGTATCAATCAACACGAGGATATGCTAATTATCTAGAAAATTGTACTGAAGAAATTATTCAATTAGACAATACAATTAAGCTACAAGATGGAACTATTGTTCAGTAGAATTTATCAAAAAAACCACATTAGGTGGTTTTTTTGATGATGAGTTCTACTCCATAATGGTCGGAAATCATAGTACTTATTGTTTGGTTATCATGTTCGAATGAAATTTCATTAAGGAAAGTTCGATTGATTTCTAATGTATTAATTATTTTATCATAATGATTATGTTTGAGATAAAACCCATCGATTTGTTTTGCTGGGTCATGGGCAACTCTTTTGCGAATGAGAGGGTTTTCTGGATTCCAAGTAAATCGCTCTTGTTCGTTTATTTGCTTCATACAATCAGTAAAATCAGTAATAATATTTTGATAATTTTCTTGTGATACATTGGGTCCCATATTGAAATCTCCACCAAGGATTACATGATCATCAGGAGTATAGTTTTTTTCGATATAGGATTTTATTTGATTGATTTGCTGATTACGTATTTTTTGTGCGTTTTTACTCGTATCTCGTTGTTCTGTCCCTGATGCTACGAGATGAGTATTTACAATGTGATATTCGTCATCATTCCAACTGAGTGTAGCACAGAGCATTCCTTTTTGTATTCCCCATGATTCAAAGTGAGTTTGTTTGTTAAAGGGAATAAATTGTTTATTAGAGAGAGGAATTTTTGATAAAATCAAGAGGTTGCTCGAAAATAATTTCATTGCTCGATGTGTGGTGTGATAAGGAAATTCTCGTTTGAGATTTTCAATGATTTGTTTTTGTGCAGGTAGCCCAATTTCTTGGAGAAGAATTACGTCATGATTACCTTGTTTTAATACATAAGTGATGGCTTGTATGCGAATACTTTTTCCTTTGATGAGAGTTATTTTCCTGAGAAATGGTAAGTCAATTTCAAGGAGTCCAGCATTGAGTGTGAGAATGCGTAAAGTATCCATAGGTTATAAAATGTTTTTTATTCTGGTAATATATTCATTTTTTTCTTGGTCATTGGTATAAGGTGTATGTTTTCTTGGTAATGTATTATTCTCTATTTTATCCATAGAACGAGGAATAAGGTGAATATGAAAATGGGGAACTTCTTCACCATTAACTCCTAGTTGTACATAATCACAACCAAAAGCTTGTTTCATTTTTTGCATAATTTTTTGAGCCTCAACAAAAATCTCTGCAATCTCAGATTCTGGCATGTCGGTCATCCATGGATATGGTTTTTTTGTAATGAGGAGAATGTGTCCTTTTTCAACAGGTTGAATATCAAGGAATGCAAGACTTTTCTCTGTTTCATAAATAATATCAGTAGGAATTTCTCGATTGATAATTTTTTCAAAAATAGTCACCATATTCTCTGAGTATATCGTGAGTGTGTATAATTTTCAATAGAAGGGTATAATATTGACAATATTTTCTATTTATTCTATTTTGATTGAAATTAAATTAATAACAATGAAACAAAAAATTTTTGCCGCAATGGTGGGATTGGCAACCCGCATGCCCTTTTTTTCTTGCCAGAAGAAAGAAGTAGTTCCAGTAAAAACACTGGAACAAGATCCGGTAATTGAAATTAATTTTACCGAAACATCTTTTCATTTTTTACAAAATAGAAAAGAGAGAGATTCTGCAGTGAGGTTTTTCCTCGAAAGCACCTTTTCCTCTGATCAGGAAATCACTGTTCAGGAAAGTTTGAACAAGTTAATTCTGAAACATGGTGTTATATTGGGCACACCACTTGGTACCATAAGTACTGCAAAAATTCTCGGTTTTGATTTTTCTTTTCCAGAGAAACCTTCACCTGGAGATATTGTTGAACTTGATCCAGACAAGGAACACAAGTTTGTATATTGGGTTGATCTTTCACTAGATCATAAAACTTATTACAAGGTTGAGATCCTTGAGTTTTCATACGGTCAAAATATGGGCCGGTTGAAACCAAAAATTTTAGATGGAGCTTTTCTATAATATCTCCAT
>CAZUGR010000045.1:0-4510 GCA_964620145.1 uncultured Candidatus Saccharibacteria bacterium
CCGTCGATCGTCAGCGGGGCCGTCGTCGTCAGCGTCCGTGCCGTCGGCACCTTCGCGACGGCGAGCATCGCGTCCGTGACGCCGCTCGCGGCGATCCCGAGCTGCGCTCCCGTCCCGAGGTTCTTCGCCAGCCCGCCTGCCGCGGCGAGGTCGAGGTTCACCGTCCCCGTCGTCGTGATCGGCCCGCCAGTCAGGCCGTTGCCAGTCGCGACCGACGTGACCGACCCGCTCGCGGGGGTCGCGTACTTGAGTCCAGTCGCCGTCGAGGCATCCGCCACGAGTGCGAGGCCGTCCGCCCCAGCAGGGAGACGGACGTTGTCCGTCCCGTTGAAGACGATGATGTCGCCCTTCGCCGAGGTCGGCGCGAGCGCGTCGAAGGCCGCCGTCGCGGTCGTCTGCCCGGTCCCGCCGTTGCCGATCGCGACCGTGTTCGTCACGTTCGCTGCGGTCCCCGAGACGTTGCCGGTCACGTTTCCGGTGAACGTACCGCCCGCGAAGTTGCCGGAGGCGTCCCGGCGGACGATCGCCGAGGCGGTGTTCGTGGCCGTCGCAGCGTTCGCCAGGACGGCACCAGCCGCCACGTTCGCGGCGGTCTGCCCGCCAACAGAGGCGACCGTCGGGGATGCGGACGTCCCGCCCAGGTCCCCGGCGAGCTGGACGATCCCGGCCGCGGCGCCGGTCGCCCCGTCCACGCCGAGCGTGAGGTTGCCCGAAAGCGCCCCGCCGCCCGTCAGAGGCGCCGTCGTCGAGATCGTGCGGGAGGTCGGCACCTTCGCCGCGAGGGCTGCCGTGAGCCCCGTAACGTCGCCCTCGACGTGCGTGTGCGCCGTCGGGGTGCGCGCATCCGAGAGCCGCGTATCGTCGCCCTTCACGACCTCGCCGGCCGCTGCGTCGCCGACCGCCGGGACGTTGAGCACGGCAGAGGTCCCGAGCCCGAGCGTGGTCCGCTGCGCCGTGGCGTTCGCGTCGTCGAGGAGCGCGCGTCCGGCGGCCGTGCAAGGGACGGTCTCGGGTGCGCCCGTCCCGGCGGTCGCGCGCCCGAGCAGCGTGTCTGTCGCGACCGACTGCATCTTCGCGAACGTCACCGCCGCGTTGTCGATCGTGAAGACGGTCCCCGACGAGGAGACGGTGATGTCCCCCTTGTCCCCGTCCGCGAGGACCGTCGTCGGGAGCTGCGCCGTCGGCACCTTGCCGCCCGCGTCGAGTGAGGCGTATCCGTTCTGCTGCCCCTTCTCGGAGGTCGCCTGCTTCGCGGCAAGGTCCGAGACGAGATCCGTCACGTCGGCCTGCGCGATCGGGTCGGCGGCGTTCCGCTTCGCCGCGAGATCCGAGACGAGGTTCGTGACCTGCGACTGCGCGATCGACCCGGCAAGCTGCGCCGCCGCGATCTTCGGAGACTCGGCCGAGGCGTTGATCGCCGCGATGACCGCGCCAGAGGCGATGGCCCCGACGTCTGAGGCCGCTGCGCCGGACTTGCTGATCTTCGTCCACGCGATGGCGGCCGAGGCGTTGACGTCGGCGTCTAGGATTGCCCCCGCCGCGATCTGCGGGCTCGGCAGCGTGCCGGAGAGGTCGCCCCCGAGAGAGCCGACGTTCGCCGCCGCGGTGCCGGTGGCGAGCATCGTCGAGGTGACGCCGCCGTCCGTCACGGCGACGGTCGGGTTCGTCGTCCCCGTGACGGTGATCCCCTGCCCCGCCGTGACCGTCTGGACGGCGGACGAGACGGGGAACGACTCGAGGCGGTAGTCGCCGCTCGCCGTGCGGTAGACCCAGACCTTGCCGTCCGACGGGGTGTCGGCGTGGAGAGCCTTCCCCCGCAGCCCGACGACGGTCGGGTTCGGGGAGCTCCCCGTCAGGTCGCCGCCCATCGATGGGCCGGTCGCCGAGATGATCGTCGCCGGGGTCAGCGTGCCGCGGGCGTAGAGCGTGAGTGCCGAAAGATCCACCGTCGAGAGCGCCGGGATCGTGATGTCCGACGCGATGCTGACGGCTGGAATGTCGATCTGCGCCTTGAGCCCCTGCGCGAGCGTGAGGGACCACGTCCCGTCGGCGGCCGTCGTCGTCGTCAGATCGTTGACGGCGGACCCCGCCCCGTTCGACAGGAGCTGCACGGCGATCGTGCGGACACGGACGAGCGCACCGACGACCGGCGTGCCGGGCGGGGACTCGACGGTCCCGGTGAGGATGCAGGTCGCGGGTGCGGTCATGCCGCCTCCTTCGTCGTGCGGGTCCGGGTCCGCTCGTGGACCTGGAAGTGCAGATGCGGGCCGGTCCCGTGCGGGGCCGAGTAGCAGACGGTCTTCTGCGGGCGCAGCGGGTCGTACTGCCATCGGACGTTGACCCAAGCCGTCACGGCCTTTACGAGCCTCTCTGGGATGCTGCGGGCGCTCACGTCCACGGCCCGGCCGGTCACATGGATGCCAGAGCCGCCGAGCTTGGCGTCCTCTTCCGCCGAGCGAATGCACGACGTGACCTCAAAGAGCCAGCCGTGCGTCTCGAGCGCGTGCTCTGCCGCCTCAAGGACGATCATGCGGACGACCGGATGGACCTCCGGCCCGAAGAACTCGTCTTCAAGGCGCTGCGAGCGGAATCGGAGCGGGTCGGCCATCAGCGCCCCCTCTCCCCCGTGTGATCCTCACCGTCGCGACCCGTGACGCGGCAGCGGTGCGGCGATGCGTTCGGGTCGCGCCGCCCGTGGAACGCTGCGTGGTCCTCCTCGAGCGCGCGGAGGCGTTCGTCGAGGCCGGCGAGCGGGGCGAGGTCGCGCCGGAGCGACCGGACCTCCGTGAGCAGTTCGGCCACGGCACGGTCCAGCGGGCGGTGCTCATCGTCCTCGTGTTTCGTGATGGCGCTATCGGCCACGCTGCGGACTGCGGCCTTGGCGCCCTTCGCCGCGCCGACGATCGCGCCGACGACGGCGAGCACCGGCCCGAGCTTGTCGAGCGCGGAGTCCCACGTCACGGCCTGCGACCCCTGCGCCTCTGCGGCCAGCGTCATGCCCAGCCCGAGGACGACGATGAGCGTCCCCAGGATCGACGGCGCGGCGCGGCGAAGGCGGATCACTTCCGCGGCCCCAGCCAGTTCAGCCCCGGAACATCAACGTCGGGGCGCAGAGCGTTGGCGACGAGCGCAGCGACGAGCACGGCCTGCCCCTCGGCGAGCGCCCACACGTCGATGGCGTGCGCGCGGAGCATCGGGATCAGGTCGAACAGAAGCTGGCCGGCAAGCGTGAGCAGAAGGGCCTTGGTCGCGGAGGACTGAAGGAAGCTCTTCACTTGCCGGCCCCCTCGAAATACGAGCGGCCCGTCTTCTGGAGGATCGCGTCGATCTCGGCCCACTCGGCCTCGGTCGGGAGATCCTTCTTCGAGAGCAGCGCGCGGAACTTCACGAAGGCGTCAAAGCCCTGTTCGAGAAAGACCTTCAGGAGAAGGACGAGGACCGGATTCATCGCACCACCCCCGCCGCCACGAGCGCCTCGATCAGCTTGTCGGCGGCTTCCTTCATGCGGGCCACGACGGCGTCGATGTCGCCCTGAGCCTGCACGGCCTTACACCCGGCGACCGCGGCCTGAGCGGCGGGGCGGTACACGTCGTGCGCGGCGATGAGCTTCTCCTTGGCCTCGTCGGACAGGTGCCCGGCCTTATAGAGCTCGCCCGCCACCGCCATGCCCTTGTCGACGGAGTGAACCGTCGCGGCGGTGATCTGGTAGCAGGCCGTCGGGGCCGGGACGCCGCTGCACGCCGCGAGCGCGAGGGCGAGGAAAAGGGCCGGGACGGCCCGGAGAGGAGACGAGCCGCCCCGGCTGCGGAGGCACCGCGTGGGAGAGGGCACGCGGATCTGGTTCATCACTTACCCCACACGGGCGGCTTGCCCTTGTCGGCGGCGCGGAGGTTGTCCAGCCAGTCCTGCGCCGAGAGGTTCCGCACTTCCGCGAGCGACGGCGTCTTCGCGGCGTACGCCGCAGAGAGCGCGTCGAGCGTCGTCGGCAGGTAGCCCTCGACGACGGCCAGCGCCCAGATCTGCGCCTTGCCCGCCTGCGCCCACTCGAGCGGCACGTCCGCGGCCTTCGCCTCGCGGCGGGCCATCTCGGCATCGCCCTCCGGCGTGTAGTCCACGAGGAGGAAGCCGAGCCTGGAGCGCCGGAGGCTCTGGTTACGCAGCCACTCGGAGACGCTCTTCGCCTCGGCGATCTTGTCGAGCGGCGGGTCCACGGCGAGGCCGAGCGCGACGGCCGTGCTGACC
Source organism: uncultured Candidatus Saccharibacteria bacterium (assembly GCA_964620145.1). Lineage (GTDB taxonomy): Bacteria > Patescibacteriota > Minisyncoccia > Phycocordibacterales > UBA1006 > CALMMZ01. The sequence goes on from CAZUGR010000045.1 coordinate 4,243, forward strand.
TCCCACATCTCGCGCCCGACGGCGAAGGTGCGGTGGATCACCCAGCGCCGGAAGGCGTCCGTGCCGGTGATCCCGTGCGGCGGCTCGGAGCCGTAGACGACGTTGTCGACGTAGCCGTCCAGCGTCTCCGCGACCTCCTCCGGCGTGCTGGTCTCCAGCGCCCGGGCGGTCGCCTCCGGGGCCGGCGCGCAGTCGGCGGGCCAGCCGCGGGAGTCGTGGAGGATCGAGAGTACCTGTGCGTATGCGGGGTTGCTCACTACTGACTCCA
>CAZUGR010000046.1:0-4463 GCA_964620145.1 uncultured Candidatus Saccharibacteria bacterium
TCCGTGCGTCACGCATTATCCGCGACGTTATCACCCCGGCATTTCGAAAAGGTGATTTCGCCGGGGGCCTAGAGGAGGCGGTCGATAGTATTCAAAAGGCCATCTCTGCTCAAGCCGATCCGAAACTTGAGGCGGCGGCAAGCACCGATAAAACTTCGTTCGGCTCATGGGCGGAGCTTGGATTCTTTATTCTAGTGGGCGCTCTCTCTATCCTGTCATGGGTAGCCTCTATGCTGGGGCGTAGCAAAAGCTGGTGGGCAGGCGGCATCATCGGTCTGGGGTTGGGACTGGTTGTCGGGCTATTATTCTCGTGGGCATTTTGGACAATACTCCTCACTGTCGGCATCACGCTCTTTGGGTTCCTGTTTGATTTTCTGGTATCGCGCGACTACGCTCGGCACAAGTCTCAGGGGACGCTCCCATCATGGTGGGCTGGCGGCGGCTCAATCGGTGGTGGAGATGGCGGTTGGTCATCAGGCGGCGGCGGCTCCTTCGGCGGCGGTGATTTCTCAGGTGGCGGTAGTAGTGGTAGCTGGTAGCGCGTTAAGCGTTATTTAAGCGATGGTTATGGTATACTGAGAAGTAGATGATTTTGTTAGATAGGGTGACAAAAGCGTATGGCAAAGACTCTAGTCCGGCTCTCAATCGGATTAGTTTGCATATCGAACCCAATGAGTTTGTGATTCTCGTTGGGACATCCGGTGCTGGTAAATCAACCCTGCTAAAACTCCTAACTCGCGAAGAAAAACCTACCAGCGGCAAGATCGTCGTGGGAGGAATTGACTACGATACACTCAAAGACAAGCACATTCCGTTGTTGCGTCGCAAGATCGGCGTGGTGTTTCAGGATTTCAAATTGCTGCCACAGCGCACTGTCTTTGAAAATGTGGCATTTGCACTAGAAATCGCTGGTATGACCAGTCGCGAGATCAAAAGCACGGTACCGAAAGTTATCGAGCTCGTCGGGTTGACCGGCAAGGAGAAAAACTTTCCGCACCAACTCTCAGGTGGTGAACGTCAGCGGGTAGCGATTGCCCGTGCTGTAGTGCGTCAGCCAAAAATCTTAATTGCCGACGAGCCGACAGGCAACCTCGACCCAAAGCATAGTTGGGACATTGTGCGCCTGCTCGAAAAGATAAATAAATACGGCACCACGGTATTGCTCACCACGCACAATGTCGAGATCGTTAACAAGCTCAAGCGGCGGGTGATTACGATTGACCATGGGAAGATTACCAGTGATCAAGCGCAAGGGAGCTATAGACAATGATTGATACACGTCACATTGCATCGTTAGTAACTCCAGCGCTCGCGCACTCTAGCTCTTATGTTCAGCCTGCTTCACGCTTCATGACTGCCTTGCACTGCAACGCGTCTCAATCATTGCCCGTATCGGTTCAGCTACAGGAGGCTTTGTATGTCTAAGCATGCCAATAACGCCAAAGCACTTGCTGGACAGCGGCGACATCGTCGTCAATGGCTGACATTTTTGCGCATGTGCCGCTACGGTGTCAATAATTTTACCCGTAATGCCTGGCTCACCGTGGCTGCAACTGCTGTGATGACCATTACACTTCTGGTTGTTTTTACGACAGTGGTTGCTCAAAATGTCCTTGCTGATACGGCAGCGCAGGTAGGCAAACGAATTGACCGCTCTATTTACCTCAAGACAGGCACTACCGAGAAAGAAGCAGGCAATATCATGTCTGACCTGCGCGGACTTTCCAATGTCGAGTCAGTGACATTTGTTAGCACCGAGGAAGGCCGTGCAGAGTTTGCTGAGAAAAACAAATCAAGTGCTGGCACGCTCGACGCGCTTAACCAAGCCATCAACAAAATCCCCGCTACCATTCGGATTACGCTCAAGAATGTCAATGACACCAGTCAACTCGTCACCTACGTCAAGACCAGCAGTGAGCTCAAAAAATACATTGAACCATCACGCCAGCCGACTTTTATGAGCGAGCGCAAATCCGCCACCGATACTATTGCAACCTGGACGCGCACGGCGCAGCAGCTTGGTATCGGCGCAAGTATCTTGTTTACTAGCATATCGATGTTGATTATTTTCAATACCATCCGCATGGCGATTTTCAACCGCAAGGAAGAGATTCAGATGATGAAGCTGATCGGCGCTGATCGCAGTTTTATTCGCGGCCCGTTTGTGGTCGAGGCGATTGTGTATGGACTTATCGCGGCGATTATTGCTACGGCGCTCGGTATCGGACTGCTCTACGGCATGCGAGACAAACTTGCTAGTTGGGGAGTGGCAATTGGCCCGACGCTCGACTACATCCTCATGTACATTGGATTTGTGCTGCTAGGAATGATTGCTCTCGGTGGATTGGTCGGCACAATCTCGTCCTTAATGGCTACGCGCCGATACCTCAAAATCTACGTATTGTTGCCGGCGGAGTGTTGACAATGCGTATTGCTTATGCTAATCTGAAACTAATGAAACGGTCCACCACATCGATTTCAAAAGGGTTAGTCACCAAATCAGCTTTGGTGGCAGGCGCTGTATTGATGGCAATGAGCGGGCCGCTTACTTTTGGCAATAATGCTTTTGCTGATCGTTTCGACGATCAAATTCGGGCGATTGAAGCCGAAGTGGCAGGGTACCAAAACGAAGCTGCAAAGCTCGGCGCACAGGCTGACACCCTCCAGAACGAACTGGCAAATCTGGCGGCCCAAAAGGCAACCATCCAGGGTCAATTAGACCTGAGCCAGGCAAAATACGACAAACTCGTCAATCAAATTGCCAAGACCGAAAAGGATATCGCCGACAACAAAGAGGCGCTTGGCCTAATTATTGCCGATATGTATGTCGACGGCTCGATCACGCCACTCGAGATGCTGGCGAGCGCAAACGATATCAGCGACTATGTCGACCAAGAGAACATGCGCGCTTCAGTGCAAGACAATCTTAGCAATACTATTGATCAAATCAACGCACTAAAGAAGCAACTTGAGCAACAGCGAGTCGATGTGGAGCGTGTATTGGCTGACCAAAAATCACAGCGGGATGCCCTGGCTAGCAAAGAGGCCGAGCAAGCAAAGCTTTTGGCTGATACGCAAGGTCAAGAAGCCGCGTACCAGCAGCTATCATCAGAACGAAACTCACAGATTGCCGGTCTTCGCCAGCAACAAGCCGCCGCAATGGCTGCGGCATCTGCTGCCAGCGGTGCGAGCAATATCGGTGGCGGCTCAGTTGGCGGCGGCGGATATCCTGGCGTATGGGCCTATGCCGAGCAAGATACATTGGTTGACTCTTGGGGCCTGTATAACCGCGAGTGTGTCAGCTATACGGCATGGAAAGTAGCTAGCACTGGCCGTTTCGTTCCGCACTTTGGCGGCTATGGTAACGCAAACCAATGGCCATCGTCTACTGCTCGCTATGGTATCTCGAGTGGGTCGACTCCAAAAGCAGGGTCAGTGGCAATTTGGTATGTTGGTATTTATGGACACTCGATGTATGTTGAGTCTGTCAACGGCGACGGTACAATCACCGTCAGCGACTATAACAACAACGCCGATGGCGGTGGATGGGGACGATACCACTATTACACCCGTTCAGCTAGCGGCCTGACGTACATCTATTTCTAGCTCAGATACCACGATCGGAGCAATCAGCTATAGCGCACACCTCATGGAGTGCGCTATAATTAATGCTTAAGCTAGAGAGACAAAAAAGGAGACAACCGGTGACTGATACTCAACCCCCAATGCAAGAGAGCCATGATCATCGTCCACGACATCGCACGGGCGTGTCAAAGAATTTCTATTTCGTATCGATGGCTATTGTTGCACTGGCGGGCTTTGTCGTCGGTACGCGGCAAACAGAGCTTGCTGCCATCATGGCGCCGTTAATCGGTGTCAAAACCTCGTCAGAAGCGCTTGACCTTGCGGTTGTCCAAAAGGCCTATCGTGAGCTGAAGGCAAATTACGATGGTACGGTCGATTCGAGTGTGCTCGCTGATGGTGCGGCGCGCGGTATGGTGGCTGCGGTCGGCGATCGCTATACCATCTTCATGGACAAAACGGAGGCTGAGCAGTTCAGCAAAGAGCTGAGTGGAGAGGTGACAGGAATCGGGTGTGAACTTGGTGTTCGCAATGACGCGGCTACCGTCGTTCGCGTGCTTGAGAATTCGCCAGCGGCACAAGCTGGTCTGCTAGCAGGTGACCAGTTCATATCAGTGAACGATAGCTCTGTCGAAGGTCTCGACTCATCAGAAGTCGCGTCAAAGATTCGCGGGCCAGAAGGTACGACGGTCAAAGTAGCAGTCAAACGCGGTGAAGAGACAAAGAACTTTTCGATCACCCGTGCAAAATTGAGCGATCCGAGCGTTCGTAGTTCGGTCGAAAACGGCATCGGCACACTGACGATCACTCGCTTCGATGCCAATACCGCCGCACTCACTCGGCAGGCGGCACAAGGCTTCGTGTCTCAGGGAGTGAAGGGG
>CAZUGR010000047.1:0-4269 GCA_964620145.1 uncultured Candidatus Saccharibacteria bacterium
GAGAAATAACAAAACAACCCCCGCTTGGGGGATTGGCTTGTGGCGGTGTTTTTTGGACGAAGTTCGAACATTTTTTGACGAAAATCCTGAAAACTAATTTGGACTCGGCGGGGCAAACTATTTTTCTGGGGGAATGGAATTGCCCCGCCTCGGCTTTCTTCCCGCCCGCAGGAGGGGTCTGGGGAGGAATGCGGGCGGGCTTTTGAACCTTTCCTTTTTCGCTTCCGAATTTCGTGCCAGTTAAAAACTGGCGCGCCACCTAAAACTTCTTCTCTATATTTTCAATCAATTTGGTTATATTGTCCATGGTCGTTTTATCCAAACTAATCGTTGTTCCATTTTGACAAATTTCCAAAAATTTCTTGGCAATTAAAACTTTATCTAGCTTCGCTTTTTTAACATGAGCGGAATTTGTCTCGGTATAAGTTTTATTTTCGTCGCCAAGAACAAATTTTTTAAAATCAGATGGCGAGAAAATATCCTCAATGCTTCCTGCCGTATTCAAAACCGAAAGAATTAAATCTTTTGTAACTAACCAATTATCTTGTAGATTTTTCTCGCCGTCTTTTTTGCCTTGATCATTGTCGTATAGATAAATAACTTTTCCGCCCCAACCATGTAAGATTGTTCCAACATACGGCATATTTCCACATCCACCGCCAAAAATAAAGTTTACGCTATCCTTGCTAAGGATTTTTTTAAAAGCATTAAGATAATAAACATCGGAAGGTCCTTCAACAACTGCATTATTAACTTTATCTAGTGCCGAAATTCCAGCGTTTAATTCTAACCCTATTGCCGTTAAAATAGGAGTTAGAGTTTCTTTATCTGCTAAAGCGTGAACTTTGTTTTCAATCTCTGTTCCTGTTTTTTTCGAACGATGAACCAATCTAACCCTATTTAGTTTATCTGCTTCCAAAAGATACGGTGAATGGGTCGAAAAGATAAGCTGGACTTCCTTTGCCGAATCTTCAAGTTTGCCCAAAATATCCTCTTGTGCTTTAGCATGTAAAAATAAACCTGGTTCATCAATTAAAATTATATTTGGGATTTTTTCATTTGCTCGTGCCGAAACTTTTATATAAAAGGCAAGGTGCCATTGTCGCCCCTTGCTTCGCAAACTTGGTTCATAGGGGTAACCATCTTCTTTTATCCAAAAATAAAGATGTTCTGAATCCCAATTAACACTTAAATTTGAAACATCTTGTGTCCAGAATTTCTCATAATCTTTGTTGAGTTTTATGTTTATGTCGTCTTTGTGTTTTTCTTTGCCTCTATCATCGGTGCCTTTTATTGTAGTTATCTTCAAATCACTTATTACCGACAAATCTTTAATCCATTCATTCTTTTCCAATTCAGCAAACGGGATTTTGTTCGGGAAAATATCCTCAAACGAATTAAACAAAATGAAATTTGGTATCCATTGTTTTAGGGCTTCTAAAAATTTTGTTTCGGTGGCAAATAAATTTTCAAGATTATTTATATCTGCTTCTATTTCAGTAAGTAATTTTGAAAATATGTCGCGTTCTTTTTCTTCTATCTGAGCTACATTTGGCGTTGTGGCATTTTTGAAGTTGACGAAAAGTGTTTTTTCTCTAGCAAAATCTGAAAATTCAAAATCAAACAAACTACCGCCCAATGCCTCGTATTTTGTGCGAATAGCTTTAATCTTATTCCATTTATCTTTTATGGATTTTTGAATTTTCTCAAGCTCTTTCCCTCCAAAAATTTCATTTTGCAAAGTCGCTTCACCAAATGAATAAACATCGGGGAAAGTTTTAATAATTTCAATTTCAAGATCATCTGTCGCCTTTAGCGGGCTTTTTATTTCCTCAAGAATTTCCTTGATTGTGTCTTTTTCAACAATAAAAGTTATTGAAATTTCTGGTACAGATTCAGGAGATTTTATTGGTTTTGCAGATTCTCTTATTTTTTTATCAGTATCAAAATCTTCCAGTGCTTCAAGAATGGAAGTTTTTCCTGATTCATTTTTTCCAGCAAGAATTGTAATAGTATCCGTCAAATAACAATCACCGCTATCCGTGATTGATTTGAAATTTGTAATTTTGAATTTCTTTAACTTCATATTATTTTAAGTCATCCATTATTTTTTTTGCTAGATGATGAGCAAAATTTACCGCAACAGCATTTCCGATCATTTTATATCCGTCAGCAATATCACGATATTTGAAAATAAAATCATCGGGAAATGTTTGTATTCTTGCGCATTCACGAACAGACAAACGGCGATATAAATGCTCTTTTCCGGGAACAAAAATTCTTTTGTTTTGCTCAATAAATTTCATTTTTGGTGCTTGTGGGTGAATTGGTGCGTGGCGACCACCAGCCTGAATCGTAAAAGAAGGCTCATCCCAAGAACGGACACGATTTCGCGACATATAAATCGTTGAAAAACCGCCATTCATATATTCATGGTTTGGAATTTTCAACTCGTCGCCGTTTGTCTTGTTCTTATCTTTGGCTGGCTTTGCTAAGCGCAAATCAAAAATAGCGTCTTTCAAAACTGGTTTATATTTTTGCGGTTCAGGAAATTCAAATTTCTTTTTTATTCTTTTATGATAGCCGACAATGATAACGCGAAGTCTATCCTCAGGAACATCATAATCATTTGCGTTTAGAAGTTTGCAGGAAATTACATATCCAGCATTTTCAAATTCTTTGATTATGTTTGAAAATGCCTCTTTATGTTTTGGGTGTAAAATTCCAGACACATTTTCCGCAAGAAAAAACTTTGGCTGTTTTTCTTTCAATAAACGAATATAATCATAAAATAACTGTCCGCGTTTGTCGTTTATTCCACGACCAGCACCAGCCTCACTCCAACTTTGACAAGGAGGACCTCCGATTATTCCATCAACATCGGGAATTTCAGAAGCAGGAACATCAACAATACTTCTTTTGTCTAGTTTTGTTTTTGGAAAATTATATTCAAATGTTTCCCAAATTGTTGGATCATATTCATTTGCCCAAACAATATGAAAACCAGCCCTTTTAAAGCCTAAATCTAACCCTCCCGCACCTGTAAATAAAGAAGCTAATTTCATATTATTTTCTAAAACTCAATAATTTCGCCTCAAGCAATTTTGCTGGATTATTTGGCGATTTTATTTTTATATCTTTGATTAAAAAATTATCACTAACTAAACTTTCAAGATGTTTTCTGTCTTTTTCAGGAAAAGACAAATATTTTTCTTTCAGCAAAATTGCATTAACAAAAAATTCAGAATTTTGTTCTGTTGGAACAACATAATCAAAAACTTTTATAGGGTTTTCGATTCCCCACATTCCACGAATACGCAAATAAGTTATTCCAAGAGGATCAACGCGATTCACCCTGCCGAGTTCGTTTGTTTCCGAAAATTCAACATCTTGTAATTCATTAACACCTTTTGAAATTTTATCTCTTATCCTTTCATAAACTTCTTTATTTGCGGAATAACAATTACCATAAACAAGCCACAAGGCTTTTAGTTTGTCATCTTTTGAAACCCCAACAACATAAACCAAATCTTTTTCTCGCCAATCCTCGCAATTTCTGCAAGCGGTGGTTATCATCGGGCTATCAGAAAATAGTTTGTCTTTGGGGTAAGAGCTATTAAGCGCAATTCCCGATCGTAAACTTTCAATTTTCTTAACTTCTATTGCATCACCTTGTTTGATAATAATATCTGGTGGATTATTTTGATTTCCAATATAGGAAAAATATTTGCTGTAAATTTCATTTTTCTTCTCAAGATTATTTTCGTTTAGGGAATTGCAGAATAAATCTTTGATATAAAATTCTAAAGCGTCGCCCATGCTATTAGCACGATTTGCGGCACGGTAGTGAGAAACCAAATTTGTAATTGGGTTTTTAACTAAATTTGATATTGCGATAAGTAAATTTGTTTCCATAGTTTTATTTTATTAAATCCTCGATTGGCACATTTAATGCCTTTGCAATTTTTTTAATTGTATCAATAGTTGGGTTTTGTTGTTTACCAGCCTCAATATTGATTATCGTATTATTGGAAACATCAGCAAGACGGGCTAGTTTTTCTTGCGATAACCCCATTTTCTCTCTTATTCGTTTGATTTTGCTTGACTCTACCATATTAAAATAGTAATATTAAATTGTGGTATGATAATTATATGCTTTTACAAAATAACCACAATATAATATTACCAAAATATTTCTATTTCGTAAAGAAAAAAGGGAGTTCCTTAGCGTTGCCCGCGAATGGGTTGGGTGGGTCAAGGGCAACATCT
>CAZUGR010000048.1:0-4225 GCA_964620145.1 uncultured Candidatus Saccharibacteria bacterium
AGCCAAAAGAACAAGACAAGAAGCCCGCTCCTGCTGGCGGGTTTGATAGCATGGACTCGGACATCCCGTTCATGCGAATTGATGCTTGCGGGGCTTGGCGGGTGATTTAGTGCGGATGCCGCCCAACGACTAAGTTAACCGGCGCTTGCTTGCAAGCGTCCGGGTTCAACGCGGGGTTAAGCCCCGACGCAGGAGAACATGAGATGGCACAAGTATTCTTGTACCGCGACACGGCTAAGCTGAACGCGGAAGACCTGAAGGCGCTTCGTGACGCGGGTCTGATCCCCGTAAAGGTCGCGAAGTTTGAAGACGTGCGGCTGCTTGACCCGCTACTCGCAAGCGGCAGCGGGTCGGCGGTGTTCGCCTCGGCAGTGGAGGCCATCGCGAAGGCGAACGACAAAGAGGGGCCGAAGTCCCTGTTCGGGCGTCTACTGGCCGAGAAGCTGGCCGGCGCTACGGTGTTCGGGCCTGACGGTAAGCCCCGAGGGGCCGAACGACAGCGGTGAGCGGGGGCGCGCTTGCGCGACCTCCGCTCGACCAATGGGTTCGGCGTCCTCGGAGGACTGGCTATGTGGAGATGCAGACTACTGTTGTTGCCGTTTGGGGCTGTCGTTGAGTTGGCAATTCTGCTGGCGTGCTGGTGCTTGGCGGTGGTGAGCAGAGGACACGCTGAGAAACTGATGCGGTGGGCGACTAGAACGCTCCCGTCTCTTAACTGGTACATCGGGCAATGAACGAACTTACGGTTGAGAAGTTGGCGCATTTGCTGAGGCAAACACTGGTTTGGCTTGAACATCCGGAATTTAACGCGCTGCCGTTGTGCGGTTCTCCGGGCACTCTCGCAGCGCACATTAGGGAAACACTGTCCGAAGTATGCCCTAGATGTTACGGTCCGATGCGACCAGGGAAGGCGACGATGCAAACATTTCGCGGGTTCGCGGACTTCCCCGGAGGCGAGGCGGTAACTATGTCTCCTGGTGGGCCGGGGAGGCTGATTGACTGCCTCAAGTGTGAGCGATGCGGGCATAGCGTGACGCCGAACGTGGAGTTGAGGGGCGCGGAGCAAGCATCGCTTGCGGAGCGTCCCTCTCGAACGCCGGGTTCGGCGGCACCTGAGCCGTCTTCGGGAGACTGACTTTATGAGCGATAACAATTCGGAAATCATTCTTGATCTAGCAAGAGAGCTTTTCCCAAACCTGACCAAAGGTTTAGAGCAGGTTCTAATTGAATTCGGAACGCAACTATTACTCCGAACAAGAAATATTCCTGTTGCGTGGTGGAATCCGAAAACAGATGAAGTCGGTCTTGGCGTTGTTGATTGGGAAGATACAGGATGCATACCACTGTCTATAGCGCGGCAAATATCAAGGACAGATCAACTGACGCCGAACGTGCAAGGTCAGGGGGACGGGCAAGCGTAGCTTGACCGGCTCCCCTGCACCGGCGGGTTAGGCTGACCGCCGTCCCGCACAGACTGACTTTTGGAGGAAGTATGATTTGGGTGATCGAGATTTTGGATGAGAGCAATGGGATATGGCTTCCCTGTGCGGCAGCGTATTTGACAAGAGCGGCTGCTAGGTGGGAGAAAGAACACGAATGGGAGCGGAATAATCCACATGCCAAGTTCAGAGTTCGCAAATACATTGCGGCCTAACGCTAGCTTGAGGGGCGCGGAGCCGGCCTTATCGGCGGAGCGTCCCTCTCGAAGCGAAAGTTAGAACACAGATGCAAGCGAGCCTGCAGTTTGAGCCAACAGGGGAATTTAGCCACGCCCACAAGGACGTGGTGTTTACCCCTGAGCATGTGGCGCTTGCAATGGTGAGGCACTTCCAGCCATCTGGGAAGGTGCTTGACCCATGCAAAGGCGACGGGGTTTTCCTTCGCCAGATGCCAGGCGCGGCGTATTGCGAACTGCAGGAAGGGAAGGATTTTTTTGACTGGACGGAGCGGGTTGATTGGATCGTGGGCAACCCGCCCTATTCGGTTTATTCGGAGTGGCTGCGCCACTCGTTCGTGGTGGCCGACAACATCGTGTATTTGATACCGATCAACAAGGCATTCAACTCAAGCACGATGCTGCAGGACACCTACGAATGGGGCGGCATAGCCGAAATAGTGCATGTCGGGCCTGGGAGCAGCCTCAAGTTCCCGGTTGGATTCGCTGTCGGAGCCGTGCATTACAAGCGCGGATACCGTGGCGGGATCGTGTACCGACATGGGTTCTAACGCATAGCTAAGGGGCGCGACGCGGCCTTATCGCGGCGCGTCCCGCTTGAGCGACGGGTTGGCAGGCAAAACGTAACTACGGAGTGATGATGGCTGAGAAAGTGACAATCGGGAATTGCGAACTGTGGCACGGCGACTGCCGGGAGATTTTGCCGACGCTGCCACGGTTTGACGCGGTGATAACCGACCCGCCCTACGGTCTAGGCAAGAAGATGCAGGGCGGAACATGGGGCGCAAAGCCTGAGTTTAAGGAAATGGTCGTTTGGGATAACGCGGCCCCTGATGTTGGTTTTCTTTTGCAGCTTGTCGATGCGGCGAACATGGCTGTTTTTTGGGGAGGCAACTATTACGGCTTGCCACCCACCCGGTGTTGGTTGGTTTGGGATAAACAAAACGCGGTGCCAACGATGGCGGACTGCGAGATTGCGTGGACAAGCCTAGACGCAAACACGAAGCGCATAAGCCACCCGGTGGGAAAGGTTGAGAACGGCCACCCTTCGGAGAAACCGCTGCGGCTGATGGAATGGACGCTCACAACGGTGAAAGCGAAGGGTACGATTCTTGACCCATTCATGGGCAGCGGGACAACTGGCGTTGCCTGCGCCCGGATGGGTTTGCAGTTCGTCGGCATCGAGCGTGAGCGCAAATACTTTGATATAGCCTGCGAAAGAATATATAATGCGTATCGTCAAAATACGCTATTCGGGCAAGATGAAAACGTGCAAGAAGTGCCAGCAAGCCAAACCGCTATCGAGTTTCAGCAAGAATGAGCGATACGCAGATGGCTACGTCAATTGGTGCAAGGAATGCCACAGAGAGGCAAACGCGGCTTGGTATGAGCAGAACAAAGAACGGAACAAGTTGCGCGCTGTCGAGTGGGCAAAGGCCAATCCTGAAGCAGCTAAGGCCATTCAGAAGCGCCACAAGGACAAGACAAAGGAACGCAGGGCCGCGCAGTTTGCTGAATGGCAGAAGGCCAACAGGCCGAAGCGCAACGCCGTTAATGCAAGGAGGAAGGCCGCATTACTTCGCGCAACGCCAGCATGGGCAGATCAAGACGCAATCACAAAGATTTACGCCGAAGCAATGCGCCAGCAGGAAGAAACCGGAATCCGAAAGCACGTCGACCATATCGTGCCACTGCAAAGCAAGATCGTTTGCGGCCTGCATGTTGAATCGAACCTGCAAATACTCGACGGGGCCGAAAATGAGAGCAAGCGCAATTTCAGATGGCCGGACATGCCATAGCCGAATAGAGCAAGCCTACGCACAGCCCCGGCTGTTCGAGGACGCGAAAGTCGGCGCTGGCGATACGGCGGTGCAGGGCGACATGCTTTTGCCTGCCAACGCCGGAATTCACCGGCCGCGCAGCGGTCCGGTGGAATGATGGGTTAGGTGCCGTATTGCCAGAACCGACTTTTACGGAGAAAGACATGAAAGACTTTTTGTACCGCACGATCAGCGAAGAAGCAGAAGTGACAGACGAGAACGGTGATGCCGTCAAGGTGAGCGCGTGGCGCACCAGAAACAGCAACGGTCACCGGATGATCGGGGTTGAATTTGGGAAGCAGCGGATCGAGTTCAGCATCGGTGACGATTACGAACAGCACGCGAGGCTGGTGATTGATTTGCTCGACAAGGTATGCAGCGATCCGTGCAATTTGCCGCAGGCACCTAACGTGAAATAGGGAGCCTAAAAGTCGCGTAAAGCATCCTAAAAATCCGACAAATGGGGCGCAGTCTTTCCTAATATACGTTAATAATCAATGCCAATTCAAGACGCTAATTTGATATTCGGAGGGGGCGCGAGATGAGCGCACCGGCATTCATGGGAGTAATGCTAGGGAATTGTCTATACTTGTATCAGTATTTTAACGCGGAGGTATGGGATAATCCAGATCACGATATTACTGCGCCATCTCAACCAACCACCTTGCCAGAATAGAAACAGCAAAAGTAGATACTACTAGAAGGAATAGGAGAAGGAAGAAAGGAATGG
>CAZUGR010000049.1:0-4126 GCA_964620145.1 uncultured Candidatus Saccharibacteria bacterium
TAATAGAAAGCAATTCACTTTGAATTACTTGGGGTACTGAAATTTCAGGAACACCAAAAAATGAAGCCTTTGCAGAACGGACAGCATCGCTTGGAACTTTGTATAGCTCCAAAACACGATCAATATCACCATTCATGTCTTTTGATTTTTCCAAAATATCATTCAGTTGGTACCGATTAATAATTTGCTTCTCGACAAGTTTTTCAAGAAATCCCATATGCATAAATTATATCATAATAAAAAAACCGAGCATAGTGCTCTGTTTTTTATTATGGCTTTTTCGGTACTGCCGGTGTTGTTGTTACTGGTGTAGTAGGGGTTGTTGTTGATGTTTCTGTTACTGTTCCGTTTATTTGAGAGCTGGAAACAGGGGCAGCAGAATCCAAAACACCTGATCGTCCAAAAGGATTAATACGACCTGAAACAGTTGTTTGTGGGAGTGCAAGCGTTGTATCAACTAAAGTCAAAAATGCTGGATTTTGTAAGACGCTCGTATTTAATTTAATTTGTGAAATGTTTTTTAACATCGAAGCAATATCACTTCCAGCAAAAGAAGATGCTGTAGTGGTGCCTCCTAGTGCAACAGGGTTTGCTCCTGTATTTGACGAAGCAAGTGTATTGGTAACTGGCGCTTTAGTTTGTGAGTTACCTGAAAAGTACAAATAAGCACCTAAAACAATAACCAAAACTGCAACAATTCCAATCAATAATTTACGATTTTTCATAGTTATGTTTGATTTGATTATTTCACCCAATAAGTTTCGACTGTCGTTTGGTACTGATAATTTGACTTATCCTCTGGAGCAAGGAATGATATTTTTTTAATATTCATAACACGCAAATTCTTTTCAAGAATAGAAATAAAATTAACATAACCGGCATAGGGACCAACCGTAGTAAATTCAAGTGTTAATGTTCCAATATCTGGATTCTTTGCAGTTTTATTTTTTGCATTAGTATTATCACTTTCTTTTATTTTTACATTTTGTAGTGCGAGTGATTGATTTTTTGCAAGCGCATCAATTTCCAAAATTAATTTTACATTATCTGGATTCGTTGGAAGCATTTTTTCAAGACGAGCAATATCATCAGGGCTAATTCCTTTATAAATTTGTAACAAGTGGTCACGTTTTTCAGCAAGCGTTCGTGCGCTTTGTAACAAATCCAAATACTCGGTCTTTTGTTGACCGATTGTTTTTATGTCAGCATACGTAGGAATCGTATATACGATGAACCCAGCAACTGATGCAAGCAACATAATAATGGAAAATATTGTTCTCATAATAGTAGTTAGTAAAGAAAGAAATTAACGGGCACTTGTGCTGTCTGACTGCTCTGCGACCGAGGGAGTTTCAATAGCAGCATCAGTCGCTTCAGCTACTGTATCCGATTGAGAATCCAAAACTTCTTCGTTGGATACCTGATTAATCGGAGCCGGATTTTTATCCAAATTTTTTGTAAACACTAAATCAGTTTTTGGAATTACAAACGCAACATCAAACGATACGCGCCCTTTTGGAGTTACGGTAAAATTTGAAAAAATTGTATCGTTTAAAGTAGCATTTTGAGCAAGTGCTTGTGATTGTAATGCAATAGATCGGTACCCATCAGATTCACCTGACATAGTTACCGCTAAGTCACCCGCCTCATTAAAAGACATATCCATTTTTGTATACCGAACAGTAGGAAGTGTTGTTGCTCCTAATACTGAAAAAAGTGGTGATGTAACTATATGTTGATTCAATAATGTTTCTGAATTACGTAAACGTTTATCCATAACAGTGAATTCTTTTATCGTATTTGGGTCCAAGTTTCTTTGAACAATAGTTAACTGATTACTCAAATCTGCTACATCTTTTTGTAGGTATGCTTTATATCCATATGCAGAACCTGCAATTATTAAACTCATCACAAAAATAATTACCGCAATCACAAAAAATATTCCTACTGGTTTTGAAACAGGGATCTGTGTTTGTGTAGATTGTGGAACAATCGGTTTTTTTGGAATAAAGGTTGTTCGGAATTCAGTTTCCATATAATGATATAAGTATACGGTAAGTCAATTAAAAAGACAACATATTTTTCAGTGCAAGCCCTGTTGCAACTGAAAAATCTGGTCCAGATGTTATTAATAATGGTCGCATAAATTCAGGAGCATCAACTTTTGAAAATGGATCTGCCATACTTGTTTCAAGTCCTGTTTTTTGTGCAACGAGTTCACGAAACCCAAACACAGTTGAACCACCTCCTGTTAAAATAATTTTTGATACTACCCGATTTTGACTGCGTTCATATTCCAAAAGAACACGTTTGATTTCGGAAACCAAATATTCATGCGAATCATTTAGTACGGAATGTATTTCTGGAAATTTTGCTCCATTGTGTTTCATTTCTTCTGCCTTTTCAAAAGTAGTAGATAGGCTGCGCATTATTGAATCAGTAACAAATGAAGATCCTCGATTGGTAACATGGAAAATTCGAATGATTCCATATTCAACAATCATCATACTGGTAAATCCAGTACCGACATCAACAATTAACACCGGCGCAATTTCACGACGTAATACTGAACGCATTGTTGCAAAACTTTCAATTTCAAAAGCGGGACTGGTGATTGCGGCTTGGGTCAATGTATTTTGATAATTCTGAAGTGTTTCATTTCGTACTGCTACGATTAATACTTCAATTGTTGGAGACGGAGCAGCTGCTTCTTGTTCATATGTTTCTTTGTCGGGAATGATAAACCAGTCCAAAGAAATCTCGGTCAGTGGAACAGGAATATATTTTCGCGCCTCATTTGGTATAACAGTATCTAGCTGATTCTGGCTAGCACGTGGCAATGTAACTACGAATACCAAAATTGCATTTGATTGTAATGAAACAACAAAGTTTTTTGCTGTGACTCTCGATTCTTTTAATACCTGTGTAATTGCTTTCACAGTATCTGCTTCAGACAATTTTGCAGGTTTACCAATTGCATCATTAGCAAACGGCGCAAGCGAAATAGCCCCATATGTTTCCAAAACAATACGACCTTTTTCTTCTTTTAGTTGGACAATTTTAATTGATCCAGATCCAATATCAATACCGCAAACACTTCCACCTGCAGCAGTTGAACTTCCTTGAAATATTTTTTTAATAGCATCAAACATATGAAAAGTATACCACAAAAACAACCAAGGGTGAAAGAATTCTGTGCAAAATTGATATTTTCTTTAGATATTTTTTCTATCATAGAAACATGCTGGCGAATTTATTAACACAATTATTTTCTTTTCTTTTTCCTCCTATCTGTATTATTTGTGGCACAGAAAATACCGTAATCAATATTTGTGATTCTTGTAAAAAGAAGCTTGAACTAACTCGCGAAATGCGCAAACCATGGCTTTTTTTCACTCTATCGTTATAGAGCCGACCAAGTAGCAACCTTGATCAAACATTTAAAAAATTTTCCAGATCAAGATATGGTAAACGAACTTTTACATCAAAAACAATTTATGATTGAAAACTGGACAACTGGACTAGTACGCGTTTTTGATTGCACACACATCATTATCATTCCTGTTCCCTTGCACACATCACGATTTATTGATCGTGGATATAATCAAGCAGATATAATTGCACAAGCATACCGTCAGTGTATTACTCAGAAAATGAATTCATTACAGATATCTATTTCTATTGAAAATAATCTCATTGTAAAATCTAAAAAAACCGATAAACAAGCACTAATTCATGATAGACAAGAAAGAATGCAGAACATTAAAAATGCATTCACCATACAAAATCAGCGAGACATGAAATGTCTCGCTGATTCGCTCGTAATAATTATTGATGATGTAACCACTACTGGTGGAACAGTAAATGAAATACGAACACTTTTATTACCTCATGCAAAAACTGTTTTTGCGTTTACGCTTGCGCATTAATACGTATATGTTTCTGCGGAGGATGTGGGATTCGAACCCACGGGACCGATTAAAGTCCGACAGTTTAGTAAACTGTTGATTTAAACCACTCATCCAATCCTCCTTATTCAACAAAACAATATTTGTATGTTTCGTGCGGAGACGGCGAGATTCGAACTCGCGAGGGCTTTAACACCCTGCCTCTTTAGCAAAGAGGT
>CAZUGR010000050.1:0-4109 GCA_964620145.1 uncultured Candidatus Saccharibacteria bacterium
AGACTGTAAATCTGTCGCCTCCGGGCTTCGTTGGTTCAAATCCAACCCGGCGCACATTGCATATCTTGCAAAATTATTAAAATCGTGTAATATAGTAGCATTATGGCATCACAAGAAAACCTTATTAAATTGGTTCACAAAGCAACTGGACACACATACTTTACTCGGAAAAACCGAAAAAAGCTTGCTAATGTGAAACTTAAATTCAAAAAATATAATCCATTTACTCGACAACGAGAAGATTATGTTGAAACAAAAAAATAAGCCTCGAGGCTTATTTTTTTTATAAGTTGTAAAAAAAGCATTTTTATGGTTAAATACCGTTGCGAGAAAAATATCTTTCTTCGGAAAATATTTTTCTCGCAACGGGCGATTAGTTTAGTGGTAGAACGAAGGTCTCCAAAACCTTTGGTGTGGGTTCGATTCCTGCATCGCCCGCAAATTGACAAAATATAATTTTATTGATATGTTATTTTTAATAAAATTTTAGTACATTATGACAAAATTACTGATGTGGAAGATTTATGAAGTAACTTCCAAAAACGATTTACAAGGAGTCATGTTTCGTGGAAGGTTGCGGAAATTTGCAACACTTGAAGAATACAATCTTTTGGTTGAAAATGATGAAGTAAACAAAAACTGTGTCCGCTATGCAGTTCTTGATGAAAATTTTGGAGCAACTCAAATTCGTGATTCACGAATTATCGATTTTATTAAAAAGGAAATTGATAAAGATGTAGAGATTTCCTATGTCGGAAGTGTTCAAAATCCAGTACTTTCAAAACTGAAAGTAAATGATATGGAGCGTTACAAAATTTAATTTCTTACCCTTTAAAATCCTTCACCAGCTGGAGGATTTTTTGTTTGTCGGAAATTGGATTACACCAATGAATTTCTGGATTTCGCTTGAACCAGGTCATTTGTCGTTTTGCAAATTGCCAAGTTTTATTGGTAAGGATTTCCTTGAATTCATCAAGTGAAATTTTTCCTTGAACATATTCTGCTCCATATCGATATTCCAACCCAAAACTATACAATCGCTCAAAAGAAACTCCTGATGCATGGAGGTTTTTTATTTCACCAAATAATGCCGGAATTCGATCATTGATTCGCTTGATAATGTTTTCTTGCAATTGTTCTTTGGGTAACATTAATCCAATCCAGAGTACTTGGTAATTACTTTTCTTTTGAATTGTTTTTGGAACTTGTCCCAAGGTTGTTGCGATTTCCAAAGCTCGAATGATTCGTGACCTATTTTGACTATCTATATTTTCTGATCGGTCTTGATCCAATTGTTGTAACTGTTCAAAAAGTTCTGGGGTAGTTTTTTGTTCAAGTTCTGACCTGAGTTCTGGATTGGGTGGAACGGATGGAAAATCGGTTTCAAAAATAGTTGCATCAATATACATACCCGTTCCTCCACAGATAATAGGAATATCTCCACGATCGTGAATTTCTGAAATTGTTTGTTTTGCAAGTTTTTGAAAATCTGCCACAGAAAAAATTTCATCAGGATTTGCAATATCAATGAGGTGATGGGGAATATTTTGCATTTCTTGGGTGGTTACTTTTGCGCTTCCAATATCAAGTCCTGTGTATACTTGTCGTGAGTCAGCAGAAATAATCTCGCCACCGTATTGTTGAGCGAGTTGTATAGCAAGGCTGGTTTTTCCTGTTGCAGTTGGTCCGCAAACAACAATTATTTTTTGCATTAATTGCATACTGACATAAAAAGGTGAAAAAGGGTAGTCGATTGACATTTTTATTTATTAATGATATTAAGAATACAAATCTTATACAAATGAATATTAAAGAAATAAGAAAAAAATTTTGGAAAACGATTGAAAAGTATGATCGATTCCTATTGTGTTTGCATAAAAATGCAGATATGGACTCACTTTGCTCAAATTTGGCAATGAGAGAACTTTTGCTGAGAGCAGGGAAAACGGTAACTCTTCTTGCAGGAGAGAATAATAATTTTCCAGAAAGCTTTGCAATTTTTGCAACAGATTTGCGTTTTATTTCTAATCATTCTATTCCTGAAATTGATCAGAATGACTATGATTATTTCATCATGCTTGATATTGCAAGTGAAAGCAGATTATATGATGTTAGTTCATCACAAATTGTTATCCCCAAGATAGTAATTGATCATCATGCTGGGAATAATATTTCTGGAGCAGAGTTTTCTTTTATCGATCCTTCTCGATCATCAACTGCAGAAATGGTTGCAGAATTAGGTTTTATTGATTCTGATAAATTCAAATCATATATTTATATGGGAATTTATGCTGACACTATGGGTTTTAAATTTAGTATGTCTTCAAGAGTTTTTGAAATTCTACAGAAAACTTTTACTAAAAAAACAACTCGCATGGTTTTATGTTTTGAAAAAAGTTTTACAATCAATGATTTTAAACTTCTTCAAACAGTTATTGAGAAAGAAAAATTTGTCTATAATCGCGAGTTTCACAAGATAAGTCTTGTTGTTGTTTGCCTGAGTGCAGTTGATATTGCATTATTGGCACCATTTACAGATACAGGTAAAATTATTAGTATTTATGAAAAAAGATCTGATATTGATATTTTTATACTTGCAATACAACAAGGAGAAGATTTATGGAGATTAAGAATACGTTCTTATGTTGGAGATCGTGAATATGCAAAAGAAATTGCAGAAGAATTTGGAGGAACAGGCCATGCACAAAGTGCGGGAGCTACTCTGAGTCAAGAAAAAATGAATAGACTTAGATTTGATTTATATTTTAAATGGTATACCAAAAAAGATTTTAAACTAGTGTAATCACTAGTTTTTTTATTGACAAAATAATTTAAAAAGAGTATAAAGGTGAAAAAATAAATATGGAAAAAAATACGGAACAAAAAACTCAAATTATTATGGAAGGGAATTTTCAATTAATTCCACCATTTCCTTCAGAAATGACAAGGACTATGTATTGTCCAAAATGTGCACAAAATCAAATGCCTGACATTGGTAATTTTGTTTATTTATTAGGAACTACATCAAGGACAGGATATGTTTTTTCTGTCAAAAGGGATAATATGGTAAATGAATTTGGATTTACGCCACATATTATTTCACAACCAAATATTATTTTAAATAAGGAGGGTGAAATTATGGTTCGATTTTATCGAACTTGTTGTATGCATGCTTGCGGTATGTTTATAAATTTCAAATCGTTCTCAAATTCCTATGTTGTAGACATTCTCAATAGAGGGCAGGCAGAGTTACCATTGAATGAGTTTATTGCGTTAATAAATTATAAAGATCATTCATATTATTTGGGATCTTAAAAAAATAAAAGACTTTCCATTGTGAAAGTCTTTTTTGTGCCCGAGAGAGGACTTGGTCACGAATAAATTTTCTGACGAAAATTTTTCTCGACCCCACCTCGCGATGTTCGCCTTTTCGCTATCGCTCAAAACTCACATAACGCTCCGGTTTTCAAGATCCTCAAACACGCAATGCAGATTGCGTGTTTCTCTTTACGTATAATAAAACAGCGAAAGAATCGCTGTTTTATTATATGTGCCCGAGAGAGGACTTGAACCTCCACCCCTTACGAGATTCGATTTTGAGTCGAACGCGGCTACCATTACGCCACTCGGGCAAAAGAGAGTGTTACTTTTTTAAGTAACGCAAACAAGACTAGTAAATCCTTTGGTTTCTATGGAAACACAAAGAGTGTGAGATTTGCCTTCTTGTTGTAAAAACTAATATAGCACATTTTTATAAATTTTCAAGAAGCAAGAAAGCAATGAAAGATTTTTTATAATAAATTTTGTAATCTTTTTTATGAAGTGCTATAATGTATTCATATGACACAAATTTTCAATAACTCAATTTTTTGGGTAGAAACTGATAAGATTCGCCCTAATCCATATCAACCTCGTAAAGAATTCGACGAACGAGCATTAGTTGATCTTGCAGATTCAATTCGACAATACGGAGTATTACAACCTTTGGTAGTTACTCGACATGAGATTGAGCAAGCTGACGGACAAGGGCTTGCTGTTGAATATGAACTAGTTGCAGGAGAACGTCGTTTGCGTGCTTCACGTATTGCAGGATTGCCACAAGTTCCAGT
>CAZUGR010000051.1:0-4098 GCA_964620145.1 uncultured Candidatus Saccharibacteria bacterium
GGTAGGGCGCTACTCGCCCCATCGTGTCTGCCCATCCTCGTCGGAGGAGGTTCTTGGCTTCACGGTAACTGCGGAATCCGCGTTTGTTGCAGCCGAATTTGCCGCCACCGGAACGCTCATCGCGGCGGCGATGGATGCGTTGGAACACTGGCAGTTCTTCTTCGTACACGTCATCTACCCAACCTTCCTACCAGTTCTTCGATCTGGAAACTGTGAGGGAATCGTTCGAGGGCGAAAATGTCCTCGATGGCGAATCCGTTGAATTGGCGCTCGTGTTCTTGAGAGCAGAACGTCATCCTGAGCGACCAGGAGGTTGACTTCTGCCAGTGATAGCGGGTCCCGCAATACTGGCAACGAAAGAGTTGCTCCACGTACTCATTATGCGGCGTCGTTTTCGTACTTCTTTCGACACCACTTGTTGCAGAAGTCTCGTTTCTGGTACTTGTTCATAGTTCGCTCCTTCCCGCACTGAAGACAGGAAACTATTACGTTATCCACCCCCGAGTGATACCGGGCCTTCGTCTTGCAGGCGTTGGAACAGAACTTCCCTTGGTGCGGGGAAAGGGTTTCGTATTCCGCACCACAGTGCTCGCAGATGCACTTGACGGGTTCTTTCATGTCCCATGACATCCGCCCCAGTTCCCTGTGCCAAGCTCGCCCCTCTTCACTCCGGTGCCACGCCGAGGCGAGGGGACGGATGGCATCAATGTGCTCCTTGCGCCTTGCCAGCCGCTCGGTGGACAGGTTTTCCTGATGGTGGCTTAGATGTTCTGAGGGGTCGATACAGGCTAGGTTCGAGATGTCGTTGTTGAGAGGATTGTGGTCAATGTGGTGGATATGAAAGCGGTCAGGAATGAGGCCGTTGTGCTTCTCCCATAGATCCTGATGGAGGTACCGCGCCCCGCCCCCAGGTTTCGTACGAACCCAATACACTCTGCTGTTTCGCAGGCGAGCCTCCGGGTAACGGCGGTAGAAGTAACCAGTCTCTTCCGAGTACATCTTAATAGATTTGCTCATATCGAAAGTGTACCATAAAGAATGGAATGCGCTAGGCGGCTGACATCTCCGGCAGGGAATTCCGAAACAGTTTCGATGGGTCTCCACTGAGACCCTGTATCGATTCTATACCGTAGCGTGTCGCGTCTTGTAAATGGTCGTTCACCTTGAGGATTTTGCTCGTATCCGGGTCGCGGGCGTAGGACTTAATCTCCTTCTCCCACTCCGGGCACCCGCCCTGCTCATGGCCTTCCGGCAGGTAGTAGAACCCCGGATAGCCATCAGCCCGCTTGTTGAGGTACGAAGCGAACACCTTGATCCCGGCGTCAACGGAGTCTGGGCCACCCTTGGAAATCGAGATGTTGAATCCACCATTCTGCTTCATCCACTTGATGCCGACAGACTGAGAGCGGTCTCCGCGCCACTCGATTTTCTTCTTGATCGGGTCTCCCCACTTCACCTGCATTTTCTGCATCCAGCCCGCTTGCTTGTCGTACACATCCGCTCCGCGCTTCTTGAACTCGTCCACCAGGAGAAGCCGACCACTGCGGGTGACAAGCATGACGACCCCTGCGGTATGGTGCGCCGTGCTCGATTCCTGCCCAAAGTCAAGGCCACCAATGACACGGGTGTACTCAGGGATTGGTCCGTACCAACGGTGAGTGCTGGTATCGAAGCCCTCATACACCAGACCGGCGAAGACATCGAAGCGGCCCTCGACCATGCGCTTCACCATGTCGGGCGACAGTGTGGCGCGAAGCACATCTACGTAGTTGGGGCCGTTGTACGGGTTGTCCGTTGGAAGCGACTGAACGAAATGGATCTTCGCATTGGGGATACCAGCGAGGGCGCTAGATTTTTCCCCGGAGTAGAACCAGTCGCTGAACCATCCCGGCCACGGGTTCGAGGTGGCGATGAAGAAGTAGCGAACACCGTTGCCAACCCATTCAGTTCCGTGCTCGGGGCATACCTTGTCCGGGCACATCTTCCCGCACGGGTGGAAGTTCTCGCCGTCGTCCCAGATATGGCGGCACTGGATTTCGAGTCGCTGCTGAACAATCTTTGGGAGTCGCCAGCGGAGACGGGTTAGGAGGTACTCAGCGGCCTCCCGCTTCGTCTCACTGGCCTCATCGATGATGATTGCCTGATACGCCTCCGAACCCTTCTGCTGGTAGTCCTCAATGCCGCGGAAGTAGACGATTGAGTACAGTCCCTTGGGCCAGTGGGACGCTCGTATCTTGACCCAGTTCTCCGAGTCGTTCCGCTTGTAGATCAGTGATGGCGGAAGTTGGCGGTAGAACTCTTCTTGCGTTGTCGTCTTGAGCGAAACAAGCGTCTGACGAGCCATGAGAATACGGGTGCCGGGGTAGGCCAAACACAACTCAATGCAAACTCTTGCATTGTAAAACGTTTTGGAACCTCCGGCTGCACCCCCGAACCCGAGAAGCGTGTAACTCTCTGGGGCGGCATTGAGGAGGATCTTGTATGCCTCCCGCTGCCTGGGCAGAAGGGGAGACATTTCGGTCTGGGTCTCTTCTGCCTGCTCGCCGTAGTTGGCTTCGAGTGGGTCCTTCCTAGCGGCCACCCACCCACTCCCTGACTTCCGGCTCCCCTGGCATGAACACCCGGTAGGTGCCGTCCGCCATCTGCTTGAGCGTCATCCCCGGCAGGAGCGGCGCATCCTTCGCATCAATCACATCGAACTTGGGCATGAGTCCAGTCTAACTCACCGAGATGACCCAGACTGGATCTGTAGGCTGCAATGAACTCCGTCGCCTGCTCGGCAACGAGCGCATTGCCATAACCGCGCAGTCGTCCCACTGGGGCGGGAGACTCATCAGCCAACGGGAATGTGCCGGGTTCAACCGGGCGGTACTTTTGGTCGCGACACCAGAGCCAGTCGGCGTCTGCCCAGAAGCCTGCCACACCTGCCTGCCCAGTAAAGAGTTTTCTGGCACGTTCGGCTGAAAGCCGCCGTCCTTGTGGTCCCTCGTCGTTGGTGTCGCCCTGGGCGACACCAAACCGGCATAGTCCTTCAGGTCGCCCCTGTAACTCCCCGGAGAATTCGGGTTCCGCGTATTCCCTTGCTCGCTGGGGGCGTTCCCCTTGTACCTCAATGGTCTCGGGGTTCCTTCGCTGGAGGCGTCGAACACCTGCGGTGTCGGCCACGAAGTACAGTCTTTGGCGGATGTGCGGGGCACCGAAGCCCGCAGCGCAGAGATCAAACGGCCAGACGGAGTAACCCGTTCCTTCCATGTCATCTTGTACAAGGTCGAGCCAAGCAAGGCCGTCCTTTGACGCAACCTGCTCTCCAAAAACAACCGGAGGTTGGCAGTTCTCGATGAGATGGAAGAACGACGGCCATAGGTGCCGCTCGTCAGAAGTCCCGCTTCTTTTGCCTGCCGTGGAGAAAGGCTGGCACGGGCAGGAGCCTGTCCAGGCTGGCTCCTCGTCGGGCCATCCCGCTCGGCGGAGGGCGTAGGACCAGACACCAATCCCGGCGAAGAAGTGGCACTGGGTATATCCTCGAACCTCATCTGGAGTGACATCTCGAATATCCCTTTCGTCTACATCGCCAGGGGCGATGAGACCGGCTTTGATGAGTTCGCGGAGCCACTGGGCGGAAAACGGATCGATTTCGTTGTAGTACGCGGCCAGTTTGTCCTTCCCTTCTTCCGCAATTCTGCCACTTAGACTAAACTCGTGCAATGCACACTTGCCCCGAATGCCAGTGGGAGGAAGTCCCCGCACCCTGGATGAAATGTCTTCCCTGTGTCGAGAGGCTCGTGGCCCTGTGGGTAGCGGAGCGTGATGCCCCGTCTGAGAAAGCCCCGCTGGAAGTCAAGCTCTGCGCTGGCGTGATGATTGCTGGCAACCACATCCGCTGCGGTCGGAGGGCGGACCAGTCGGGCACCTGCAAGAAGCACCGCGAACTGGTCGCCCTCGGGCAGGCTACTGCGGCTTAGTCCAGCATCCTATCGAGACAGAGGATTGAGGCTGCGAAGCCCGCGAGGATCGAGAACACCTGGGGCAGTGGTTGACTTCCAGCGATGCTCGCGATGGTGTAGACCGCCCACGCAAGCGCAGCACAGGCCCACAGGA
>CAZUGR010000052.1:0-4096 GCA_964620145.1 uncultured Candidatus Saccharibacteria bacterium
ATTGGCTCTCAGCTTGGGGAGCAAAAGAAGCAGTGAAGTTCTTAGGATATAGTGACTACAAAGATGACACAGCTCTAGCTGAAGAGATATTCGAGAAAATCAAACAGATGGATTTTTCTGAATATCTTAAGTTATTGAAGGAAGCTAAAGGCGCACATGCGCGTAAATCAAAGAAAGCCATGTTGGATGGTAAAACTGGTCATGAATGGCTAGAACTCTTTGTACAAGCGAGAATAACCGGTAAAGACCTACCAGTAATTCCGGATACAGAACTCAAAAGACCGATTACACAATTCTCTGAATGGGAATTAGGTGAAGTAGCGTATTGGATTGCCTCTGAAAAATTAGTTACTCGTCCTGATATTGGGTATGCAGGACAACTTGATGGAATCTATATGTCGAAAAATAATGAACTGTCTTTGGTTGATTTCAAGTTTGCTTCACACATATCAGAAGATTATTATTTACAGACAGGAGGATATGCGGCTTGCTTCGAACCGTACGGAATTAAGTTCGATAAAAGAGTTATTGTAAGACTTCCAAAGACTCTTGAAAAGGATGAATGGAATGAGGCGACATTTACGTATGAAAAGGTAGCAAATGATATCGAAGTCCATATTGTGCCAACCACTTATGAGGTCGATAGTAAGGCATTCCTTAACGCATTAAATGTTAAGGGTTGGATAAATTATGTACAGAGATTAAACAAAAAATCATGAATATAAACGAACAACTTAATCAAGGTCAAAAAGAGTACTCCGGTACGAATCAGACCAACTACTTCAAGTTCGAAAATGGTGATAATCGCATTAGAATTCTTACAGAAGGTTCGATAATTGCTACACACTTCTTTGGAAAGGGTGTAAAAGCTTCAACGTGTTACGGCATGGATAAAGGTTGTCCTTTTCACGCAGACAAAGCTCCGAAAGATGATAAAGGTCTACCGAAGAAGCCTTCAATCAAATACACTTGTTATGTCGTAGATATAAAAGATTCCACTAGGTCAATTCAGCTCGCAGACCTTCCGTTCTCCGTTATTAAACAAATTGGAGAGCTACAATCGAATATAGATTATTCGTTTGACAGGTTCCCTATACAGTATGACATAACAGTTAGATATGACAAGGACTCGAACTCTCCGAACGATATGTACAAAGTTATTCCATCACCTCGTCGTGAAGAGGTAGCTCCAGATATATTGGAAAAGTTGTCTGAAGCAATGATGAATCTTACTCCAGAACAGTCTGTTGAAAAGAAAAAGGAATACCAGATTCAGAAGCATCAAGAAGAAGGTATTTGGCTGTCTCCAGAACAAATAGCGGAAAACAAAAGAAACTGGAGGGTAGATGCTAACAAAGAACAGGCTGATAAGATTGCTCGTGGAGAAATACAGTCAGCAGAACCTTCGATAGAATATCCGTCTGAAGAGATTAATCCTAATGATATTCCGTTCTAACATGAAAAACTTTATACTTGCAAGTATTGTTGTCATTGTTACAATTGTAGCTTTAGTATCTATTACACACGCACAAGTAGCTGGATATTCTAGCGCTAATGCTGAAGTACAGATACCTCAAGTAGAATTAGAATCTGTTTATATTGGAGAAGTAGATATCAACAGTTCTAATGTGCAGATTCATCTAATTCATGGTCTCGGAATGAAGTGTTATTACTTCTCAATGGCTTCATCAACACCCATTGTTAGCTGTCTGTATTAGTTATCCACACTATTCACACTTGACCTATAGGCTTGTTTACTATATTATGTAAATATGCTTATACGGTCTGGAAACCTGAATATAAACTTTGTATTTAGCTTTCCGTATAAGCAGGACGTAATTAAGCACTAGATTTATCTGGTGCTTTTTACGTTTACAACTTAGAATATATAGTGAGGAACTTTCCACTCCTATAGAAAAACAATCAAACGGAAATTCGTAATGAGCCCAGATACTAGGTGACCAAGAGTGGTCACTCTGGATATGTGCTCATTACAGTTACATAAATTAGTGTGTTGAGCCACGAAAAGGGACGAACTTCTATCAAGAAGCATCTGAGTAGTGTTAAAATCACTCTATACTGGAAGTGAACACACGTAATGAGGGTAATTATTCTAAGACATACAGAAAAAACTCTGGAGGTGTGTACTCCAGATTAGAGGACTTATGAATTATAGAGAATACTTAAAAACAGATTATTGGAGAGAAAGAACAAGGATTTTTAAAAGTAAAACACATTATAGATGTTATTTATGTCGTTCTAAAGACTGTGAGTTACATGTACATCATAAACGATATAAACGAAAAGGAAAATCAGTACTTTTTAACGAAAAACATACAGATTTAAGACTCCTTTGTAAGAGATGCCATTTTGCGGTACACAAGTTAGGACTAATGTGGCATCTAGATAGTTGTAAAGTAAAAAGAAAGGTAACTTTAAATCTTACTATAGAAGATGAGAATAGAAGATAATATGTGGATAACTACTGTTGATTTTATTACTAAAAGGTAATATAATACCAAACATGGTAGATATTACGAAACCACCCCCAAATGAAAAAGCCGCTATAGTTAATCTGTTCCTTCAATTTACAGGAGGACCTACAAAAGATTATCCGTATCAGTTTTGGCTAAAACAAGTTAAGAATATTACATTTGGTGATGCATTAGAAATACTGAAAGAACTTGAAACACTTCCTTTGAAATATAACAAAGCAGGAACGATTATCAATAAGCTGAAGAAACGAAATGCAAATAGACGAAAGTGAGATTGTTCCTTTTCTAGACTCAGAAGGATTTCTGTCAGTTGAAAATAGAAATAAGTTCTTAGAAAGTAAAAAGGTGATAAAGATTAAGAACAATGAACCTATAGTTTTATATTACGATGTAGGAGGTGAACAGAAAAATTACTATCAGGAATCGATTGGACAAATCGAAAAGATTATGAAAAATAGATTTGCTGGAAAGATTGGAACAACAATCCAAAAAGTAAATATCGATAAGAAAGTAAACGACATTAACGCTGATGATATCCCGTTCTAAAGAGATAATTGAATATTCTAAGAATCATACATTAACTGAAACTGGAGAAAAGTTTGGTATTACGAGTGAACGAGTTAGACAGATTAAGTTAACAAAGTTTAGAAAAAGATGTTCAATACATAACCGTCTTTATTACAATAAATGTTCATATTGTCTTGCTAGACAGTATAAGATAATGTTGCGCTGGATGGACTACCATCAAATTGAAAAAGAAATAGAAAAAGAATCTAAAAACCGAAAAAGAGACTACCTTTCAGTACAACGTAAAGCCTACCTCACTGAAGCTTTAATGAAAAGATTTAATAATTCGATATCACAAGTTGCGTCAAAACTTAAACGTGATAGGAGCACTATCGTTAATCTCTATAACAAACATGTTGGAAAATAAAGGAGAGGAGGCGTGGAAGATACATAAGCAGATAGAAGAGCGTGAAACTATTCGAAGAGCACTTCTTCTTAAAAATGCTGAAGCTATACATGATATGCACAGCAAGGGATATTATAAGGTTATACTTGGAGATGACGAAGCTCCTTGGAGTGCGTATCTATCTCAACATGAGCTGTTTTATAAAGCAAGTAAGGTTTATCAGTTAGATAAAATCTACCTTAAATTCGTAAAAGAACTTGGTCTTAAGCTGGAGGATATACAAGACATTCCAGTTTCAAAACTCTATAATATGATTGGTGTTATCAGTAAAGAGAACTTTGAAGACTGGATAGTGAAAGCACGCGAACTAACTTCGCAAGATTTCAACGACGAGCTTCGAAAAGCTACTGGAAAGGAATCTTACTTAGATTGTAAGCATAAGTTTAACGATTACGAAATCTGTTCTTCATGTGGATTTAGGCATAAAAAATAAAATGAGTGATTGGAAAATTAGAAAATGTGAAAAATGTAAGATGAACTACTCTATAACAGAGATACATTATTGTGAAGATACACAGATTGATTTCTTAAGAAAGATATTCTTCGGAGATTCTCAAGATGATAATGAAAACTACAAGAGAAAATGATGAACTAGTTGTACGAATTCCACTCTTTGAAAAAAGGTATA
>CAZUGR010000053.1:0-4064 GCA_964620145.1 uncultured Candidatus Saccharibacteria bacterium
TTCAGTCTCCGAAAAGAGCACTATCATTTTATCACTTTTGGTTGCTCTTTTCTCCGCCCTCACAGCGACCGAGGCGCTTCCTCTCCGCTTTTGGTGGTAACTCTAACCTTTGTGCCTCCGACCGAGTTTGGTGGTGACTCAAAAAGAGGGTTGTGCCTAGCACAAACAAATCTGTATGTGCTTGCCCCACCCGCCCTGTGCGCGCACAAATCCCCGCCGTTTTTAGGAGATATTATAAAATGGCGGGGATTGCTCCCTTTATCCGCATTGCAACAGAACACCAGGAAAATCTTTATGGCTGACAATATACCGAACAGGTAAATTTTTATCTCGTTTTTCTTCCGGTATAAATACGATAATCATGTCTTGTTTTAGCTTTAGGCTCAAAAGAAAAACGATAACTTCCTCACAAAACATACTCATACTTTGCCAATATGACTCCAAGATTTCTTCAATAGTTTGGTTGGGAGATGTTGGTAACCGAACCTGCACTTTATTATTTGAATCAAGTGTATACTGCAAATTCGGTAAATGCCACCCCTCGTGTTCAATTTTATTGCGAAGATCATTGAAAGACTCGTACCATGTCGTCCGATTATGCTTCATAAACGAATTTAGACCCTTAAACCGCTCATCGTTCTCGCCCAATACAAATTTTGCCAATCCTTTGCGAAATTTTTTTTCGTCGTCTGTAAAAAGAAACCCAATATTTGACCCCATGTATCGCGAGTGTGCAATAAGACTTCCTATTGCCATTTCGCCACGAATGAAAAAGTCCTTAAAGAAAATGTTCAGTTCATCCTCGATGGGTTCGTTTACATCAATTTGGTTGCCATGATATTTTCCATCTTTGCCTGTTTCAACGGCCTCACGATGTTGAGAAATAAGTGCAACACATTTCTTTTTTACAATATTCATTTCAACTAGATTTTGAAATACCGGACTAAAACTTTTATCATACTCCAGCTGTTTATCTCTTCCGTATGCACAACTCCTGATATTGCCAAGACCAAATAAAAAACGAGTATAAAAATCATGGTCTTTACCCATATCATATGCTTTTCGTAATACTCCAATTTCTCGTGGTTTGTTCATATGACATTTTTTATATTTCAAACCACTCCCGCATGGACATTTTTCATTTCTTCCCGTTTTCATTATGTGGATAACTTAGACTTGTATACATTCTAATTATTTTCTATAATACTATATATGCTCACAAAAAAGCAAGTACAGGTCCTAGATTTTATAAAAAATTATCGGGCAAAGAACAACTATGCCCCCTCTTTAGAGGAGATCAGGCGAAAATTTAAACTCGCTTCTGTATCAACAGCCCATTACTACATTAGTAAACTGCAAGATGCGGGTTTTTTGAATAAAGAACATAATCAACCTCGTGCTGTTTCAACGGTAGAAGCAAAGCAAACGATTGAAATTCCTATCCTCGGAGCAATCGCCGCCGGACATCCTATTGAGGCAATAGAAATTCCAGACGAGACAATTACAATTACAAAAGATGAAATTGGACAGCAAGGAAAACATTATGCTTTGCGTGTGCAAGGTAGCAGTATGATTGATGAGGGTATTTTTGATGGTGATATTGTTGTTATACGAAAACAAGAGGTAGCAGAAAATGGTCAGACAGTTGTCGCTGTGATTGACGACAATGAGGCAACTCTAAAAAAACTGTATCGTGAAAATGGAAAATTCAGACTTCAACCCGCAAACCCAACACTATTCCCAATGTATCGTGATGAAGTGGAGGTTAGAGGTGTTGTTGTAAAAATAATTCGCAACCTTGAATCACAACTTGACCAGGGGCAATCAAGAGCCGAAAAATATGTACGCAAAATAGATTACTCATGGGATTATCGTGGTGAAAAAACAAAATCATACACACATGGAATACACACCTATCCTGCAATGTTCATTCCGCAAGTTGGTAGAAGATTGTTAGAAACTTATAGCAAAAAAGGAGATACTATCTGTGATATTTTTTGCGGTTCAGGAACAGCTCTCGTGGAAAGTAGGTTAATAGGTAGAAATGCCTACGGCATTGATCTAAACCCTTTGGCTATTTTCCTTGCTCATGCAAAAACAACCCCGATCAATCCTCAGAAGCTGAAGAAAGAATATCTAGCATTACTTGAAAGAATAGAGAAAATAAAAGACAACGAAATAGAACGACCAGATTTTAAGAATATTGATTTTTGGTTTAAAGATAAAGTAATAGTTAAGCTTGCCAAACTGAAACAAGCCATACGTGAAATAAAAGATAAACCAATTCAAAATTTCTTAATGGTTGCCTTTAGTGAAACTGTCCGCTATTCGTCCAATACAAAAACTGGAGAATTCAAGCTCGTGCGCGTTAAAGGAGAAAAACTTGAAAAGCATGATCCCAATGTATTGGCAATTTTTCGTAAAAATGCAGAAAAAAATATCGCAGGAATGACAGAATTTTATAAAGATGTCGACAAAGATTCGTGGACAAAAATTATTTACGGAGATTCATCAAAGGCAAACGGCATAAAACCAAATTCGATTGATTGTATTATTACTTCTCCTCCTTACGGAGATAGTAGAACAACTGTTGCGTACGGGCAATTTTCTCGCCTTTCAGCGCAATGGATTGATGTATTCGATAATCCAAATGACGCTTCCGGTGTAGATAATGAATTGCTTGGTGGTAGAGCAACTAAAAATCTTTCTCACATACTTTCATCAGATTATCTAAAGGAGTCGTTAGAAAAAATTGCAAAACAAGATGAAGCGAGAGCGAGAGATGTTTTAAGTTTTTATATCGGCTTAAATGACTGCTTGAAACAGGCATATACAATCTTAAAATCTAAAAAGTATTTTTGTCTTGTTGTTGGTAATAGATTGGTAAAACAGGTTAGAATTCCTACTGATTTTATTATTGCCGAATTAGCAGAAAAAATAGGTTTTACTTGTGAAGACATAATTGTACGAAATATCCCAGGTAAAAGGATGCCGATTAAAAATTCACCTACAAACATAGTCGGTGCGTTAGAGGAAACAATGAATAAAGAGAGTATCGTCGTATTGAGAAAAAATTAGTTCAAATCAACTTTTGTGTCAAAGCAGTTGTATAGCTGGTTTATTTTTACTCGAAAGCCAGTACCATGGTTTCTAACCGATCCGTTTGGACGGTAGAACATGCGAAAGTCTACAACGATAGCATCTTTCTTCACCATGTTTTTGAAGTGTTCAAAGTCAAAACCTTCGAGAAAATATGCTTGGTTAAAGTGAAAATGCTCAACTCCACGAACTTCCTTACAATCTGCAAGAGCATAAACAAGCGCCGGTAACTTCGCTTCAAACTTTTTCTGCAGGTCTTCTAAATCCCAGTAGATATTTAACCGTTTACCTTTCCCAACAACCCTAACCTTGTCTTTCTCGACTTTCAATTTTAATCCTTGATTGTTGTATCGTTTGCAAGAAAGTGTGCTGTGAAGTTCTTTTGAGCGCCCGTTGTCTCGTCTGGAATATCCAAAATTATCAAGAAGTGTTCTGTCCCTATCTCCACCTTTAGGCTGTGGTTCTAATGTAAAAAGCGTAAGCATTGAGCTAGCACTCCGGCGATATGCTTTTAGCTCTGCTATTTCACCTATATCGGGGAGAGGGATATTGTTTTCCTTTATACCGAGTAAATCTTCAAGGGTTTTACCTATTCCGGTGTCGCCCTTTCTGTGAGTTTTAACGAAACCAAGAGCTTTAATATCTTTCAGTTTCTTTTTGAGTTCAGGAAGTGTCATATTTATTTTATGAAAAAAGATAGGTCTTTTTTATAGATTTTTGCAAAGTCTTTGAGTTGTGTTATATCAAGTCGTCTTTGCCCGGCCTCAATTTTTGAGATATGAGGTTGAGTTTTATTGAGTAGCTTCGCTACCTCGGCTTGATCCAATCCTGCCTCAATGCGAGCTTTTTTAAGTTGTTCGACCGTATACTTATGGTCTTTTGAGAATATTGCTTTTGTCATAATGTCTATATCATAGTATTCCGTTGTGTTATATTCCAAATTGTTATATGATGTATTTATGACT
>CAZUGR010000054.1:0-3906 GCA_964620145.1 uncultured Candidatus Saccharibacteria bacterium
AATCCGCCTGCCCACGCGCCGCCTGCTGGTCGAATGCCTGCGCCATCTGCGGGGTGAAGTTGAATTGAGACGGCGCATACAGGCGTGCGTTTTCCATCGCAATCAGGCCGGATAGGGTCTGCGGAACCCCGGCAGGCTCGTTAATGTCCGAGCGCAGCGGTTGATTCCGCATCATCTCGTAGAGGTAGTTTGGATTCATGGATGATCCTTAAAACATGCTCATGCCAGAATAGAGATTCCGATAGGACTGCTCCCATTGCTGATTTTCAAGGGCGCGCCTAAGTTGATCTTGTTGCTGTTGCGCTTGGTTTTGCTGCCCCTGATTATTTGCCAGACTTGCGAGCGAAACCGTGTTGGAGGCCGCAGACGCCGGGCTTCCTGGTGCCGCACCAGACAATCCACCCAGAAGTTGGGCTTGATTAAAATACTGCGAAGCAGCATTTCCCTGCCCGAATTTCATAAGGTCAGCAAGCCTGTTCCCGCTATTTAGCTGCTTCTTTGCGGCGGCTGTCCTGTTGATTGCCTCAATCCCGTTGGCGTTCATTGCCTGAACCAACGGAGAGCTAAGGAACGATGACGGATTCGCCATCAGGTTTGAAAGTTGCGTTTGATATTGGGATCGCTGCGAATAGAACGGGTCTGCGATCTCCCTAATTTGGGCGGCAGAGAGACTCCCGCCGCCATATCCAGTGTATGACCCGCCGTTACCGAACCCAACAGAAAAACTTGGCGTTCCGGCACCGCCTCCGCCTCCGCTGCGTGCGGCTTGATAGGCAGAAGATGACGGGGAGTTCTGCGCGTCCCATCGTGCAGCGGCACTTGGGTTGAAGTGCCGCCACGCTTCTTCACTCGAACCGAAACGATACGTAGACCCGCCTAGGCTAATGGTGGTAGGGGTGTTTTTCCACGGCACACTCATATCAGTTCCCTTCTATCTCAATACCTGAAACACGCAGCTTTGAACTGCCGGTATATCTGTATTCGATTGCCCTGCGCTTAAATGAACCAAGCCGGCGAAGCCTTGGTTGCTTGAGGCTCATGTCGACGGCGCGGTACTTAGACCATGTTTCATAGTCGTCATCTGAATACCTAACAATGACGGTATCCGATATCTTGTCTCCGATAACCGTCAGCTCGCCCATCGTTTTGCTTTTGATAGAACCCATGTCGACCTTGCCGAGGCGAACGCGCATATCAATGTGCGCCCCGTCGTCGTCGGTATGATTGGGTGCTATCTCGTAAATCTTGCCGTTTGACTCATGCTGAACATAGTTCGAGCCAGAACAGGAAGTGAAGAACGAAAACGGGAAATATCCTTCGCTATGACCTGTTGCCGTAATCGTTCCCGTCGCCGGAGATGACAGGGCAGATGAAACCGGGAAGGTGTAGGTATTCGCGTCGACGACGGTGATATTCTTGGTTACGTTGTACCCGCTCGGAGTAGCGCCCGCGTGCGTTACGTACTCGCCATCAGCAAAGCCGTGATTGGTCTTCGTCGCGGTAGCAATCCCGCCGCTCTGTGTAAGACTCGTCAATGTCACGGGGCTCCCGGCGGTTTGCAAAGTCCACCTTGCCCACGTTTTAGACGTTAGATCGTAGGCCAGTGTAATCCCGGAAGTTACGAGATTCAGCACATAGAACGCATGCCCGGATAACCGACCGGCCCATGCCCTAACCGTAGTTAGCGTGGCCGAGTTCAATACCCTCTGTACGTTCTCGTCTGCGATTTCGACGGGGGACATGCCGTCTGGCGGAAAATAATGAACGCTCCTATTCTCCGATCTTGTCTTGCTCATAAAGAACAGCCCGCCATCAACAGACGCGATGGAATAGCCGTTAGCGCACCCAAGCTGCATTGCGGTGTTCGACATTACAGAGAATGGAGAACCCGCCGCATTCGCTGCGTCGTAGAACATTTCAATAGTTCTGTCCTTGAACGCTACGATGTAGTTTTGATGCTTGGCGATAGCAATACCCACATCCGGCTCGGTTTCTGCGGATGTGTAGTTCAGAGAATTCCAGCTTGTCGGGTTTTCCAAATCGCTGTTATAGATCGTTCCATCCGCATCCATAACAACGAAATACCCATCCAGGTACACCACTCCCGGAACGGTTGTGGCGGGGTAATCTGCGTCAGTAATTTGCGTCAGCGTTCCAGGGGTTCCAAAAGTCAGCACCCATGCTTTTGCTGTGTTTTTGATTACAAGATATTCTGTACCCGCAGCACCGCTTGTATTTGTGAACTGTATGGGGAGTTCCGCGCTGCTCAGTGTGTATGTATCACCACCGGGAGCATTGATGGTCGCCTCCCATACATCATCTAGGTATGATGCACTACCAGAGAAACGATAGCCGCCGTACAGAAATAACGTGTCATTGAATGTAACCCCGTTTCCGAAATACCCTCGCCCAGACCATTGCGCCGACGATGTGGATTGCGTCCATGTGGTCCCTGCTAAATTCGACTTGTAGACGTCGTTTTTATTAGCCGATCCATCATCTCCACCAAACACATATATGCTGTTCCCTAACGAAACACACCCAAATTCTCTGCGGGCAGAAAACCCTGTGTCAGATGTCACCAAGCTCCACGTTGCCCCATCCGAGCTTTTATAAACATCCTTCTGCAATGTGCTCGCGCCATTCATGCCGGCGACTAAAAACATTTGGCCCGCATGAACCGCAATTCCCATCCCGAAACGCGCAGAAAAGGCCGCAGACGCCGTGGCCTGAGTCCAAGAAGACCCATTAGCCGAATACCAAACATCATTGACAGCGGAGCCGCCAAATCCGCCGATAGCCCAGATTTTGCTGTCGAATGCGCAATGCCCAAAAGATTCACGCGCCGTCCATCCTGGAGAGGCTGTTTCCAGAGTCCATGTAACTCCGTCAGTTGTCGAATAGACAGAGTTGTAATAAGACCCAGCGCCATTACTACCGCCGTAGACGTATATCTTTGAACCAAGCGCGGCAATACCGAAATTCGTTCGGGTCGGGAAATTTGATGCTGTGACCTGGGTCCACGCGGCCCCGTCTGTGCTACTCCATACGTCAGCCAATAGCGTTCCACCGCTATCGCGGCCACCCATAACCCAAATCTTGCTGTTGAATACCACCATGCGGTGTCCACTCCTACCAGTACCAGTAGCCGCCGCTGCTGATTGCGTCCACACCGCCCCATTCGGAACCGGAGAAGCCGTAGGGCCTTGAGAAACCGTGTTGTCCTTCACCGCATATAGCGTCCCCTGCCAGCACACCATCCCCTGACCATCACCGGATGACAAGTCATATGCCTCAAGAACCCCAGGCCGCTTCACGGCGGCGGCCTGATCCCCGGCGATCTCCGCATAGCAATTGACCATGTGCGAGTCTTTGCTAAACGTGCCGTCACGCGACATTAAGGGGGCTATTGCGGGAAGTCTCATAGGCAATAAAAAACCCGCACTAGGCGGGTTTGATGTGAGTTTGTGGTGATTACCAGCTTACGAATTCTTGTCCACCAAGGCGTTTAAGCCTGTCGTGTCTGTCTGGCCTGTATCTTTCCAATAGCGAGACATCTTGCAAAGAAATTGAGGCCCCGTCGCGCTCCTTTTGACAGAGGCGGTCTAGCATGGCCTCAAAATCCATTTCATTGATCCATGTCCCGTTGATCTTTTTGTGTCCGATCAACCTACGCATTACGCCGTAAGACAGCCATAGCCAAACAACCAGCATGGCAATACCAACCCAAAGCCATACCTTGTAGTGCGTTTCGTATCCAAGGCCATTCCAGAAGGCCCATGCAGCAGAAAGCCAAACATTTACGGTTTCCATATCCCCTCCGGCAATATATCTGCTTATTTATAGCACACAGATAGCATATTTGCCGTCCCTAGAGTCGGCATCGGGGACTAGGGGGATTCTCAT
>CAZUGR010000055.1:0-3810 GCA_964620145.1 uncultured Candidatus Saccharibacteria bacterium
CGGATGCCGTGGCGGGGCGCCTGGCGTCCATCCCGAAGGCCTGGCGGGTCCGCTGGGTTGCGGCTGGCCTGCCCTTCGATGACCTGGCCGAAGCCTATGACCGCCAGCGCGCCGATGACCGCGCGGCCGTGCGCCAGCTCTTTCGAGGCCTGAAGCCCTAGCCCCCCCATCCAAGGGCGCCCCGGCAAAAGCAGGGGTCGCCGCTGGATTCGGGCCCACGCTGGCTTTGGCCTGCCGTGCGGCCGGAAAGGGGCTCGCCATGCCCGACCTTGAACGATGGACCAAAGCCAAGCCCTGCCCCATCTGTGGCGGCCACCCCGGATTGCCGCGCGGCCACGGGAAGCGATGCACGGGGTACCGCCACAGCCAGGACCCCACCCGCGCCTTCTGTGAGCGGGTGGAAAGCCCCGACACCAGCAAGGGGGCTACCGGCGCCCTGTTTCGACACCGCACCGCAGGCGGCCCATGCGACTGCGAACGGGACCACGGGGCCGCCCACACCCAAGCACCCCCAGCCGTCCGGCCCTTCGAAGGTATCCACCTGGCGGGCCAAGCCCTTGCGGCCGCGGGAATCAGTGAGGGGCCGCCACCACAGCCTGGCGAACAAGGGCGCTGGCAGTACCGTGGCGCCGATGGTGGCCTGGTGGGAGTGGTGGTCCGAACCCCGAGCGCCAAGGCCCTACCCTTCACCGCCTGGTGGACAGACGGGGTGGCGAGCTGGAAGGCAAAGGGCCTGCCCTTTGGGGTGCGCTGGCCAATGCTCAACCTGGTGGACCTGGCCGCCCGGCCTGATGCCCCCGTGCTTTGGGTGGAAGGGGAAAAGACGGCGGACGCAGCCAAGGCCAAGCTTTCCGGCTGGGTTGTGGTGACGGGCCAAGGTGGGGCGAACAGCCAAGCCAAGACAGACTGGGCCCCCCTCAAGGGCCGCGCGGTCACCATCTGGCCTGATGCCGACCCCACGGGGGCCCAGGCCGCCCAAACCGTGGCCAAACTCGCCGCCGATGCGGGGGCCGCCAGCGTGGCCATCGTCGATCCACCCGAAGGCCTGCCGAACGGCTGGGACCTGGCGGACGACCTGCCCCAAGGCCTCGACGGGCTGGACTTGGACGCCACCGCCAAGGCGGCAAAAACTTGGACGCGCCAGGATGCCCTAGAAGGGGCCTCAATAACGGCGGAGGTATCCCAGGACCCCCCGCCAAGAACTCCGGGCGGCTTTCGCATCCTGAGCCTGGCCGACCTGCGGAAACTACCACCACCAAGCTGGCTGGTGGGCGACGCCATCCCAAGGGGCGGCCTGGTGGTCCTGTACGGGCCACCAGGTGCAGGCAAAAGCTTCGTAGCCTTGGACCTGGCCTTAAGGGTGGCCACCGGCTCGGGATGGGCCGGACGGGAAACCCAGCAAGGTGGGGTGCTGTACCTGGCGGGCGAAGGCGTGAGCGGATATGCCAAGCGCGCGGCCGCCTGGATGCTGGGGATGGGCCGCCCTGAGGGCGACACCCCCGACGGTTTCCACCTGGTGGACGGGGCGCCGTCGCTGATGGACCTCATAGGCCTGATCGGCCTTGGGGATGCCGTCCGGGCGGAGCTGGGGCCTGACGCCATCCGCCTGGTGGTGGTGGACACCCTGGCGGCCTCAACCCCTGGGGCCGACGAAAACAGCGCCCAGGATATGGGCCAGGCTTTGAGCAATCTCGCGGCCTTCCGGAAAGCCCTTGGCGGTGCCGCCGCCCTGGTGGTCCACCACACAGGCAAGGCAGCGGGCACCGAGCGGGGCTCAAGCGCCCTTCGCGGGGCGGCGGACACGATGCTTGAGATCGAACCGCTTGGGGATGCCGTGCGGCTGAAGTGGTCCAAGCAAAAAGATGCAGCCTGCGCGGGCCCGGAAACCTTCAAGCGCGAGGCCCAGAACCTGGGGGGCGGGGATTCATCTTGCTCCCTTCGCTGGCTTCGTTGGGATGAGGCGGAGGCCTTCACTCCGGCCACACAAAATGCCACCGCGCCTCAGCGCCTGGCGGCTCAAATGCTCGCCCATCTGGAGCCCCTCAAGCCCTATTCGCTTGGGGAGGCTGGGACGGCCCTTGGGACGGTTCTTGGGACGCAGACAAGCAAGGCTTCCCTGGGACGAGCTTGGGACGATTTAGGAAAAGCCGGAAAGGCAGTCAAGGAAACGGTTTCCGGAAAATGGATGATAACCGTCCCAAAGCCGTCCCAAACCGTCCCAAGCTGATTGGGACGGCTCCCAAACCCGTACCGTCCCAACCGTCCCACACCCTATAAGGGTGGGACGTTGGGACGGGTGGGACGCCCCAGCCAGGCGAAGGGCTGCCGAGCTGGTGGCCAAGGCGAAGATGGAAGCCTCAACGCGATGGGGCCGGGGCTTAGCTCAAGGCAAACCCAAGCGCGTCC
Source organism: uncultured Candidatus Saccharibacteria bacterium (assembly GCA_964620145.1). Taxonomy (GTDB): domain Bacteria; phylum Patescibacteriota; class Minisyncoccia; order Phycocordibacterales; family UBA1006; genus CALMMZ01. Next base: position 2,407 of record CAZUGR010000055.1, read on the forward strand.
TTCGGTTTTGTCACAAATCGCTCACAAAAATGGGCCCCTAAGGCAGCACCCCATCAAGCCGCCAGGATGCCCTGGAAAGGGCCCGGCGCCCTGTGGTGACTCCCTGGGCCCCTTGAGCGCGCCCAAGGGCCTTCCTGGCGATTCTGATGGACCTGGCGGGGCTAGGTGTCCACCAGGCCCAAGGCATCGGGTGGGGATGGTTCGCCATCGGGCGGGGGCGGGGCGCCCCTGGTGGCGAAGCTGGCCCCCTTGTCGCGCCGTTCATCGCGTTCGGCCAGGGGCCAATAATCCAGGGGAGGCGGCAAAACCATGGGTGAAGTGTTCCCTGGGGCGGGTTGCTTGCTTCGGGGTGTTGATCAATCCCCACCCCCTTGCCGCCCGGCTGGCCTGCTTTAAACCGGCTTTAAGCCAGGGGCCCCGTGCGCGGTGCTGTCGCGCGCGTGCGACATTCCCGAAGCCCCCGCGTGCCGCGTGACTGTCCATCGTGGACAGTGAGGCAGGGGTCTGGTCAAGATAATACGAATTATCTGGAAACTTGGGCGAAGCCAGGGGGTGGCATTTTTTGGCGTCAATGCTTGGCCTTGGGCTTTCCGCTCACCAGGTCCACCAGGCCCAAGAATGGACCGCACATCGGAAGGCTAGAAGCCAATCCAGCCAGCTATCCAATCAATGCATCCCAGGCATTTAATCGTGGCGCATTTAATTGGACCAAGCTGGGGCCTTCGTGCCGCCGTCACGGGCAGCGGGACAGCTACCGGCTAGCCTGGGCTGATGCCCGACACCGAACAGCTCGCCACCCCCACACCGGCCGCCAGCGGTGCCGATGCCGACCTGGTAGACCTGGAAGCCTTGGGGCAACGCCTTGGGGTGAAGCCGGGAACCCTCAAGCGACGGGTCTACGTCCTTGGGGTGCCTGCCCATCGCGGAAGCCGTGGCCGTCTGCTGTTTGACCGCCAGGCGCAAGAAACCCTGGCAGCTGTTCAAGCCCTGATGCTGGAAGGCGATGGCCTTTCCACCGTTCGACGCAAGCTCGACCTGGTGGCCCCTGGTGGTGACCCGCAAGCCGTCGGTGGCGAGCTGGAAGCCGAGCGCGATCCCGTCTCGCCATCGGCCGACAAGCTGCCCACGTCCGATGCGCTGACGTTGGCGCTTGAGACGCTAGCGGATACCCAGCGCCAGCTCGTGGAAGCCCTGGCCGATGCCCGCAGGCAAGCCGAGGTGGCGGCCACGATGGCTGAGCGCGTGGCCAACCTCACCACGGCACTTGGGCAGGCTGAAACCCGCGTTTTGGCTCTTGAGGCTCCGAAGATCAAGCCCTGGTGGCGCTTTTTTCGGCCCTAGCCACCGGGGGACAAGGCCGGGGAAAACTCCAATCTTCGTTGGATTTTTTCGATGGAATTTGAG
>CAZUGR010000056.1:0-3733 GCA_964620145.1 uncultured Candidatus Saccharibacteria bacterium
GGATCGTACGCAGCGGCAACAGATATTGATCGCATGCCACTCAAAACGTATGACTCATTCGACAAGGATCCGATGAATTTACTTCTTGGGGTGTTCGAACGGATCAAGAAATCAGGTGAAGGTGCATCAGTGCAGGTGATTGTCAAGCCAGTAGGTGATCGATATATCAAGGAATATGGAAAAGTTCTCGATCGATTACGTAAGGGTGAAACGATGAAGAAAATCAAAGAATCATTGAGTGGAGAGTTTTTCACCGAACTCAAAGGTTGGGGGAAGGCTGTCTGGAGTGTATTTGCAGATGATAACACTACCAAGAAAAACGAAGAAAAAGAAAAAAGTAATGAATCACGTATTGATGATATTGCTGTGCAAAATGTTACCAAAAAACTCAACTCAACAATCGTAGAAACGACTATCCGCATTGTGACCTCAGCAGAGAGTCAGTTCCGCGCTGATGAACTCTTACGAGATCTCGAATCAGCTTTTCTCCAATATACTGAAGTACAGTCGAACGGTATTCAATTCAAACGAATCAAATCAAATGATTTACCAAAATTCCTCCGTGATTATACGTATCGACGATTCGATGATGTGATTTTCTTTGATCCTGCGCATACGGAACGACCGATGGAACTCAACATGCTCGAATTCGATGAACGATCACCTCAGCAGAAGTCGCTCGTACTTGGAGAATTGATGTCATTGTTCGACAAACTGTTCGACATGAAAGCGCAGGGAGGTGCAATGTTCGGACAGTATTTCCGCAACGCTGCACTCCTCAACATGGAAGACCCTGCATCAGGGAACATCGTACTCGAAATCACACGAGTGCTCGCGAATGAAGATTTCCGCAGGATGAAATTATCGAAAAACAAAAACCCAATCATTGCAGAGTTCTGGAAATCGGCAGAAACGACAAGTGGAGAGTCAGGGCTTGAAAACTTCGTGCCGTATATTTCATCAAAATTCGATGACTTTATCTCTAATGAATTTTTACGACCAATTATTTTACAAGAAAAATCAGCATTCAATTTTAGAGACATTATTGATAGTAAAAAAATCTTAATCGTAAATTTGTCAAAAGGACTTCTCGGAGAAAAAAATACGAACCTGCTCGGTTTGATTATTATTATGAAGCTTCAAATGGCAGCGATGTCCCGAGCTGACTCACTTGATCTCGATAAATTTCCACCATTCTATGTATATCTTGATGAATTCCAGAGCGTGGTGACTGAATCTATTTCTGCAATTCTTTCAGAAGCACGGAAATATAAATTATCACTCAATATGACGCATCAGTATATGCAACAATTACCGCCTGAAATCAAGGCTGCAATATTTGGAAACGTAGGAAATATGGCGTTTTTCCGAATTAATGCCACCGATGCGGTAGAAGCCGAGCCTCGTATTACGCCACGATTCAATAAAGACGACATCTTGAAACAAGAAAACTTTAATGCAATTGCAAGTTATCTAGTGAATGGAATCCCTGAACCTTCGTTCAATATTGAAACAGTGTATCAAGGAAGTTTTCCAGATAAAGGTAATAAAGATCAGATCGAACTTGTTAAGCAATTATCTTATATGAAATATGGTCGTGATCGTGCAGAAGTTGAGGCAGAAATTCAAGAAAAATTTAGAATGATTGGGGGATAATCCCTTGCATAGTTATTGGCAATAGTGCTATAATAGAGTTATTATTCTTAATCGAAATAGTATCATTTCTTTATGAAAAAACACATCTTTAAAATTTTTGTGGGGGCATTAGCTGTTGCTGGGATAGTGACAGGTGTTCAATATGTGTCTGCATATACGAAAGCCACCGTACCTGATATTTTTGACTCTGGTGATAGTAATCAAATCAAAAAAGGAATTCTCCTTTCTGAAAAAATCCTCCTTTCTCCACTCTCTATATTCACTACTGCATATCTCCCTTCTAATACTTCATGGTTAAATATTGGTGGTTCTGGATATACTAGTGGTAGTAACAGTATTACTTCTGAAGGAAGTAATACACCACTTAGTGTAGTTGTTAATAATTCATCGAATATTGGATCACAGTTTCTTGGAGAATCGTCAGGGCAATGTACTCCACCAGTAGGAATTGTTGCATCAGGTGGCGCAAAAGCATTTGAATTTACTTCAAGTAAAACTGGTAATGCAGATATTATTGCTCGACAAGTTGGACTTAATGGAGGAACTTTAAAAGATAACAGCGTACTTGCCGCGGTAGATAATCAAGGAAATGCGGTGTGGGCACAGTTGGTAGTAGAAAATGGACAAATAGTTATTCGAGATAATGATACATTGGCACCGATTAAGGGAGATTTGGAATGTGCGGTGCCAGTAAATCCAAATCCTATAATGGGGTGCACTAACTCAAGTGCAGATAATTATAATGTTACAGCTACTCAAGATGATGGAAGTTGTGTAAAATATGCATGGGAAGTTGATTGGAATGGACAATGTTTAGCAACAAGTCAGGATATTGCAGATGCAAAAAACAAAGCTAATAAAAATATTATTAAATTAGAAAATACATTAACCGCTGCATCAAAAAAAGTAGAGTCAATACCTACAAATAATAGACCATGGTATACTCTTCCAGAACCAGCATATATGGTTAGTATGGAAAGTGCTTATAATGCGGCTAATTGGGAAGAGGCTGGACTTACTAATGCGCACTGGATGCCTATTTCTTTCGATAACAATTTTATGCAACTATGGTCAGCAACTACAAAAGGTAATCATTCTCGTCTTGCAAGTTCATATACTTTTCCTCAAGTAGGAATGACTCAACAAGAACAACAACAAGCAATAGCTGCTGGAGTAAGTACAGAAGATATAGAAGCTATGACACTCAAAGGTGTTGAAATAGGAACTTTAAAATGTATTGTTACTAATCTCACTACAGGAATAAAGTCAGTAGTAGATACTACGGAATGTACCAAGAAACAACCTACTCCACCTGACACAATACGAATTTGTAATACAGCAATTATTCCTGCAGTGACTAAGAATTTCGAATTTAGAACAACTAGCTGGGAACAGGTAGGGCTAGAAGCAACTCCGACAACTAACGCACAGGCACCTAATGGGTATAATACCTATCCTCTCGGCGTTAATCCATATCAAAAGATTTTTAATGAAAAAAACAATAATAATCAAGTAGTATATTATGATGTTAACCAAAATAAATGTGTTCTTGAAAATGTTGGACAGAAAACTCTTAATGTAACTAATACTTATACTGCAACTCCAGGAGTTCGTCTTAATGGTATTGATAATAACACTATATTCAAATATATTGATACAAATCAATCAAATTATGTTGCTGCTAGACTCTTTAAGCAAATCACAGAGAGCCAAATAGCTAATGATCGTGCAGTTACTCATCCTACATGTGTTACAAAAATTCCTTATGCAAGTAGTCCTGCTGTACCTTCAAATATTGATACTGATGCTTTCTCAAACGCTAATTTTGGAATGCCATTAAAATATGGACATAAAAAGGCACGACTACAGTTCTTTACTATGGAGTATAAAGTATTAAATCCATAAAAATAATTTGAAAGATAAAACGAAATATTTATACATAATAAAAAACCTCAATTGAGGTTTTTTATTGTTTGTTTATAAAATAAAAAAGAATAGAATATTACACTACAATGTATTTATTCAAAATGCATTTCATACTGATTACCCTCTGCTATCTTTTTGAGGCTTGGAAAAT
>CAZUGR010000057.1:0-3694 GCA_964620145.1 uncultured Candidatus Saccharibacteria bacterium
GTACTCGTTGAAGCGATTCAGGAACTCAATCTCAAAGTTGATATGTTACAACTTGCAACAGGAGATACTTCTGAAAGTATTTTCGTAACACTCAAGAATTGGTTAGGAAATGTGGGGAATGGGATTAATCGAATTTTTGCAAAAGAAATTCGTACAGAAAAATTATGTGTCGGGAATACTTGTGTAACTGAATCAGAGTTACAAGTATTACTTGATGGACAAGATGATTCAGGAGAAGAAGAGGAAAGTGAAACACAAGAAACAAATGAAGAACCACAAGGTCAAGATGGAGACGAGACTGGAGATGTTTCAGGTGAAGATGATGCTACAGACGGTTCAACTGGTAATGATGGAGAACCAAATGGTGCAACTAGTGGTAATGTTAATAATGATGCAGGAGGCAATACACCTCCAGTGTCAGATGAACCAAAATCACCAGTAGTACAAACTGTTCCAGAAGATCTTGTTTAAATAAAAAAAGAGCTCTGCTCTTTTTTTATTTTCTTAAACACATGATATACTATGTATATATGGAACCAAATCTTTCTCAATCAAAACATCCAGAAAATCTTTTTCATAATACTTTTCATAATGAACATCAGGAAAAAAAAGTTTTCAGTAATCCACATGACGAATTACATTTCTTGAGACAGGAACTCGCCAAGAAAGAGGCTGAATTACAGTCAAAAGGAATTGAATCAAGTAAAGAAAACCTCGCACATCAATTAATTGAAACATACAAGCAAACGCCAATAGAAAAAGTAGTCGATTCAAAATCAATTATCCCAGCAGAAAAACTCGAAGTAATTGCGTTACAATTACGACCAGAGACTCATGACAAGAAAATAGAAGAATTAGTAGGAATGTTAATGCAATCAGGAATTCGTACTTCACTCGAAGCTCTCAGGAAAATGAATAATCCTCACCTCGATGATGATTTTCATCGATTCCTCGTACAGTATTTATCGGCATATCATTCTGTTCCTGGATTAAAAAATAATACAGAAACTTATAAGAATCTCGATACAACCTTGTTCGAGGTGACACTTCCCCCAATCGAATCAGGTAAAAGTTTCAAAGAAGCGATGACTTTGATGGAACAATTTTTTGCTTCTATGCAAGTGATTGCTCCTACAGAAAACAAGGAAAATAATTATTTTTCATTTGAAATTGGATTATCCAACGATTCAGAGGAAGTAATTTTTTATGTTTCTGTTGGGAACAAGTTTGCACCACTTTTTGAAAAACAAGTACTAGGATTATTTCACAATGCTCATATTCGGAAAGTTCCAGATGATTATAATATATTTTTTGCAGAAGGTTTTGCTGCAGGATCATACGCAGTACCAACGAATACTGACATTCTCACCTTGAAAACATACAATACTTTTGATCAAGATCCAATGAATTTGTTATTAGGAGTTTTTGATCGTATCAAGAAAGAAGGAGAAGGTGCAGCAGTACAAATCATTATTAAGCCTGTTGGAGACCGTTTTACCAGAGAATACGGTAAAATACTTGATCGTTTACGGAAAGGTGAAACAATGAAAAAAATTAAAGAATCGTATACAACTGATTTCATTGGCGAATTAAAAGGTTTTGGAAGTGCTGCGTTAGATATTTTTTTCGGTTCAAATGATAAAGATACTTCAAAAGATGAAGACAAGAAAATTGACGACATTGCTATTCAGAATATCACCAAGAAATTACAATCAACTATTGTAGAAACAACCATTCGTATTGTAACGTCAGCAGAAAGTCAATCTCGTGCAGATGAAATATTGCGAGATCTTGAATCGGCATTTTTACAATACACTGAAGTGCAATCAAATGGTATTCAATTCAAAAAACCAAAATCAGGAGATTTACAAAAATTCTTGAGAGATTACAGTTATCGTAGATTTGATCAAGGAAAAACATTCAAACTGAATTTTCAAGAACTTGCAACAATGTTCCATTTCCCAACACACAGCGAAGGTTCTGCTCAGTTGAAACAATCAGGAGCAGCAACACATCCAGCACCAATGACAATGGGAACCGAAGGTGTTCTTCTTGGTTACAATGAATATCGTGGGAGAATTACTCCTATTCATATGTCACCGGCTGATCGATTGCGACACTTCTATACTATTGGGCAGACAGGAGTAGGTAAAACTCAAATGTTTTTAAAAATGATTGTTCAAGATATTAAAAATGGTGACGGCTGTTGTTTCATTGATCCGCACGGTTCTGATATTAATGCAATCCTTGCAAATATTCCACCAGAACGATTCGATGATGTGATTTATTTTGACCCAACATATATTCAACGACCTATGGGATTGAATATGTTGGAATTTGATGAACGATCACCTCAACAAAAATCATTAGTAATTGGAGAACTTATGTCACTTTTTGATAAATTATTTGATATGAAAGCTCAGGGAGGTGCAATGTTTGGTCAGTATTTTAGGAACAGTGCACTTTTGAACATGGAGGATCCTGCATCAGGTAATACGGTGCTTGAAATTACTCGAGTGTTGGCCAATGAAGATTTCCGTAAGATGAAACTTTCAAAAAACACGAATCCAATCATTGCCGAATTCTGGAAATCTGCTGAAGCAACGACAGGAGAGTCAGGACTTGAGAACTTTGTGCCATATATTTCTGGAAAATTTGACGACTTTATTTCAAATGAATTTTTAAGACCAATTATTCTTCAAGAAAAATCAGCATTCAATTTCAGAGAGATTATTGATAATAAGAAAATCCTCATTGTAAATCTATCAAAAGGATTACTTGGGGAAAAAAATGCAAACCTTTTAGGGTTGATTATTATTATGAAGCTTCAAATGGCGGCTATGTCACGAGCAGAATCAGTTGACTTGTCAAAATTCCCACCATTTTATGTGTATCTCGATGAATTCCAGAACGTGGTAACGGAGTCTATTGCTGCAATCCTTTCAGAAGCTCGAAAGTATAAACTATCACTCAATATGACGCATCAATATATGGAGCAGTTGCCTGATTTTCTTCGATCTGCAATCTTTGGTAACGTTGGAAATATGGCCTTTTTCCGTATTAAATCAGAAGACGCAGCCGTTGCAGAACCACGTATTGCGCCACGATTTACCAAAGATGATATTTTGAAACAAGAAAACTTCAATTGTATTACGAGTATTTTAGTGAATGGGAAACCAGAAGCAGCATTTAATATGAATACATTAAGAGGTTCGCAAGGAGAAAATTACTACCTCGGTCCAGATAAAGGAAATCCAGAACAAATTGAATTAATAAAACAGTTATCATATATGAAATATGGTCGTGATCGTGCAGAAATTGAAGCAGAAATTGCAGAAAAATATAGAATTATTGGAGGATAAAAACTGTGAAAGCAGTTTTTATTTTTTTATTGACTTTTCATTCTGAGGTGCTATTCTTTATAAGTATGCAAATAGAACGATCTCTCATTATTATAAAACCAGATGCAATTCAGCGGAATTTGGTAGGTGAAATTATCCATCGGTTTGAACGAAAAGGTTTAAAAATTATTGGTGTAAAAATGTTACGATTAAATGAAGTAGTTCTCAAAGAACGCTATGCACACGTTGCAGATAAGCCCTTTTTCCCACGTATTCAAAAATTTATGCAGAGTGCACCAGTAAATGTTATTGCCTTGTCTGGTGCAGGGATTGTTTCTGCGATTAGACCTATT
>CAZUGR010000058.1:0-3636 GCA_964620145.1 uncultured Candidatus Saccharibacteria bacterium
AAGAGGAAGTGTTAATTGGGTATCATTACCGTCAAAAACATTTTCAATTTCGGGCAGTCATTCAATCACTGTGGAAGGTAAAAAAGTAAATGGGGTAACTTATTACAATGCATTTAACAATGTCCAATGCATGTCGTTTAATGTTATTGTGCAAGCAGTAACAATTTCGACTGTAATGAACACGCCTGCGGCAGGTAGTTTTACAGGGGGTGGAACTTTTTCTTGTAGTGGAATAAATGACACGATTCGTGTAGCAACGAATCCTGGATATGTATTCCAAAACATAAAAGAAGGTTCTACAATTGTTTCCACAAATCCCACCTATGTTATTCCGGTTGATTTGTCACAAGGTAACAGAACATTTACCGCGTATCACGCTGTTCAAACATTTGCAATAAATGTGTCAGTGAACGGTACGGGCGGAACAGTTTCAGGTGGAGGTGTATCCATTGCGTATGGATCATCAACAACAGTAACGGCAAATAATTTTAGTTGCTGGGATTTCGTTGGTTGGTATGAAAATAACACTCTTGTTTCATCAAGTAAATTGTATACGTTTCCTGTGTACAGTTCTCGAAACTTGGTTGCAAAATTTACCCCGAAAAGGTACCAAATTGCAACTACGGTAAACAATCCAGCATGGGGAACGATTAGTGACGGTGATAGTTACGATTGTGGCTCAACGGTTACTATTCGTGCGCATGTAAAACAAGGTGCTCGATTCAAAAATTTATCTGATCAATACGGAACAATTATTTCAACTGACTCAGTGTTTTCACTTCAGGTTGAAATAAATCGTTTGATTATTGGAAATTTTGAATTGGTTCCGGTTCGTGCTGGGTCTGATAAAACTATTTGTTTTGGTGAGTCGGTTACGATTAGTGCATCAAATGCAGATTCGTATCTTTGGAATACTGGACAAAGCACTGCTTCGATTACTGTTTCCCCTACAGCTACAACAGCCTATGTTGTTACCGGTTTTAACGGAACAAAAGATACTGTGGTGGTTACAGTGAAACCGTTGCCGAATGTAAACTTTACAAAAACAGTTTCTGGTTTGCAGGTACAATTTTCAGCACCAGCCGGTAATAGTTCGTACAGTTGGGATTTTGGAGACGGCAACACATCGTCAATACAAAACCCGTTACACATCTATACCAGTGATGGTATAAAAACAGTTACGTTTAGTTCTGTATTAAATGGATGTAGTGCGGAAAAAACCGACACACTCACCGTTCATGATGTCGCAACCGGTATCAAAAACAACACTACAGAGTTAGGGCTTAATCTCTATCCGAATCCAACTTCAAGTTTTTTAACAATTGAAGTTGTTTCGAATGATACCTATCAGGTCAGTATTATTGATTTGTCAGGGCAAACTGTGTGGGTTTCGCAAGAATTCACACGAAAACAAATTGTCGACGTATCAAGCTTCGCAAGAGGTATATACGTTATTATGTTTGATGATGGAAAAGGGTCCATCGCAAGTAGACAATTTGTTATTAATTAGAAAATTCTTTTCTTTAATATACAAATACTTTTTTCATCATCAACGAAGCCGTTCCAAATTTGGAACGGCTTTTTTTGTGGATGTCATTCCCGCGTAGGCGGGAATCCCTGTTCTGTAAAAAATTTGGTAAAATTAACACATGTACTTCGTCTATATTATGACAGATAAAATGTATGGAACACTTTATATTGGTATGACCAATAATCTTGAGCGTAGAGTGTATGAACATAAAATAGGTGTTTATGATGGGTTTACAAAGAAATATAATCTTCATATGCTTGTTTGGTTTGATAGCACAAATGATGTTCAGTCTGCATTACACTATGAAAAGAAATTAAAAAAATGGAACAGGACATGGAAAATTCGTTTGATTCAAGAAAAGAATCCAGACTGGAAAGATCTCTCTAACCTGTTTTCAGATCAGGGATTCCCGCCTACGCGGGAATGACAACAGCCACAAAAAAACAGGAATTACTTCCCGTATTTTTCGTCGTACATTGCAAATGATTTTTGTATATTTTCAATTGCAGTAGATTTTCCATGAACACCATTTATGGTTACTACACCTTTTTCACCTTTTTTGAGTTCTTTATACGTTTCCCAAAAATGAGTGAATTCTCGTAGGTTGTGTTTGTTTACATCTTTTAGATCATTTACATCTTCCCAACGTTTGTCGTTCACAGGAACTGCAATAATTTTTGCATCACTGTCACCCGAATCAGTCATATCCATGACTGCTACAGGTCGCACGGCAACTAAAATTCCTGGATGCAACGGAAAGGTTGTAAGTACGATCACATCGAGAGCGTCACCATCATCCCATAATGTTTGCGGAACGAATCCGTAATCAAATGGATAAGGGGCTGATGAATAATTTGCTCGATCGAGCGCAATGAGTCCGGTTTCTTTATCTATTTCGTATTTATTACTTGATCCTTTTGGAATTTCAATAATTACGTTTAACTCCTCGACTGTACCGCGAGGTACTTCATGCCATAGATTCATATATATAATGTATGATTAATTAATTCTGTTCTGCTTCAGCATCTTCCTGTGCTTGTCGTTCTGCAGCAGGTGCTTCATTTTGTACTAAATCAGCAAGCGCTACGAAATCATCTTCACTTCCGCTCATCGGATTACCTTCTTCGTCTACTTCTTCACCTTTGATTCCAGTAATATCAATTTTCCAATTGGTTAATCGTGCAGCCAAACGAACATTTTGCCCTGATTTTCCAATGGCGAGTGATAATTGATTATCAGCTACTTCAACGTGCGCGATGTGTTCCATTTCATTTACATCAATGGTAACTACTTTTGCAGGAGCCAAAGAGTTTGCAATAAATTCAGGAATAATTGGTGACCAAGGAATGATGTCGATGTTTTCACCATGTAATTCATCTTTAATGGTTTGTACGCGTACACCACGTTGTCCAACACATGCTCCAATTGGATCAATGTTTTCATCGTGTGACCATACGGCGATTTTTGATCGAGATCCAGCTTCGCGTGATACTGATTTAATTTCAACAGTTCCCGCAGCAACTTCAGGAGATTCTTGTTTAAATAATTCTGCAATCATTTGCGGATGTTTTCGTGATAACCGCAAGGTTACTCCGCGTGGACCTTCATCAATTGCATATAAATATGCTTTGATACGATCACCTGCACGGAATATTTCACCTGGAATTTGTTCTGTGGTGTGTAAAATTCCTGTTGCTCGATAAAATTCAACAAAAATATTACCTCGTTCAATGGTTTGGATAACACCACTGACAATGGTTCCTTGTTTTTCTGCATATTCACGACTGATTGTTCCTTTTTCTGCTTCTCGTAATCGCTGCATGATTACTTGTTTTGCAGTTTGTGCGGCAATGCGTCCAAATTCTTTATCTGGTTGTTCCAAAGGAAAGATAAGTTCGTCATTTAATACTACATCTGCTTTGATACGCTTTGCATCATTGATGTACAAATGTTTTTCTTCATCAAATCGTGGTAATACCTCTTCATTTTCTGCTGATTCTGTATCTTCAATACCTGCTTCGATTTCTTCGGGGGTAAGGGCTGGTCGTACGGTTGTTTCGTCAACAACAATTTTTACTTGTGAAAAATCTACATCACCAGTTTCC
>CAZUGR010000059.1:0-3620 GCA_964620145.1 uncultured Candidatus Saccharibacteria bacterium
CTGATGAGTTTTCATAAATTCGATGAGTTAAGATATGAAACCCAACAGTTAATCCTACAATTACTATTCCGAAAATACTTAACAATACATAGAAAAGATTATCTTTTTCGACAAAAGGCGCAATAGAAGCCATTTGAGCAGCTTGGTACAACTCTTGATCAGGTGTGTCTACGGTTAATGTAGTAACTAATTGTTGTTTTTGTGCAACTTTAGTGGCTGTATTTGCTGTCTGCTTGTTTGTTTCTTTTATAGGAACTCTATAGCCATCAGGAGTTATTAATTGAATAGTATTACTCGTGATGTACGCAAGACCATGTACTTGTGATGGAATGTGAATTATTGAATTTTTACGCAAGAGAGTACTCGACTTAAATGAAAATTGAAAAGGTGTATTATTTTGAACAATTGTCCAGCCTAATAAATCAATATCATTTGTAGAGACATTGGAAAGCGTAATCAGATTCGAGTGATTATCTACTGAAATTTCTACAGTTGCAGGAATTACTGTAACTACTTTTTGATATACAGATTTTGGTTCCTCATCAAAAATACTTTCATAATATTTAAATATCACCACATACTCTCCAGGTTTTTGGTATGTATAGGTAACAGGAGTATTCTTTTCAAAAAAATATGATTGTCCATCACCCATTGACCATTCAAATTTTCCTCGAGAAATATCATCCTTCTTTGTTTTTGAAATATTTTTTGTTATCGTTGCAGAAAATTTTACAGGGACACGCTCAATAACTATTTCTTTCATAGAAACTTGTGCTGTGTAAAATGGATCAAAAATTATTTCTTTTTCTGTTGTTTTTTCTGGTTTTACTTCTTGTATAGTATCTTCATCTTCTTCGTCATCAACTACTACTGCGATTTCAGTATTTTTCTCTTTTGGAGTTGGTGTTGCAGTAATCCATTTTCCAGACTCAGTTCTTTGCATGGTATCTTTTGTTGTATTATTACCTGCAATCCATTTTCCTGTTGAATCAATTTTATCAATAACTTTTCCTGCTGTATCTATTAATTCAAGGTATTCTCCTGTATTACCTAACACTCCTGCATATATCTGATCTGCTGTAACATCTAGAAGTGAAGTATCACTCGTTCTTTCCAAGAGAAAATAATCATATGATTTTATAATTCCCTTAAGTGTAATACTTGGTGCCCCGTCACGAGCAATCAGTTTCCAATTACTAATATCAATATCTTCGGCTTCTGAATTATATAATTCTATCCATTCAGCATTTGCATTTTCAACTGTTCCCATCCATGCAATTTCATTAATCATTACTTGTGCATGAATTAGTGAGTATGGGAACAAAAATAATAATAGAGAGAAAATATATTTCATAATTTATTCAAGTATTTTTTTTAAAATATCCTCTGGGACTTCTCGAGTTGCTTTTGGTACAATAAAATCTTCTTGAAGATTATCGTTTTGCGTCACAGGAATATAATCTTGTTGCATTGCTTGTTGTGACTGAGGATTTTGTACATTGTCATTATTCTGAGTTCGAGATAAAATATCTGAAAGACTTTCATTTTGAGTCGTCGAGCCTGTTATTTGAATCTGTTCATCATTTTTTAATTTCTGAGCTTTTTGCAAAGCTTCAAGTAATGCATTTTTTGATTCTAATTTTGCTGACTTGTTTTTGTTTTGAAGTACTGTAGGTGTTACTTGTTTTTCTTCTGAAACTTTTTTTTCTGAATGATTATTTTCTTGACGATGTATTATTTGCTGTTGAGGTTTTGACTCTTGAGGAGGAATTACAACTGAATCTTCTAATTGTTCTAGTAAATTTGCAAGTGGTGCGGATAATTGAGAATTTTGTTGAGTATCTTTTTTGTATTCTTTTGAATTATTCTTTGATGTATTATACTGCTGGGAACTTTGTATTTCTGGTAGTGAATCCTTTTGCCTTTCTTGTTTTACTTGATGAATATTTTTTTCTTTTTTAAAATTCTGCTTTTGGATATATGTTTTTTCTGAATTATTTTCTTTAGAAAAATCTACTGTGGTATTTTTATTCATTCTATTTTTCTCATTCCCATCTTTTGTTTTTAATTCAACTTTTTTATTATTATAACCAAACCATTCAATAATTTCTCGTTCTACTTCTCTGCGAGGGCGAGCATAATTTTTCCGTGAAGTTTCAATAACTTGATCTTGAAGGAATTGTTTTTCTGCAGGAATTGGCCATAAACTTTGTGCAGAAAAAGGTCGTGAACCCATTCCGTCAATTTGCAATGTTACATAAAATTGACCGAATTGAAGATTTTCGAGGTCATTTGCGGTAAATATTGGTGAGAACACTTTTTCAAGTAGTGGTGAGTCAAGCGGACCTACACGAAAAGCAACGGTCGTTCCCATGTTTCCAAAAACTGCATTACGAATTGTTTCTGCCATCTGATCAACATATTGATTTGCAACAGTAAGGCAGAGTTTATATTTTCGTGCTTCTGACAAAATATTTGCAAATGAATCGTTCGCAAAGTTTTGAAACTCATCTACATAAAAGTAAAACGGGGCAGCTTTTTCTTTTTCTTCATTATTTAAGTCAGCTCGTGACATTGCAGCAAGATAAATTTTTGTAATAAGCATTGCACCGAACAACGGCTGGTTCTGTTCCCCGATACGTCCTTTCGATAAGTTAATAATCAAGATTTTTTGCTCGTCCATTGCTTTTCGGAAATCAAAGGTAGATTTTACTTGTCCAACAATATTTCGAATTAAAGGATTTGTAGTAAATTGACCAACCTTATTAATCAATGCTCCTGTTGCTTCACTCCATCTTTTATCATCCCATCGAGAAAGTTCGTCCCACGCATTTTTTACTGTTGGATCAGAAACATTATTAATTACTTGTTTACGAAAATCTTTATCAGTAAGAAATCGATTAATCGACAAAAGTGTTGGATCAGGGTATTCAAGTAATGCGAGCATTGAATTATTCAAGATATATTCCATTCGTCCAGAAAAGGCATCTGGCCAAATCTTTTTAAACACAGTCATCAAACCATCAACAACTAACGGTCGTTGAGCTGGATCAACATCTTCGAGTGGATTAAATGCAATTGGAAAATCAGTATCAGAAGGATTTAAATAAATAACATCTTTCAATCTATATTCAGGAATAAATTCAAGCATTTTTTCTGCAGAACCTCCGTGCGGATCGATAAAAGCAATTCCATTTCCATTTACAATATCTTGCACAATTAAATTTTCAAGAAAGGTAGATTTACCTGTTCCTGTTTTTCCAATAATATACATATGTTTCGTCCGATCAATTGCCCTAATACCGAAACGTGTCATAGTATTACGGAAATCAGTTTTTCCAATATACGTAATTTCTGCTGGATTGTTCATAATTAGATAATATTATAACATTTTTTCAAAAATAAAGACAAGAGAAACAATTCGAATTCTCCACAACTTCTCCACTTCTTTGTACACTTCACGCGTTTACCGTAAAATGATATGGTACTAATATATGAAAAAGAAAGTCGGCAACACTATTGTTCGCATTACCCCACAAGACATTGATGCAGACAAAGCATTACATGGTTCTATTATGGTTCGTCCTTTCGGAGTCCATGATATTATGGATACTATTTTC
>CAZUGR010000060.1:0-3570 GCA_964620145.1 uncultured Candidatus Saccharibacteria bacterium
TGGGTGTTGGTATCATGTGTACTGCACTGTGCAAGAATGCAAAAGTCGCCGCTGCTGATTAAATTTTCGTTAATTCATTCCTTGTTATAACAATAGAGTTCATTTGCTTCACTTTATATATTTGTAAGATAGTTTTTCATGCCAATTTTATTTTTATTTTTGTTAAATCATAACTAACTTGTGACACGAATATTAAACCTATTCTTTTTTTTCAATAATTAAAGTGTTTATTAGGAGGAAAACAAAATGAAAACAATACATAACAATCAGATTTTTGTGGCAAGAAGCGTTAGCTTTAGCAACCTACCAGCGTTTAATGAGTTTTCTTCTTCCACTTTCACGTTTATCGGTTCCGGATACCGGTGTTGAGTCTTTTAAGTCGTTAATACTTTATGGTTGCCGTAAGGCGAAATCCAAACATTACTTTTTCTACCAGATCTTTTGATAGAGATCGAATTAGCATCTCTAAATAGGTTCATTAGACTCGCCTTGATGTTTTCTATCACATATCTTGGAGATACTTCAAATTATTCACTTTTCATCTTTAACCTAATTTGAATGTATTTCCTCAGAAAGTCTATGTATTTACATAACAAAATTCCATCGTATTTCCTGAAATCTTCAATTTTGAAATTAGAAAATACTCATCCCAATTGATTGTACAAAAGATGGGCAGGGAGAGAAAGCTATGTGGTCGCAAGTGGAAAAAGAAGCTTTCAAAAAGCAGAACTACTAAGCGCAAAAGGCAGAGTTCCGATAGCGTTGCATTTCATACCAGAAAAAGTAAGAAAAAGTTTCATGCATTTTTATCTTAAAGTTCTAACTATTTCACAAAAGAACCCAAAATTTCATATATTGTTGTTGAATATGATGGCAACTATGATGGTAATGACAGTACTACCAGTGGTAGCGTGAGTAGTTTGACTGTTTCCGATCAAATTGAAGCATCTCCACCACCACCACCTGTCTCAGTTGATCTGGAAAAAGGATCTCACATGGAAGCTGCAGAATTGCAACAAGATAGTGACATAAGCGATAGTGATTATGATCCTGAGAATGATAATAATCGATTTGCAGAAGAATCGGGTGATCTTGAAGTTCCTCCTCTTCTGGATCTTAGACAGTTTAATTATCCTTATTATTAGCATATGAAAAAGAGATGGATGTAGTTACTGCCGATAAATGGATTAGAAAGCATCGCTCCCACAGAGGAATTAGTGAACAAATGGATAAGGATTTAGAGAAGCTATTCTATCCGGATACCATGAATAGTGCTCAAACGCGCGATAAAGAAAATAACAAAGAACAGCAAAATGATGAAGAAGATGAAGAAGACGCTGAAGAAAGTTCAGTTGTTGAAGATAATCCGGATTTACACATACAACAATATCTCAGAGACGATTTTTGAACCAATTCTTGTTTGATATTTGATTCTTTTTTTTATCACTTACATAATCTCTGTTTGGAATTCATACATTTTCATTATTGTTGTTGATATTCTATCTATTTTGACACTTTCCAGCCATTAATTTAATCGAATTTTCATTTTCAAAAGATTTTTTATTTTCGAAAGATTTTTTACTGTTACAAGTCACTCAATTATAAACAAAAATATCCAACTATTTTGAAGACTTCGTTTGCAATAGTCTCTCGACCTTTCTACAAAATTCGTCTTATAAGTTGTTGGAAATGATTTTTATTCTTTCATGCCCAGGCTAGTTTGAAACGAAACTTTCTCGATCCTTCTATCGAAGGTCCCGCGTGGAGAGCATTTGGTCAAGTCACACAATTCCAAATATCACAGACATTGCAAAACTAGAAACCAAACATATCTAGAATACTCCAGCATAGATTCTTCAGCCAAACCATGAAGAGAATTTGAATTGAATCAATCTGTGAAATTTACAAGATGTAAGATACTGATTAGGATCCTATCAAAAGATCAACTGTTATAAACCTTGGATAATTGATCTTGGAATTGGATGTGACATATATCATAGTGAGGTTCATAATGCAGTGGTTGGATTGAGATATGATAGTCTGGAGAAAGAAGTTAATTGGCTCATGACACTTTGCACAATTGTTTTAGTGGATAGAAATTGCCATGGAGAATGAATGAATTTCAAAAAGGCTTCTTACAAGTGATAGGGAAAACTTTAAGGTATAATTATTGGTATTCTACATGATCTAATTTGCTTTGGTTCGAGCTGGAGAAGGTACCAAAAGTTACGTTGAGACTATTTGTTGCGAAGTGGCAGTACGGCAAGCATACAGAATGGGTGTCTCCGTAAATTATGTAAATTCTAAATTCTAAATTTCTAAATTCTAAACGTAAATTTAGAACGTGTGAGGTGTCCGAAAATTATTCTCTTTTTCTAAACTTAATCTATTTTAAACTTGGAACTTTTAAGTTGGTTTTTGCTATTAAATCATGGGGAAAAGAGATAAAAGAGATAAGAGAGATAAGAAAACAAAGAAACCTTCCAGGTCGAATGCAAAAGGTCGTCGTATTGGGGCAAAAAAGTACCAGGACAAGGATTTGTTAGAGGTTGTACAAGATGTAAGCATTTCAAAGGAAATGCTTGGAAGTTTGGAATGATTTGGAAGATCCAGTGGTGCAAAAACTGTAACCGGATATGTAGAAGATGAAGCGAACAGCAGTGCCTCAAGTAGCAGCGTTGATAACGATGGTTCTGATTATTCTAGTGATTCATCTTCCTCTTCCATTTCTTCTTCTTCATCTGATAATGAAAGCATTAGCAAAGATGAGGATGATTGTGATGACGAACATTCTTCTGATGATTCCAATTCCTCAGTTGTATCTGCATCTTCCGCTGAAGATGTTGAAAGAAGAGGAGAAGACGACAACTTTGTTACTACTGTTGGAGAATCATTCAACAAGAGTGGTGAAGTAGTAGCTGCTGTAGTAGAGCAAGATACTCCTGGTACTGTTGGAATGCTAACTCAAACATTCTTATCTCCGCCATCCCGACAACCAGGGATTATTAAGGGCGTGATGAAAGTGATGATAAGTTTATTGGTGCAGCACTTCAACTCCTGCTGTTGATGACAGTTACTTGCATTTTATCCCTACATCAACAACAACCAATAACAAGTAGTGAATTGAATTTGAATTAAACATAATTATAATTATTATCGTTCAAAATATCGTGCAATTTTGTCATAACCATCGAAATTAATATACTGTTCATACAAGGGATTAAATACAGTTGTTATTTGATTCAAGCCAATATAATGGGTGCGATAGTTATGCAAAAGAACCACGCTTAGAAGAATTTGTTGACGTTTCCACTTGTTGCTTGTCATTCGAACTTTAAGCCTTGCAAAAGTAGCTTGTAGAGCTCTCATTCCCCATTCTGAAGCTTGTCTGAGAGAAATATAAACAGAATGTTTCTTGATTATTTCCTCCTCCCTATTCTTCCGTCGTGATAATTGACGCTTATGCCTTTGGGAAAGTGGTCCAACAAACTTTCCTTTCACGGAACCACTTCTTGGAAATCCTTGATCAACACAAAACGCATATTTTCCTATGTAGCGAATACAATGTTG
>CAZUGR010000061.1:0-3460 GCA_964620145.1 uncultured Candidatus Saccharibacteria bacterium
AGCGTTCACGCTTGTCGAACTGCTCGTGGCAATTACCGTGCTGGGCCTGCTCTTGGCCCTGCTGTTCCCGGCCGTGCAAGCCGCTCGAGAGGCCGCCCGAGCCGCCGAGTGCAAAAGCAACCTGCACCAGTTCGGCATCGAGCTATTCCAGCAGGCCGACGCTCGAGGTCGCATCCCAGCGAGGTTCAGTCCTGGTGCTGAAGATGACCCGCGGGTAGACCTGCTGTGCCCGTCGTTCGTCGGGGAGTACCCAGACCCGCTCATGCACTCGCTGTGCTATTACCAGGGATCGTACGATGCGACCCGTGAGGCGATCATGGAGCGACTAGACGCACCCAGCGTGCGTATCGTGCTGGTGCATGACTCGTCGTACGTCCACGCCGCAGGACGGCAGGCGCTATTCCTAGACGGCCACGTACGGTCGCTCTGTGCTGAGGATGTTGGTGTTGTTGGCCAGCAGTAATTAAGATCGGACGTCGCCAGCGCTCCAACACTGACGACGCCCTGGACACTCTTACCTGTCAGGAGGTAATCATGTCTCGACTCATTTTCGCCGTCGCGGTCCTCTCGGCAACCGCAGTCCACGGCCGCACGCTCGTCTGGCCGCACACCGGCATCCCCAACGAAATCAAGTACAACGGCGCCGCGTGGCTGCCGGTCACAGTTGAGCAAGTCGGCGTCGGCCTCACCTGGGATGTACGCGATTGGAACGAGGACAACCGCTGGTGGATTGCGCCGGGAAACTTCTGGATTACCCGCAACTCGCTCGACAATCTCGGCGTCAAGAATGGCCCGTGGCTTAGTTACCACGATATCTCGACGTTCGCTGCGGCTGAGTCGCTCACCATCGAAGCGGAGTACGCGGTGAAAGGCCCGGGACGCAACGGCACGCAGGTGTTCCGCTATAACGGCGGGGAGCCGGTGACGCTTACCGCGTTTCGGGCGCCGGAGCCGTCGGCGGTCGCTATGGCCGCACTCGGCGTGCTAGGGCTTGCCGTAGTGCGGCGATACGGCGGCCTAGTCGGTTGAGCTTCTCTTTCCGCTGGCCGCATCCACAGGCGTCCTTGAGGCCCCATCGTACTTTCCAGCGGCGGTACTTCGCCTCGGTGATTCTCAGCCGCCGCTCGAGTAAGTCGGCTACCTTGTCACCCCAGCCGCGGTCTGCCTTGCACTCGGCAAAGCACTGCTCCGGCTGGTCGCTGTAGACGGCCCGGCCGCATCCCTCGCGAACGCAGCGGCAGATAGGGCGTCCATTCTTCTCGCCGTCGCGGGCGAATGTACACGTCATGGCGGCAGGTCGACTAGTGCGTCATCTGGCGTGCCGGTGCAGTTGGCGATGCCGCCGCAATCGGTGCAGAGGTCGTTGTCAGAGAACGGCACCGACAGTGCGTCCAGGTCGCCCCAGTCGCTAAGGTGGGCCACGCTCATCTTCCACATGTTGCCGCAGTCTTGGCCGAGATTTCCGCATCCCTCGCTACAGATGGCCGCCACGAGAATCGCTTGTCCCGATTCGTCGTCGCCAACACTGATGACAATCAGCGTGTCGCCGTCCCACGTCCACCAGCTTTGACAGATCGACGATAGGTGGTCGGTAGGGCAATAGTTCACGGGGTCAAACGAGTCGCTGGTTGTATCCAGCAGATGAGCGCCCGAGCGAACACATGACGATGGCAGCGTTAGTTGCATCTCCAGCGGTGGCGTACCAGTCCAGCCGTTACAGGTGCAACAGGTGCAGCCGGGATTGAGCGGCCCCAGACCCATTATGGCGCCCCGCAGTCGGCCACGTCCCAGAACCACGCTCCGTCAATCTTTTTCACTTGAATGACGTCGTCGATCGCCGCGGTGTGCAACGTCGAATTGTAGACCGTAACGCCCGTTTCGCCGTTGGTCGTCGAGTGCGTGTTCGCCGCCGTCTTGGTGAGAATCGTCATCACGCCGGAGCCCCACGTATACGGCGCTCCGCTGCCGCTGCGGGCGGTGATGCCGGTCGTGACCTTGGCCACCGCCGCCGTCTTGTCGTGGAGCAGTCGCCACTTGCCATTGTCCTGGAGGATGACGAATAGCGGCGAGTAGTTGTCGGGAAACTGCGACTTAAAGTCGTTGGCGATAGTCGCCGTCCCGCTGGGTACAGCCCCGGCAATCGAGACGAATGTATCGGCGTCGAACTCCGCATCACCCGACGTATGGTCTACAAGTTCCGCCGTCTGGCATCTAGCAATGTTCACGCCGAGCTTGACCGCGTCGTACACGCCGGCATTGTCGCCAAAGCACAGGAACGTCTCGCCGTCGATGAACGCCTTGGCGAACGTGTTATTGCAGGTTCCGCTCGCCGGCGCGGTGCCGAAGATCGCCGTGGTGCCGTCGAAGTCGAACGTACCGTCTGAGCTGATGACATGCGAGGCTTCGTTGACCGTGGCGAGGAACACGATGCCGGGAGCCACACCGGTCGTTGGGTCGGGGCCGGGCCAGCCAGTCCACGTACCTCCGCCGCCGCCAGTGCCGCCCGCCTCGGTCGATATCACCACCAGCAGATTCTTCGTGCCGTCGAAGCCGGTAGCGAAGATGACGCCCGGCTCATCCGACGTGACGCTGGCCAGCAGTCCCAACGGATCTTCAATGGCAAACGCCGCATTGGTGACGCCCGTATCTTCGTAGTACGTTCGATTGGCGTTCGGGTTGCCGGCT
Source organism: uncultured Candidatus Saccharibacteria bacterium (assembly GCA_964620145.1). Classification (GTDB taxonomy): domain Bacteria; phylum Patescibacteriota; class Minisyncoccia; order Phycocordibacterales; family UBA1006; genus CALMMZ01. The sequence goes on from CAZUGR010000061.1 coordinate 2,686, forward strand.
GTGCTGGCGATATCGTAGCTCTCAACTTCCGTCTTGGCGCCGACGCCATCCCATTCCGCCGAGACTAGGTTCGCCGAGTTGCTCCCGACGATGTACTGGCGATCGGGGTCTAGCCACACCTGCGAACCAGACCAGACTGGATAGCCGGTGGCATTCTTGACTGACACGCCGCCAACCAGCCCCGTGCCGCCAGCGGCGATCAACTCGTCGGCCGTATCCTCAATCAGTCCGCTCGACGGATAAACGCTCGCCGGACGCGCCGGGATGTACTGCAACTGCCGCTGGACGTCGGCCAGCACGCGCCACATGTCTCGCAGTTCGTCGCGTACTTCGAAGGACATTAGGCCAGTGATCCAAAATCAACTTCGGGATAGCCACAGTTCACCTGAATGCCGCCGCGCTCCAGGTCGTAGGCGATCTGCGAGACGGTCGCGTTGACGGTCTGCTGGACGGCGCCCGTGCCGATTGTCGTCAGCAGGTCGCCCACTTCGAACGGTTGCTCGCCGCCGGTGAACGTCAGCAGCACTTGCGCCCGGTCGCTGCTGTACCAGTTGTGCGCCAGCTTGGCGATCTGCTCGCATAGTTTGCGATCGTCGCGAATGGCGCCGGCCGTCGCCACTTGGCGGATATCGCCGTTGCGTGTCAGGTCAAACACCGTACCTTCGGCCAACCAGTCGAAACGGGCACGGTCGCCGACTTGAATCAACAGTTCTTCAATCGGTGAGGCGTCCGGCGGAACCACTGGCCAGACTGCCTCGCAGTAGCAGTCCCACTC
>CAZUGR010000062.1:0-3415 GCA_964620145.1 uncultured Candidatus Saccharibacteria bacterium
GTTCCCCGTCGAGCTCGTAGTAGTGCGTGGGCTTCCCGCGATACACGCGGTCGATTCGCTTGAGCATGGTCCTCTCCTCGTTTCGGTTGCAGGTGGTCAGTGGGTTGGGGCGAGGGCGGCGGTCACAGGAGGACGCCCTGGCCTGTGTCGATCGCTGCGAGTGGGAGTTGCACGTCGAACGCGGGACGGTCGAAGTTGCGTACCCATCGCGTCTTGACTTCGGTCGGCTGGTCGGTCCGGCGCGGCTTGCCGTCGGTGTGCTTCCACTGGCCGCCGCCTGCCGCGCCCTCATCAGTCCAACCGGACGCGCGGAGCGACGCGCCGCCCTCACTCGGAATGGTGTAGGTCTGGATGCGCCGAAACCCCATCGCGCGGGCTGCCCGAGCGGCGGCGGCGTACAAGATGGAGCAGGCGTTGTATGTGCCGTCCGTGGCGAGCCGCGTCACTTCCGCGACGTCACGCGGGCTGCCAGCGAGCCGGGCAACGGGTCGGCCGACGACGCACACGCCCCGGATCAGCCCGTCGGCGTCCACGCACGCGAGGCTGAACCGGTGCCCGACGACAGGCGCGTGGTGTCGGTGCAGGGCCGCGATGAACTGGTTGGCCTCGGTGAGCTCGGCGGGGACGACGGTCAACACGGCCATCGCCCGCCTGCCCAGTGTCTGCGGCCGGAGTACGGGCCGTCGAAGTTGAGGACGGTGTAGAACGCGCGGTCCTGCCAGTAGCGGGACCAGTGGTTGATCGGCACGTGTCGCAGCGCGAGAGCATCAGCACGCAGCCCGTCGTGTGTGCGGCGCGACTCGGCGGCCATCATGTAGGCGGCGCCGCGCTGGAAGTTGCGGTGGAACTGGTACGTGCCGAAGTAGTTGCCGCCGCCACCGCCACGCACCGTGTACGTGTTGGACCCTTCACGGGCAGCGACGCACAGCCGGAAGCGCTCCTGGTCGGCGCGGAAGTAGATGCCCCGGTACAGGCTCGGCAGCGGGCCACGGGAGTCCTGCGCGCGGGCCGACCGTGCGGCCGCAGCTTCCCGCGACGTCGGTGGCCCGCTCACCCCTGCCGCGACCACGGGTGCGGGGTCCGGGGTGTGCATGGCCTCGACGACGGCGGCCAGGACGATGTCGGGGATCATGCGGAGGCCTCCCCGAACAGCACGGGGACAGCCATATCGGCGTCGAGCCGGCGCAAGTTGTCGACTGCGGTCCGCCAGTACGACGGCTTGAGCTCAATCCCGATGCCGCGACGGCCGAGTTTGACGGCCTGGTGAACCTCGGACCCGATCCCCGCGAACGGCGTGAGAACGGTCTCGCCGGGGTTAGACCACAGCCGGATGACGCGGTCAATGAAGTCGAGTTGCAGCGGGCAGATGTGTTTCTCGTCGGCGCTTTCACGGGCGACCCGCGAGTTCAGGGTGTGCGTCTCCCGGATGCCGAGCCACACCGGCCGCGCCCATTCGATCCATTCCTCATTGGAGACGTCATTCTTGATCGGCACCGCGTTGTCGCCGGGCTTGCGGAACAGCAGCAGGTAATCGGCGAGCGCGGGCCGGGTCATGCTGCTGTCGCGATTCTTTGTCACGAACATGAGGGCCTGAGCCTTCGTGCGGATCGCCTGGGCCTGGGGGTCTTTGTCGACGGTGACCTCGCCGTGGAAGATCCAGCCGGCGTCGATGTAGGCGCGGATCACTTCGCCTCGGAAGTCGGTTAGGCCGATGACGCCGTGGGTCGACTTCGTGGACGTGAGCTGCTGGACGTGGACAGCGCAGATGCGGCCGGGCATCGTGACGCGAAGGTTCTCGCGGATGATGAACGCGTAGTGCTCAAGAAACTCGCCGCGGGTGGCGGAGTTCCCCAGATCGCGCGGGGATGGGCTGTACGTGAACAGCGACGCGAAGGGCGGGGAGTAGACGGACAGGCCGATGCTGTCGTCCGGGATCTCGGCGAGGCGTTCGCACGAGTCTCCGAGCATGAGCCGCCAGGCGGGGCCTTCGGCATCATCCGTCACGTAAATGTCGTGGGTCTCGCTCATGCAGCACCCCTAGTCAGTTCTCCAGCGGCGCGCATCTGCGCGACGAGGGCGTCCGTGATTGCTCCCGCGTCGCGTTCCTTGCGGGCGATGTTTGTAGCGATCTGCCCCTCAAGCTCGGACAGCACGACGTGAGCGTGAACGATGCGGGTCTGCCCGTATCGGTGGCATCGGCGGATCGCCTGGTAGTACGCCTCATACGAGTCGGACAGGCCGACGAACGCCATGCGGGCACAGTGCTGCCAGTTCAGGCCGAACGCGGCGATCGACGGCTTTGTGATGAGGACGCGGATGGTGCCGTCGGCGAATCCGAGGAGGGCGGCTGCCTTTGCTTCCGGAGTCCATGAGCCGTGGACGTTGACCGAGTCCGGGATTAGCCGGGCCAGAGTCTCGGCCTCATCGTTCAGGCCGCACCACAGGAGCCAAGGCTCATCTGGCTCTGCTGCTACAAGGGCTGCCGCAGCCGCGCACCGGGCGTCAAGGGTCTGCCGCCGCACCGCCGCTCGCCCGCCGACGCCGCCGAGGTCCGTTGCGAACAGTTGGTCTCCGGTGTCGAGGTCGACGGGGAGCAGGTGCGGAGTGATCTCCAGCCCAGGAAGGACGTATCCGGTGTCGTCGTACCCGATGTCGGACGGCCGCCTCAGCGCGACAGCCCACGAGGCGACCCACCGGAACATCGGGCCATGCGCGTGTCCCTTGAGTCGCCATCCCGCGTCGGAGTCGTGCACGAAGTACGCGGCGAGCATGTTGACCCTCGTCGATCGGCCCAGAAACTCGGCCTGGTTCGTGAGTTCCTCAACATCGTTCGGCGCCGGCGTGGCGGTGCATGCGAGCCGGCGGGGCACGTCCGCGAAATGGTCGATGAGTCGAGTACGTGTCTTTCCGTCGGACTGCTTGAGGATGGACGCCTCGTCCAGCACTACGGCGTCGAACAGGTCCGACGGGAACCGGTCCACCATCTCGTAGTTCGTGACGTACAGGCCCCGTCCGGTGACCTGCGCGGCGTCGCGCACGTAGGTCGCGGGAACGTCGATCGATGCGGCCTCTCTCACGGTCTGCGTGCAGACCGCCAGTGGCGCGACGATGAGCGAACGGTCGCCGGACAGTCGCGCCCATTCGACCTGCATCCGGGTTTTGCCTAGGCCCGTGTCGGCCCAGATCGCGGCCCGCCCAACTCGGGCGGCCCACGAGACTATCTCTGCCTGCCATTCGTGCAAGCTCGGGTGAATGTCGGCCCTGTCAACGTCGACACCGAACGTCGGGGCTGTCGATTCCTTGCGTGCCAGGAAGTCTGCGTAGCTCATACCCTCCGCCCCCCTTCCACGTTCCGCATCGCCTTGACCCGCGCGACTCCCACGTCCGCCCGGTCCGCTGCTGCCACTCGTCCGTC
>CAZUGR010000063.1:0-3400 GCA_964620145.1 uncultured Candidatus Saccharibacteria bacterium
GCTATGTTACTTTATGGGAAGAAATGATGCGATTTTACACAAACGTTGCTCGTCGAGGGAATAATCTCCTCGTTCGCGAGCGTTCCGATACCGGCTTGTCTCGGTATAAAGTTCCGTTCAAACCGATTCTATATGTCAAGACTAACGAAGAGACTGGATATCGGTCGTTGATCGAGAACGAGCCAGTCAAACCGATTGAGTTTGAATCGATGACTGATGCGAAGGAATTCCTGGAGAAGTATGATTCTGTTTCTGGGTTTCCTGTGTTCGGGATGACCGACTACATTCGTCAATATCTCGGTCGCGAGAAGTACGAATGGGAGTATAAGCGGATCAGCATCTGGAGTTTTGATATCGAGACGACTGTTCCGGAGGACGAGAATGGTGATACCGAGTTCCCAGAACCGATTGACGCGAAGGGAGAAGTCTTACTGATTACGCTGACGAATCTTCATACTGGTCGTTCATTCACGTTCGGCTCGAAACCCTACTCTGGAAAAGACACCCGATATATGGACTGTGGTGACGAGAAAACACTGCTTCGACGGTTTCTCGAGTTCTGGCAGCAGATCGACGTAGATATCATCACAGGATGGAATATTGAACAATTCGATATCCCATATATGGTCACTCGAATCACCGATGTTCTGGGTGAAGACTTCGCGAAACAACTGAGTCCATGGGGTATCGTCCGTTGTACCAATAAGGAATTCAACGGACGTATTGAATACAACACAGAGCTGACTGGGATCTCAATTCTGGACTATATGGTGCTCTACAAGAAGTACATCCTGACTAAACAGGAGTCGTATTCTCTCGCTAATATCTCAGAAGTCGAATTGGGACATACGAAACTCGACCACAGCCAATATAAGACTTGGCGAGAGTTCCATACGAAAAACTGGGATCTCTTCACCAGTTACAACGTGGTGGACTCGCTTCTGATCAAACAACTCGACGATAAGTTGAATCTGATTCGAATCGTGACGACCGTCGCGTACAAAGCAGGGATCAATTTCGAGGATGTTGCTTCCCCCATCAAGACATGGGATTCGATTATCCACAATACTCTTCTCGCTGATAAGATCGTGGTGCCGCAAGCAACTCGTTCAAGAGTCCAACCGCTGGACGGCGCGTATGTGAAAGAGCCCGTTCCTGGACGTTATAAGAACGTTTCTTCGATCGACGCAACCTCGTTGTATCCGTCAATCATCATCACCAACAATATCTCACCAGAAACCTATGTCGGAAACGTTGGTACAACGTACGACGACTTCGAGAAGAACACTCCTGGTGCTATATTCGGAGATTCTGAGTATGTCGTGACGCCGGCAGGAGCTCGTTATTCAAAAGCGAAACGCGGAATTCTTCCTCGGTTGATGGTTGAGTACATGGCAGACCGAAAGGCTGTGAAAAATGAGATGCTTCGTCTGGAACAAGAGATCGAAACCATAGAAACGGAGTTATCGAAGAGAAATCAGTCGGCTTCTTCCCAGTAACCGATTTGCGAGAAGCGTAATTTCGCTTCTTCTATTGTCTCTGGGTAATTTTGATGTCTCATGGCGTGAAACCGAATACTGTCCTTTGGTATCTTTTCGTGGCACATAGGACAAACAAAATTCGGTTTCACTGATTCATTTGATTGTTTCTCCATCATATTTAAATTCCTTTGCCGTGATGATTTCGATTCCTTCTGGAACAATATCCTTGAATTTCTTTCCCAACATCCAAGCGAATCGTTTCTTTTCTTCTATCGTAAGATTCTTGAATGTCTTGGTTGAAACTATCGTTTCACCGTTCTTGGGGTATTTTCCGAAGACATTATTACAAATTGCCTCTGGTATTTCATAGACAGAAGCAATCGCTTTATACGAAACAAACACGTTGTCGCGGATCTTGACGATTTTCTGGTTTGGTATGACGTGTTGTATCAAACGAGACTCTGTTGGGATGGTTAGCGTTTCTCCGTTTATGAGATCGAATACAACAGTTCTACCCTGGAAGTGGTTATTGAATTTTCTCTCGTTCTTCCATTCTGGACCGGGGCTTTCTTTTGATCTTATTTGTTCTCCGGTTTTTTGGTTGATCCAGAATTTGTTTCCAGACATAGCTTTTGAGTACTTATCTCGTTGTTCCACTGGTATCCCAAGTTCAAATCCTTCTCCCGGAGAATCGAATGATTGGCGAATCTCCCCGGTTATTTCATTATACCAAGTGTTTCTTCCTTTGAGTTTGACACTTATCTTTTCGCGGGTAGAACTATCGCGCTTCTTTCCTTGACTGGTATGTCGATATAGATGCTTATTCTTTTGATATTCTTCTTTCGTGATGTGAACAATCTCATTCGACTGGAGATCCACGACGTATATCTTACCGATTAATCTCTTAATCAACCTTTCTTTGTTTTCATCAGTCATAGTTCTCCCGGTATTCATTTCGGAAGTTGCTTTGGATAGCTCTTCTCTGAACTCGGAGTATATATTAGCCATTTCTTCTAGTTGTTCGGTTGTTAGGTCTCCGGACTTTTTGATGCGACTCATTTGATTCAACGCGAACACCATCCTTCTATCCTTTGTTATATGCGCTAGATAATAATGTGCAATATAATGGTTGTATGGCGATAATCTCACGATGTTATCTAGATTTCTGATGAACTCTGGAAATAGCGATCTTGGGAGAATATGGTGTTTCTCGTGATTCTCATCCTCGTCTACCGAACATAATTCGATATATTGATCAAGAAGCGGTGACTCTCCGAATTTTTCAGAAAGGATTTGTTTGAACGAAAACAATTTTTGATATCTTTGCATGTGAGTTATAATTGAGCTCCGTATAGTGTATTTATAGATAAGAGAATTCTGAAAGGAGTCTTATGGATTATTCAACGATCAGCACAGAAGAACTGATCAAAAAGAAAAATGAACTAGCAGATAGAGTTGCTACTCTTGACGCACATCAAAGTGCGATCAAGGTGTTGATGAATTCCTAAACAAATACTGGGACAGGTAGAAGCGATTCTACTTTGCAAACTGCGTGAAATCGGGGGAAGTCAGGAACTGATAATCCCGAGCCAAGTTAAATCGGGCGTAACGACTAGAACGAAAGTTCGTACACTCAAGCGAGTGGAAGCGCGCAGGGGCTGTTAAAGCAGTCTATGATATAGTCTGATCCGTATAGTCGAATATACGGCTGGAGAAATCCGGGAAAGAGAGTAGCGAATCTTTCTGAACATAAATGTGTATGGCGCGACAGCGAATGAGCACTTCAGGTTCTATAAACACGATCACGCCGCTTCTATTACGCTGACTGGTCAATATCTTCTACGGTCTTCTGAGTTGAAAGTCGATGCGTTGATTAACGAGAAGTTCGGTCTGGGTGACGAGAGATTCGTGATTTATTG
>CAZUGR010000064.1:0-3319 GCA_964620145.1 uncultured Candidatus Saccharibacteria bacterium
GGGTTATCCACAGTTTCGTGCTTTTCATTTTGCTTTTTTCAAAAGTGGTATATAATACAATCATACCAACATTGTAGGTACATGACAGTTTATCAATCTCATTTATATTTGTGACCGTATGACGCAGCCAACATACCCACTCGACTTACCTCGAAATGTAAAACAGTTTTTAGCGCACTTCCCGAACACTGTTTTTACATACATACCAGATCATGGAGAAAAACCAGTAATAACTGGCGAACTTCTTGATCTCAACAAAGCCGAACTCGGTTACGGAACCTTTTTTTCTGTAAACGGATTCTCAAATGCGAGACGAGTAACTGATAACCTTACTAATGTTAATGCATTTTTCGTAGACATAGATTTTCCTAACACGCTTGATCAAGACAAGGAAAAGATTCAAAAATTCAAACAGGAATTACAGATGGAATTATTCAACGGTGAACTTCCAGCACCAACAGCACTTGTCGAAACCAAGCGCGGATTTCACGTATATTGGATTTTACAGACACCGATATTCATTAAAGACTTGAACGAGGAACAAGTTAAAATGGTGATCGAACGCCACAAGCAGATCGAGGAAGCTATCATTAAAAAATTCGAGGGAGATCCGGGTGCGAAAGACATCGCTCGAGTACTGCGAGTCCCGGGTACAATACATCAAAAGAACCCACAAGATATGTTTTTGGTGAACTTGACATTTTATAACACTGATAACCTTTATACATTCCAAGAGATCAGAGATTCATTCTTGACTTCAGGGGAACAACCAGATCGATGGGCAGTAGTTGCTAGTGAAAATTCAATCGATGAAAAGGTAAAGGAAAAGATTTTAGAGGAATACCCTAAACTACAGCGCCGTTCGTACAAGTCATTGCTTGATCGTACAGCACAAGTACCGCAAGGATTCCGTAATAAATCATTGTTGATTATCGCAACTGCGTGCCGTGAAAGTGGGTGGAGTGTACAGCAGACACTTGATCACTTCGGTGACAACTTCTACGGACTCGGACTGCGTGAGATTCGCCGTACCATTCAATCAGCGTTCGAACATACCTATGAATTCGGATACAATAACGAGGTAATGGAAGCAGTAGTCGATCAAGAGGAACGACAAAAGCTCTCTCAGGTTACTTCAAAAATACTCTCAGACGGTAATAAGAAAACAAAGAATGCGAATAACGAGGAACAAAAGACAATGTATCTATCATATGAGCATATCATTGCTACTCGATACCCATATCTAAAGTATAAAATGAAAGGAGACTTTTATGATTACCAAGACGGGGTATATATACCGCTTCAAGTACAGGAGGTACAGTCAATCATACTACGAGAAATGCTTAACGATGGACTCTTGAATTATCGAAAACTCTCAGCCGTTAACGACAAGATTGCCTGTTTCAAATCACTGGAACATCGAGTGTTTACGGAAGCAGACGAGAATAAAAACAAGAATATTATCAATATGAAAAATGGATTGTTAAATATATCAACACTCACTCTCACTCCACATACTCCACAATATCTGTCGACTATTCAAATTCCGATCGAGTATGACGAGAAAGCTACTGCTCCACAATGGTCCACTTTTGTTTCTCAGATTATGTGCGAGGACGTGGAGCAAATAAAGTTACTTGCACAGATTGCTGGTTACTCTCTAACACCTGATACAAATTTTGCAAAAGCATTTATATTCTATGGTACAGGGGCTAACGGAAAATCATTGTTTAACCGAATCTTGACTCAATTAGTTGGACTCAACCACGTATCAGCAGTGAACCTGACAAACCTAAACAAACAGTTCGGATTATCAGGGATCATTGGGAAACGATTGAACTTGATCGACGAAATTTCAGGAAACTATTTCGAGTCAAACATTATCAAGACAATAATTTCAGGTGAACGCGTGAGTGCAGATATCAAGTACCGTCCAGAACCAATTGAATTTATTCCTACAGCAAAATTGATTTTCTCAGTAAACGAATTACCAAAAATCAATGATACAACCATGGGGTTGTATCGACGATTCACTATTGTGCCGTTCGATCGATCATTTGTGAGTAATCCAGATATTCACCTTGAATCAAAACTCATGAAAGAGTTGCCGGGGATATTAAATTGGGCATTGCGTGGGTTAGTACACTTGCGACAAACTGGATATTTTAACGAAACACAGAAAAACTTTGATATTATGACATCATTTAAAGTGGAAAACTCTCCTTTATATGAATATCTATCAATGGAATATAAACCTGTCGATAAAGATTCTCATACAAAATACCCTGTACCATTGAATGAAATATATCGTGGGTACAAACAGTATTGTTTTGATATGGGTTATCGACCTAAAGCATTGTCGAACTTTAGTAAAGAATTCACCACTATGCGAATCGATGGATACGAGATCACTATTACTGTAAACGATGGTATTAGAATGGTTCTCGGTATCAAAGCTCGACGCAATCCGTACGGTGATACAATTGTATGATAAATCAATACGAACAATTTTCATCTGAGTACCTTCTCAGATCCGCTCAGGAAGCTGGAAAGAAATATTCAGGAAACAAACCTTCACGTACTAAATCTTTTATGAAAGCAGTGAGAGAATTTAATGAGATCAAATCAGAACTCTATCGTAGAGGATTCTCCTCAAATTCTCCGACTTGGTACCTACAAGGTATGGAAGTTGAATACGATCCGGACCAGCGAGGTACCTACCTACAATCAGGAACAGTTGAATCATCGGATCTTACATCAGTTAGAATCAAATTATTAATGGACGAACAGTCAGTAATCGTGAACGATATGAGTCGTTTACGAATCAAATATATATGATAAAAAAAATAAATCTAACCCAAAGGAATAATATGAAACTAGAAAAACAAGTATGCTCATTAGAGCTTGCAAGGAAACTGAGAGGATTGGGAGTGAAGCAAGAAAGTTTATTTGATTGGGTAGGTAATTCAGTATTTCCAACTGATCGGATTGACTTTCATCTTGAATATGGAGACCATAATTATGACATTTATTATGCTGCTTTCACAGTAGCAGAGCTTGGTGAGATGTTGCCAGAATACGAAGAATGGATGACAGCAGGAACAACAGACTATCCACCAGAAGGCGACTCTTCAGGAATACAAACATACCATTGGAAGTGTAATGGATTATGGAATTCAGAAATCAGCAGTGATACTTTTATTGATGGTTTTGATTTTTATGAAGTAGGTGTCTTTAAAGACAAAAACGAAGCAGACGCTCGTGCAAAAATGTTAATTTATTTATTGGAAAACAAACTAACACCTGCAAGTCAGGATAA
>CAZUGR010000065.1:0-3194 GCA_964620145.1 uncultured Candidatus Saccharibacteria bacterium
CGAAGCTATACGCTTCATCCGTATAAATTAATTAAAGATCATCGAACAGGGTTTGAAACAGGAAATGTGGAAAAAGTTTTGGAAGATGGATATTTGGATGATTTTGTAGAAGCGGAAAAAGATTTATAACTACTCAATAATAGAAATTTAAAGCATAGTCAAGGCATTTACTTGAAAAAGTATATGCTATACTACACTCATATGATTATTACTCATCACGGAAAACAATTTTTTAAACTGCAAACAGGTGATCGCGTTATTGCACTTAACCCTATTGCAAAAGATTCAAAATTTAAAACAAGTGGATTTGGTGCAGATATTGCACTAATTTCTGAAAATCATTCAGATTATAACGGTGTAGAAACGGTTTCGTATGGTGATCGTGTACCGTTTGTGATTAAAGGTCCTGGTGAATACGAAGTTTCTGAAATTATGATTCGTGGTTTTTTATCAAAAGGAACTGATGGGAAATCAGATTTGATAAATACGGTATATTATTTTGAATTTGATGATATTAAAATTTGTTTTCTTGGCGCATTGTATGAAGGAGCTCTTTCAACAGAAGCACGAGAATCAATTGACCAGGTAGATATTTTGTTTGTACCAATCGGAGGTAAAACAGTTATTAATGCGGAAACTGCAGCAAAACTTGCTCGAACATTTGAAGCAAAAATGATTATTCCTATGGATTATGGAAACGACCAAGAATCTGATGCACTTAAAAAATTCTTGAAGGAAACAGGGGCGAAAGAATCTGCAGCAGTTGAAAAACTTACCTTAAAATTAAAAGATTTGTCAGGAAAAGAAGGAGAAGTAGTAGTATTTGAATAGGTGCAGAGTATTTGAAATGTATTTGTATGAAAAAAATAATTCATTCACTTCGAAATAAACCTGATCATGTAAAAACACGTTATGTGTTTGGTTTTGCAATACTTGCCACACTAGTAGTAGTTTCTGTTTGGGTTATGACGATGCGTCTATTAAAAACAACAGACGATACCATAAAAACAGAAAGCCCATTCAAGGTATTTGGGCAAATATTTAAAGGGGCGGTTTCAAATGCTCAAAATGCTACAAAACCGCAAGAGTCAGTTAGTGAAACGACCGATCCGGATGCGTTGCTTGAAAATCCAGAGCCTGGGATAGATGAAAGTCTTGCAATACCCGAGCCTGTTTCTGACCAAGATAGTCAATAAAAAAACCTCTTTACAAAGAGGTTTTTTTATTGACTCACGGAATGATTATTTCCATACAGTATGGTATACTATTGGTCTATGGCGAAAAAAACGAATGCAGAAATCATCCCAGATGAACATAATGGAGAAGAAAAATCTAATGTTGTTTCGATGAATATTTCAAAAGAAATGCGCGATTCATTTATCGCGTATTCGATGTCTGTTATTACTCAGCGTGCATTACCAGATATTCGTGACGGATTAAAACCGGTACATCGTCGAATTTTATATGCAATGAGTGAGCTTGGTTTATATGCGACTGCAAAGTTTCGTAAATCTGCATTGGTAGTCGGTGAAGTGTTGGGTAAATATCATCCACACGGAGATAGTTCAGTGTACATGGCAATGGTGAACCTTGCGCAAGATTTCTCGACACGCTATCCATTAGTTTGGGGTCAAGGTAAATTTGGTTGAATTGATGATGATCCACCAGCTGCTATGCGTTATACCGAAGCAAAAATGGCAAAAATATCTTCAGAATTATTGCGCGATATTGAAAAAGATACGGTGGATTTTCGTCCAAACTATGACAACACACAACGAGAACCAACTGTTATGCCAACAGCTGTTCCTACTCTGTTACTAAACGGATCTTTTGGTATTGCTGTTGGAATGGCAACAAAAATTCCACCTCATAACCTTGGCGAAGTAGTTGATGCATCTGTTGCATATATAGATGATAAAAATATTACAACTGAAGAATTATTGGAATACATCAAAGGTCCAGATTTCCCAATTGGTGGAATCGCATATGGACAATCTGATATTGCGCATGCCTATACAACGGGTCGCGGCGGTGTTGTATGTCGTGGTGAAGCCGAAGTTGTAGAATTGAAAAATGGATCATTCCAAATAATTATTACATCAATTCCGTATCAAACAGTTAAACAGTCATTAATTGAAAAGATTGCAAACCTGGTACAAGAGAAAAAGTTGATTGGTATCAAGGCTCTTCGCGATGAATCAACAAAGGAAATGCGCATTGTGATGGATTTAAAATCAGGAACAAACCCACAAAAAACATTGAACTATATTTATAAGCATACTGAACTTGAGTCACGATTCAACTACAACATGCTTGCATTGGTTGATGGATCTCCACAAACTCTTTCGCTAAAAGATTTTATTAGTAATTTTATTACTCACCGACAGGAAGTTGTAAAACGACGAACGATTTTTGACTTGAACAAAGCAGAGGCTCGTGCCCATATTTTGGAAGGTCTAAAAATTGCATTGGATCATATTGATGAGGTAATTAAAATTATCAAAGCATCAAAAGATACTTCCGATGCTCGTGATAATTTGATGAAAAAATTCAAATTCTCAGAAATTCAGGCAAATGCAATTTTGGATATGAAATTGCAAAAACTTGCAGGTTTGGAACGCAAAAAAGTAGAAGAAGAACTAGCTGAAGTTTTGAAATTAATTGCTTTCCTGAAAGACTTACTTGCCAGCGAAAAGAAAATGCTAAAAGTTATCCGTGATGAGTTACTTGAAATTAAGGATAAGTACAGTGACGCACGACGTACAAAAATTGTAAAAGCTGCAGTTGGAAATATATCTGATGAAGATTTAGTCCCCGATACAGAAACAGCATTGGTATATACTGCGGGTGGTTATATTAAACGAACCGACCCATCTGAATATCGTTCACAAAAACGAGGAGGTGTTGGAGTTGTCGACATGGATACAAAAGAAGAAGATGTAGTGACTCATTTACTTACTGCTTCAACTCATGCAAACATGTTGTTCTTTACGAACCTTGGAAAAGTGTATCAGTTAAAAATGTATGATCTTCCAGAAGGACGCCGTGCAACAAAAGGAAAGTCAATCATGAACTTCTTACAGCTTGCAGATAATGAATCTGTGACATCAATTTTACCGGTTCCAAAAGGTAACCAAGTGAAAGATCAGTCATTATTCTTTGTAACTAAATCTGGTGTAATTAAAAAGGTTGCA
>CAZUGR010000066.1:0-3132 GCA_964620145.1 uncultured Candidatus Saccharibacteria bacterium
AGCATGGGCATCTGCGCCTGACTTGGGCAGATACCATGTGACCACTTTCCGCAAGGCCGTAGCATCGTCGGCCACAGTGGCGAACGATTTTGTGGATTACACCTACTTTGCCGGAAATCCGCCTGCAAACTTCTACGCATCTTCCCCGTTAGAAGCGGCGCATGTTGAGAGCATTCGCGGAATCAATGTCCCGAATGTTTCCCCGTCAAAGCAGTTCATCAAGTCGCTAACCGTCATGTCGGCGGCTTCCTCTGCCACGGCAACGAGCAACCAGAACCAGCGCATGATGCTGTGCGACTATTTGCTGTACTACCCGTTCGTCGATACCGATGCGGTTGGCGAACAGCAAGACATGGTTCAAACCGTTTCGCTTCCACGTTATACGGACGGAAAAGGCGTGATGATGATGGCGGTTGCCCAATCTGCGGCATCTACTGTCGGAACATTCACGGTTTCCTACACGAACCAGGATGGCACGGCGGGCAGAACGAGCGCAGTCACTTACACGAAAGCGGTCGCCGGTGGCGGGGCGTTGGTTTCCTCAACCACGAACGCGGTTAGCGGGTCGCAGCCGTTCATCCAGTTGCAGGCCGGCGATTCCGGCGTGCGCTCGGTTGAGTCCGTTACATTCTCCGCAGCAGGTGGCGGGCTGATGGCAATCGTGCTCGTCAAACCATTGATGCACATCCACTGTACGCAGGGGTGCCGACGCACGACCACCGGCAACCTTGAGTCCTACGGCGCGGCAACGCAGCAGGAAAGCCTGATCCACCGGCAGCCTGTCGAACTGAAGGCAGGTTGCGTGCTCGGCATCGTTTCACTCGGCAACGCGGGTTCGCTTGCGTCCTCAATTCTTACCGGCGTTCTAGAAACGCATTGGAGCTAATATGGGCTTTTCATCCCAAGACGACCTGATTAACCAGATCACCACGAACGGCAAGATTGAAAGCGTCGTCTATCAGAAAACCACCGTTGCCGCAGGTATCGCCGGTCACTGGCAGCACTTGCTTAACTCTGCTGGTTCGGTTCCTGCTGCCACCTTCGGCGGAACTGAGGCGACCTTTACCGCAACGGACAACACTTGGTCTGAAGGCTACATCCCAATCGGGGATCAAACCTCGCCCGCGACCAAGCACATCCTAACGATGGGCGCGTCCGTTGTGGCTGCTGCCGGTGCGCCTTGGTTCGTCCTCCCGATTGATCTTGTCGGATACGTCAAGCTGACCACGACCAACGTCAGCACCACCGGCACCAAGACCATCACCATGACGCCGATCAGCAACACGGCGGCGAACGTCGACCGCTATCCGAACGGCGAAGGCCTGCGCCTGTTCGTCGGTTCTTACGCAACGATGGGCGCGAACGCACCGACGATGCAGATAACCTACACGAACTCGGCAGGCACAGGCTCTCGCGTCACTACTGCGGGTTGTGTCTCTACTGCTTCGGCCACATCTGGAACCGTCCTGAACTCAGGAAACGCCGCGAACAAATACGGCCCGTTTCTTCCGCTTCAGGCAGGCGATACCGGCGTCAAGGACATCGAAAACCTGATCTGGGGCGGAACTGCCCATGCTTCGGGCTCGGTCTTTATCGGGCTATGCAAGCCGCTATGCATGCCGATCCCTGTACCTGCTACGGGCCTGTACAACATCATGGATTTTGTTAATACGGTTCCATCAATGCCCAGGCTCAAGAATGGCGCTAACGTGACCTTCCTCGTATTCGCTACCGGCGCAACGACTTCGGGCGGCACCGTGTATGCGAACTTTGATTATGGGTATGGTGGTTAATCATGGGGCTGCTGTCGAACGGATACCGGCACATGCTGAAAGGCAAACTGTTTGGCGCTACGGCGCTTGACGGTGCAAATCCATCCGTTCTTCTAAACCGTTTCAGTCAAGCCGCACCGATCAGGAATCAATTCATCGGGGAAGGGATTGATAGCAACTACGCTGCAAAACCTTCCGGCCATTTACACCCTTCGGCATGGATGATGCCGCAGAAGTCAGGGGATATGTCTTCGCGGAATGAGGCTGAGATTACGTTTTCCACAACCGCAAATGGGGTGATGGGCTTCCCCATTGTGGGCAGTGCATCGTTTGCGTTCTCTCTGCCTGATGCCGATATTCTTCCGGTTGATGACACCTCTCCGGCAAGAACGGCCTCTGCCTCGTTTTCCATATCTATCCTTGATGCAACCGGACAGCTTATTTCTTCTGGCTCCGGCTCTGCAAGCATGGAGATTTCCACTAATACGCCATTGCTTACGGCTTCAGTTAGTGGTGATGGAACGACCTCGTTTTCGATCACGACAAATAATCCGGTTCTTGGCGCAGAAGCAAGCGCGGTTGGAACGGCAAGCCTGACGTTTTCTATTTCTGGATCAATTCTTCCACTTGATGACACGCCTCCGGCACGTACAGGATCAACGGTAATAACCATTTCTGGCGGGCTGACACCTTACGCCATTGGAAACATGATTGGCTCGACTGACGTTGCTACAGAGCTTACGGCGGACAGCATTGCTTCTGCGGTATGGAATGCAATCGCGGCTTCGTTCAACGACGCGGGTTCAATGGGGAACAAACTCAACACGGCCTCTTCTGGCGGTGTTGATATGGATGCCCTGGCTCAAACAGTTTGGGAATACGCGCTGCGCTCTATGCCGGCGGCTGAACGGGCTGCTGTGGCCGATGCTGTGTGGGCCAAGGAGATTCCGTGAACACGGGAGAGCGTCTTGCTTCACTGTCCAGTTTGCCTAGCGGCAGTGCTATGGCTCACCTCCTGGCCCTCCAGGCAGGGACAGGCGCGGGCGACTCGTTCTATAGCGGGACTGTGCGCGTGGTCACGTCGCAGTCCGGGGTGTCGGTGCAGCACAAGGCCAAGCGCCCCGCCATCGAGCGAAAAATGGCAGTACAGCGCATTCCTGAACGACAGAAGAAAGCCCGCAGTATCGTATCGACTTCCATATTGTCTCCACGAAACACTGCGCACAGTTTCACCCAACAAGAGGAAGTGTTCGTCCTTACTCGAATAGTAAATGCAACCACAGTAATGACCGCAACCAACTCGGTCAGTGCAATGAAGAAGGCAAATTGATATGGCAGGCGACCCCCTCTGGTATTACAA
>CAZUGR010000067.1:0-3113 GCA_964620145.1 uncultured Candidatus Saccharibacteria bacterium
TGACGCTGCAAATGGGGCGCCGCTTCGTCGGCGCGGAACTCAAGGCGAGCTACTACCAACAGGCGGCCCGGAACCTCGCAATGGCAATGCGCGGGACGGCCGACCTGTTCGCAGAGTAATGCCTGCCAACGTTCAAGCTGAGGGGGCTGCGCACGCCTTATCGCGCAGCTCCCTTCGAGCGCCGGGTTCGGCGTCTCGTGATTCGGAGAAAGGGAGCCGGGAGGCGCCATGAGGACTATGAACGATATTGCCGAGGAATACCGCGCAGAAGGTATAGGCATTAAAAGGTGCGTGCTCTTGGGTGATGAGGATTTGGCGAAACACATGGTAAAAAATGTTTTCGATGCCAAGGAATTCTTTGATGCACTGCGACTGGTGGCACGACTCGAAGCGCTAAGGCTTGACGACAAGTTGAAGCGGTTTTGTTGCGAGAAAGGCGAAGCACTCCGGCTATCTGGAACGTGCTGCCCGGATTGTGCAGCAATTAGCGATGGGTACGCCGCTGCCATGACGCCGAACGACTGACATGAGGGGCGACCGGCCGCTTTATGGCCGGGCGTCCCTCTCGATGGATGGGTTGGCCGGCACCGTGCCGCCAGCACCGACTTTTAATGAGATAGACATGGAACTGAAGATTGAGCCGGAAGCAGTGAACAAACTGGTTGCCGAGGCGGTGCTGAACAGCGCCATTGGCGAGGCCGTGAAGAAGGCGGTTGAGAAGGAGATTGCGAACCTGAGCCGTGGCTACGACAACCCGCTGGAAAGCGTTGTGCGGAACCACGTTGCTGAGATTGCGCGGACGGTGCTGCGCGAAGAACACGGCGAAGCGATAAAGGCGCGATTGAGTGCCGCTCTGGCCGCGAAACTCAGCGGCGACTTCATTGACCGCGTGTGCGAGAAGGCAGCGGAACGCTACTGACATGACGGCCAACGTAGAGTTGAGGGGCGCGGAGCAAGCATCGCTTGCGGAGCGTCCCTCTCCAACGCCGGGTTCGACGGCACAACCGCCGTCTTTGGGGGACTGACTTTCAGAAAGGACAAGCGATGTTTTGCTGGCACAAGTGGAACAAATGGAGCGACCCGCACAACGGGATTTTCTCTCCGAGCGATGGAAGCATCGGGTATTTCTCGGTGTGCCAACTGCGGACATGCCAGAAGTGCGGGAAGGCGGAATTTAGGAGACTGCCTCAAATGCGCTCGCTGGAAGAGTTGAGGAAAGGGTCGCAACTGTGACGCCGAACGACCCGAATTCAGGGGCCGCACGCGGCCCTATCGCGGGCGGTCCCCTGGAATGAGTTGTTAGACGGCTGGAGGTTAAATGAAACACATCGTCGGGTTTTCTGGTGGTATCGACTCGCAAGCCTGCGCCCTATTAGTTAGGAGCCGCTTTCCTGCCGAGGACATCATTCTTCTTAACAGCAATGCAGGCGGCAACGAATCGCCAATCACTGAAGAATTTATCGAGGAATACTCGCGCACGGTGTTCCCGGTCATGCGGGCGCACGGGATCATCGCTGATATGTGGAAGACGGAGGGTTTCCCCGAAAGGAAGGGACTCGATGGGAATGCGACTCTAACTTTCACGGAAATGGTAAAGATCAAGGGGCGGCCACCGTCGCGCAAGGCTCAGTTTTGCACAGAGAAGCTCAAGCTAGCACCGCAGCGCCGTTGGGTTGATGAAAACGTAGCCGACGACTACGAACGCTATACAGGTGTCCGGCGCGACGAATCCGAGGCCCGCAAAGATACGCCGCTACGGGAGTGGGACAGTTACTTTGACTGTTACGTGAATCACCCGATCTGCGAGTGGAACAAGCAGCAATGCTTCGATTTTGTTCGGGCCGCTGGGGAAAAGATCAACCCGCTTTACGCGCTTGGATTCGGTCGCGTTGGTTGTGCGCCGTGCATTAACTCCGGCAAGGACGACATCCTTCTTTGGCAGCAGCGGTTCCCGGAAATGATTGACAAGATCAGGCGCATGGAAGCCGAAACCGGGCGCACGTTCTTTGCGCCGATGGTTCCCGGCATGTACACCAACACCATCGACCAAGTACTTGAGTGGGCAACAACTGCGCGCGGTGGCAGGCAACAGGACTTCATCCGAATTTACGAGGAAAGGCCGGCGTGCGAAAGCAAGTTCGGCCTATGCGAATGAAGCCGTCTAACTAGAAGTAGACGTCCTAATGAACCAGACAAAAGGGGCGCAGCAAACGCTAATGTACGTTGCAAATCAATGCCAATCCAAGACGCTAATCTGATATTGAGAGGGGGCGCGGTTACTCACCAATCACTTGCAATGCCCGCTGATAGTATTTCATTCGTTCGCGCCATCCGTTCGTCCCGCCATTAATGACTTTGGTAATCTTCAGGAAGTCAGGACTGTCGGCCAGTTCATTCAGCCCGTGAGATTGCCAAAACCATGCTGCGCTGCGGCATGCGTTTACGGCCTCCTCAAGAAGTTCAGGAGAGGCGATCAGATCAAGCCCTAGTGCTTCCCCGCACTCTGCATAGTTAGCCCGTCCTGTAAGCTGTATAAGCCCCCTGCCCTTGTACCTGATGCCATCCCCATTGTAGAGATTGCCGAGGTCATCCCGGCCCTCATAAGCTTCCCCTGTAGCCAATTCCTCGACATACCGTAGCTCCCCGCTCTCATGAGCGATCTGAGCAAGAAAAGCCGCTTCCCGCAGCCCGTTCTCGCTAATATCAAATTCCTTCATAGCCGCATTAAGCGGATCAATGAACTTGTCCGCTCGTTGCTTGGCGTAGGGCATTATGCGGATTAGCTGGTCGTAGGAGATCACTTCGGAGAACCCGATAACCATGCCCATAAAGCCATGAATGCGGCTACGATTGGGGTTATCCAGAGCAAGAACTTACGGCCAGCCTTCGCACCCTTAATCAAGTCGACTAGCTCGCCGGTGTTGTCCGCAATGGTGCGCGTCAAGTCTGTGTTGTCCTCCAGCGCCTTCTCGAACTTTTCGTGTTCCTTGAAATGCGTTTGCAATGTCTTCTCCAATCCATCAATTCGCTCGTGAGCGCGGCGATCTTCCATTATTTACTCCTTATGGTGCTTCAAGAATCGGATCGGGATCATTCCCGTCCGGCCTGCCTGC
>CAZUGR010000068.1:0-2967 GCA_964620145.1 uncultured Candidatus Saccharibacteria bacterium
GCCGGCGGCACGGTGGGCGACGACGAGAGCGCTGGCATGTACGAGGCGATCCGTCAGTTCAAGCAGTCCAACAGCGAGGACGTGATGATCGTGATGGTTGCCCCCATCATCCTCAACCATACGGTGAACGAACTCAAGACTAAGCCCCTACAGAACTCCGTCAGGGCCTTGCAGAGCACCGGCCTCCAGCCAGAGATGCTCCTGTGCCGCTGCGAGACGACCATCCACGCCAAGATCCTCGACAAGATCGCCCGGCTTACCAACGTGCCTCGGGTGGCCGTGTTCGAGGCCCCGGACGTGGAGTCGATCTACCAAGTGCCCATCGAGTTCTTCGAGCGGGACGTGGACGACCTGATCGTGGACCGGTTCCGCCTCAAGCGCAACGGCGTCCAGATCAAGAAGTACCGGACGCTGGTGGAGAAGTACGTCAACGGCAAGCACCTGCCGGTCGCCAACATCGCCATCGTCGGCAAGTACGAGAACTGCGACGAGGCGTACTTGAGCCTGAAGGAAGCCCTCATCCATGCCGCCGTGTCGAACGAGGTGAAGCTTAATATCCACTGGATCATCGCCGAGAAGATCGAGAAGGGCAACACGGATCTGGAGAGCCTGCACGAACTGAACGCCCTGCAAGGCGTGGTTGTGCCGGGCGGCTTCGACAAGCGGGGCGTCGAGGGCAAGATCAAGGCCATCAAGTTCTGCCGGGAGAAGAAGATCCCGTTCCTCGGCATCTGCCTCGGCCTCCAGTGCGCCGTCATCGAGTTCGCCAAGAACGTGATGGGCATGGAGGGGGCCACCAGTCAGGAGTTCGACGGGAAGTGTGCCGTCCCGGTCATCCACTTCGTAGACGGCCAGACCGCCAGCATCAAGAAGTCGGGGACGATGCGGCTCGGGGCCTACGATTGTGAACTGGAGAAAGATACCATCGTCAGGGAGCTATATAAGAAGAAGCTAATCTCGGAGCGCCACCGCCATCGTTATGAAGTGAACGATGAATTCGTGGCCGGGTACGCTGAAAAAGGGTTCATCGTCTCGGGCAGAAATCCAGACAGCGGCTTAGTGGAGATGATGGAACTCAGGCGGGAGATCCACCCGTTCTTTCTAGGGACGCAGGCACACCCGGAATTCAAGAGCCGTCTTGGAGATCCAGCGCCCCTATTCGACGGACTCATGAAGGCCGCTGCGGAACAACTGAACAATGTCGCACAGGTTTAAGGTATTCTTGCTGAACGAAGAGCGAAGCTTTCTGGGCCACAGGGTGGGCGATGTGCTCACGTCCATGCAGGACATCCAGACTGATTTGGAAAACCTCGGCTCTCGTCAACTGACGAGAATGGCCGAGGATCTGGTCAATCAGATCCGCAAGATCCTGCACAGCAATTGGTCCCCCAAGTCCCTGAAGCACCTCAAGGAGCTTCAGAGGATCGGCGTGGCCATACAGAAGACAATCGAAGAAAAGGGCGATCTCAAGGAGATCCTGCCCGCCGCCACCCAGTCTCTCCAACAACTGTCGGGCAAGTTGGGCGTGAAGGTGAACACCCTCGACGCCCCGGAGCAGATGCCCGGCGAGGACATCGGGGCGGATGACTTCCAGCTTACCGGCCAAGGCCCCCAGCAAGGGCCTCAGCAGGGCCAGCAGGGGCCTCCTGCGCAACAACAGGGGGCACCCGGCCAAGGCCAGATGCCCCCTCAAGGACCGCCACAGGGTGCTCCTGCACCGCAAGGCGCTATGCCCGGCATGATGTAATCACTCCGGGTAGTATTCGTATCTCTTCACATCGTAGTGCCGCTTGAACTGCCTGTTGTGGCCCGTGAACGACGGGTCGTAGTGGGCGAAGTCCATGTATTCTGTATCATCAGACTTCTGGTCTTCGCCGCCCTCGTGATCCACGTCGTCTACCTCAAACTCGTCGTCGTCGTTGTCGAAGTCTACCCCCGGCTCGTTCCGCTTGGAGACTTCCTTCTTCCTGATCTCACGCATCAAGTTCTGCTGGAACTTCGACTGGCCGTCGATGACCAGCCAGATCTTGTGTTCCCCGACCTGATCCTTGTCGCCGAACAAGTGGGTGATGTCCTGTAGCGAGGACACCGGGAGGTCTACCTCGTGGGTGCCGTCCTCCATCTTGGACCGGCGCTTCTTGCGGGCGTCAGGCGTCTCCAGCTTGTGGTAGCCGAAGTGGAACGGGTCTTGTTCGCAGTACACCTTGACGGTCTGCTCAACGTGGTCGGCGTCCACACACTGGCCGATTTTCTTCATCAGCGTGTCAACGTCGAGCTTCGGCAAGCTGCCATTCTCCTTGTACTGGCGGGCCAAGTCATGAACCCCGAAGTACACGAAGTCGCCCTGCTTTTGCGGCAGGGAGATGAAGGGATCGCTCTCGCCGCAGTCTTCTACTAGGCGTCGAGCTTTCATCCATTCTGTGAACTTGTAAATCATGTGGGATACCCCTGTTTTTGGCTTTTCTCTCTTATCTATGAGCCTTGCGTAAGATTCCACGCTCTGTTATAATAGACAGTTCAGGAGGAAGTGCATGTGCGGGATCGCCGGTTACATCGGACAATCTAAAAAGCCCAAAGTATCTTACGACTTAATTACCGCTCTCTTCGATTACTTAGAAGTGAGGGGAACGGACGCCGCTGGACTGTGGGGGACCGAGATCGGCAACAATGGCCGGGTCGTCTACCACAAGGAGCCCATCCGTTCAAGTGAGTTCATCAAGGGCGACTTCTGGAAGAAGCTACGCAAGGTCAAGCTGGATGTGTTGCTGGTCCACGCCAGAGCCGCATCCAAGGGCGCTGGCCACGCCGCCACCAACGCCAACAACCACCCGTTCGTGAGCAAAGACAAGCGGATCGGCATGGTCCACAACGGCCATCTCGACGAGGCCGACTTCCTCAAGAACAAGTATCAGACGATCTCGGACACGGACTCCGAGTACCTGCTCAGGATGTACGAGCACGGGCTGG
>CAZUGR010000069.1:0-2945 GCA_964620145.1 uncultured Candidatus Saccharibacteria bacterium
GAGCATCCCCGGACACATAACAATCAAGATCGACAATCGCCGTGTCCTCCACCAAACCACCCCCGTTCAGGTGGAAGTGCCAGCCGTCGGGCGCTTTGTTGTTTTGTAGGTCGGTGCTCATTCTAATTCTCCTCCATCAGGAATTTCAGGCGTTGGCTTTGGCGGCACGGAGGGGCCACCGGGGTGTTTTTGGTAGATTGCTACGATAAGGAATAAGGCAAGTAAGAGTCTCATCGTTTCCCTTTAATAATTTCTTCAAATACAGACATGGACGGAGATGGCAGGAAGTTGTCCGTGATGTAATGAAGAAACGTCTGCGTATTGTGCTGACTCAACTCTAGCTCCTTCACCCGCTTCTTCAGTGCTCGAAGGTTACGGAGTGTTAGGTCGGTTGGATTGCGCTTTTTAGTTTTTTTCATATTAGAACATCTCCGTAATAGCCTGCTCGACCTGCAGCGGCTCAGTGCATGCCCAGACTTTCCCGCCCCAAGCGACAAGCCAGCCGTGAATTTTGCCATCGGGCTCGATGCAGCGGCGCACGCCAAAATAACGTGATTCGCGCCCATCGCGGCTAACAACCTTGTGCTCGCCACTGCGCAGGTAAGTACGCAGGTCTTGAATCGCGGGCTTGTCAGCGCACTGCGCGCAGTAAAACGCGCCGTTAATTTCGGTGAGCGCGTCAGTAAGTAGATTCTCGCAAGATTCGCACACGTACTTCTCACACCCTGCGCACTGTGTGCTGTTCTGTGAATCCTCGCGTCCGATTGGGCGATCGCAGATTTTGCAGTTCATAAAAGCCTCCAGTAAGTAAGCGGGCCTTTCGGCCCGCGTGTGTTGTCAATAACAACTATCTAATCTAACGATCGTTCTGCCAGCAGAATCCTGGACTCGCACCCAACGATCGCCTCTAGCCGCTAGTTTGCGTATTTTTGCAAGAAACGCCCGCCGTGTCCGAGCGCCAGCATATTGCTCAACGTGCCCCTGCTCGCCCTCGCCACTCACAAGCGTAAGCTCATCCCCACCCATGAGAGCATATACAGCGCCATCTAAGTCTAATTTTTGCATTGCAGTTAATTTGCTCATAATTGCCTCCACGCAATGTTTATCTGACCCCCCAAACGTAGCAAATTTTTTTTACTCACACAACAAAAAAACATAAAGATTTTTTGAGACCAGTCGAATCATATACCCTGGCAGCACGGTGCTGCTCTTTAAACACGGAAGGTTATATGATAGCTAAAACATTGTTCTATTGCGCATCTTTTTCCTGGCTATTGGCTCTTGCGTTCCTGGGAACGGGGTGTGCCGGTGTGGAACTAGGCGGCAAAGTAGGCTTGTACGCAGTGGACGAACGCGAGGAAGTGCAGACGACTCGCTCTAAGCGTAGGCCCCTACGCTGTCTCTGGTCGAACGATGTTTTGTGCACTGGCCAGGAGGGCAAGTAACATGAACAGCTTCATAACATTGTTTAACTTAGAACGCCTCTTTGGTTGGCTAGTCTACAACCTGCTCGCACTGGGCCTGCTAGCGTCGCTCCTAATCGTCAGGGTTGGGCTCTACGGCGATGAAATCGCATGGTCCGGCCCACAGCTATACCCACAAGCCACAAGCGAACCACGCGAACGCTAGGGGCCTTAGATTGAGCCCGTACAGTTCAGACATGATTTTGTACAGTTTATGTACAGTTTTGTTCTTATAAGTATTTGATATAATTAAAAACTGTACAAAACTGTACATAACTGTACGGGCTTACACTCCTAGAGTGTAGAGC
This sequence comes from uncultured Candidatus Saccharibacteria bacterium, assembly GCA_964620145.1. Classification (GTDB taxonomy): domain Bacteria; phylum Patescibacteriota; class Minisyncoccia; order Phycocordibacterales; family UBA1006; genus CALMMZ01. The sequence goes on from CAZUGR010000069.1 coordinate 1,772, forward strand.
AACAAATGAAAGCCCCTATCGAAAGCGTACAGTTTTGTACAGTTTTTAATTATTTCAACTAGTTAAGTGTACAGTTTGCGTACAGTTTATGTACAGTTTGTACAGTTTAGGATTTTTGCGGAAGGATTCTGCGGTAAAGGAATTTAGGGCGCCCAAGGCTATCGTTGTTATCGGGAATCTTTTCAACTTCGCCACACTCGATCAGGTCGTCTAATATTTCACGCCGCTCGCTTTTTCGAAAGCCCCTTCTTGTGCGTTCTCCGATTTCTGTCAAAGACAGCGCTAAGTCATAGGAAAGTTTAGACAATAACTTGCTTCGTTTGACGTAGTATTCGTTATCAAATTTAGATGATCCCATGAGTTCGCCACACTCTGCCCAAGCTTGGGCATACAAAAACGTTAAAAGGTCTTTTGCGTATCTAGTTGATTCAAATGAAATTTGACCAGAAGGCGGAGTGAGCGCCACGCATAGCTTCGAAAAAAGCTCAGCCGCTCTAGCTAGCATCGATGCTTTGAGCTCTATCGGTTCGCGCCTAAACTGGTCCGCAACGTTCTTCCAGATAGCGTCAAACACTTTTTGATTATGTGGCTCTATCTCTTGCGTTTTTAGCATCTCCCTTGATGCGATATCTCCAGACTCTGTTGGCCAGTCTAAAAACCTATCTGCCTCGCTTGCTACTGAATCGGGAATGACAAACGCAGGGGCTAAGCGGCTTTCAGGGTCTTGATGCTTTGCAAACCATAAGAAGAACCTTCCAAGGAGTCCGTCAAGCGCAACTTTAGCACTCATTCCCTCAAAGAAAGCAGACGGCGTGGAAGCGGCCAAAATAGACACTTGCGGCTTTTCAATGATTATTCTAGGGCGCGCTGAGCCGCTTGACGGCGGAGCATATGACTTGCCTCGATAAATCGAGTTAGAGCACGAATAAATCTTAAAAATCGTAGTCAGCGCTTCCCCACGGTAGGATTGTGATTGCGTCATCTCTTGAAGCGCTCGCCCGAATTCGTCGATACTAAGCAACCTGTGCGGATTGTCTTGAAGCTCGCACAAGAGCGCCGCTTCGCTCGTAAAGTCACCCATCAAGCACTTTCCAAACCCGCACTCTTGCAGCGTATGTTCAGCACGTTTAAGAGCTTCCGTTTTGCCGCTGCCAGACAAAGCCACCATAACATG
>CAZUGR010000070.1:0-2659 GCA_964620145.1 uncultured Candidatus Saccharibacteria bacterium
TTGTCTGTGTTGTAAAAAATCATTTCAATTGGTGATGAGGAGATAAAAAATTAATGATCAACTTACCTTTTTGTTGGTTTGTTCTTCCTTTTGTTCGTCTGCTTGTTGTTGTTTTCTTTTATTGTTTTGTGATATCAACGCTTTTAGCAATTTCGAGTAGTGTACTAACATGGAAGACGAAATAGATTTTTCCATGTTTTGCGGTAAACATCCTTTTAAACTATCCATCAAACTCGTTCGTAGTTCACGCAAACAAGTAGCTGGAAGTAAACTTAAACACCATTCATCAGGATCGTCTTCTCCGTTGCCTTCCAGATAACATATAATTGCGTATTGCCGCTGCTCGTCAATGTGTGATGTAAATTTATCCAACAAAATGCTTGTGCCACGAATAAGGTCGTCGGGGAGCATAGAATTTCCAACATGTTGTTGAACGAATGATACCTTTTGTTTTTTGGAAATATTGCTAAAACCCTTCATAAACAACGATGCGATCGGCGTTGCAAAACCACAAGATTCCTGATTCCATTCCATAATAAACGATAAAAAGTTACGGAACAGTAAGAGGGTATCCTCAGTCATCATCATATCCACCAAACAATCCTCCCCGATCGTCTTCCACTCTTCCTCGGAAAATATGTTCTTTTGTGTATCTTGTGACAATTCGTTGAACCAGTTTGTAAATCGTTTGTTATGCTTCAAGCCAGCATGGAACTCTTCAGCCTCTTCAGCACCATTTTTGCAAACATGCAAAAATGTACTTACCAAAGAAAAGAAGGTACAGTCGCAGTGTTGTTCGCGAACATCCCGCAAGGACAATATAATATTATGCTTAACGTAATCATCATCGATCAATAGATTGACATCATAACTGGCACGATGAAGAAAAGGAATTTCTTCGTTTAATATTTCAGCCTGAGCGTCCAACCAATGACAACAAAAGTTGGAGGTGGAATTCAATGCTATTGATTGGTTAAAATAAACGCAAGCAATAGCCAACATCCAAAATGTTATTAATAACGGCGATAAGGGCGCAATTTGGTTTCCATTTTCATCCACGAGAACAATTGCGTAACAGAATTTCTTCTCCTTTAAAGTTAAGAGAGAACGATTCTGGTTCGCTTCAACGCTTTTCAACACTAATGTAACACAAATATTAAATAATAGTAAAAATTAAGAATTACTTACTTTGATGTTCCAACGCCATACACTTTTCTTTTACAGCACCCTCATTATCTTCGTCATCATCTTCCGAATCGCCTCCTTTCTTGTGTTTTCCAGATGGAATTGTTTTTCCTAAGTTCGGGACCACCACTGATCGAATTTTCCCATCGCTCACATTGGTCAGAAAATCATGCACCAATTCGTCCCGCTCTTCCCTACCAATTTCATTGAGCAGAAACTCCAAATCTTTTCCTTTTGGAGGTGACTTTGGACCTTGTAATAGGTTGCACATTGCTGCTGAATAGAGCATCATATCGCAAAGTATTTTAAAACATTCAGGATTTGTCCCTACAAAATTAAAATTGTTAATAATAAGAGAATAAGTGTCCAATAACATACCTTCTCGGTTAAACAATTCTTCCGCCAATTGTTTCGGTGGTAAGTTTTCAAATGGTTGTCCCCTGTATACTTGGACTTCTCTGTTCAGCACCTGGTATAATACATCTAATACCACATGTGACACGAAATCACCGATAGGCTGGCAGTAATTGTGAATCCATTTCACATCAAATTTGAACTCATCGAAAACTGGATCCTTTTTTTCTTTTCGATTCATAATTATTAATCTTTTTAAATTGGCTTGGTTGTTGCATAATTCTACCAGGGCTTTATCGGTAGGATCTAATTCCTTTTTTGCTGGTGCTTGTTCGTTTTCCACGCCTCTCCGTGGGGTTCGGATCGTAACCGCGTCAACGTGTTTGACATAATCCGATAACGGGGGCTTAGATTTTCCCTTTATCTTCAACCATTCGTTTTTTTTCTCTTTCAAAAATAATTCAACTCTATAAAAAAATGAATCAAAACATAAATGAAAAACACTTGAAAAGAACATACAAACTCACCGCTTTTTCGTAATATAAAAGAATTCATATTTGATAGATTTTAGCAACCGTACGAACAAACCTATCCACAAGGTGGAGTTTCTTGTCTGCGAAACTTTGACAATTGTCGAAATGGCGTTTTTGGTGACCTCTCGAATGTGGTCCACAGACTGGGAGATATTCCACAGTTCGATGGAGACTACCTCTGTAAAATTTTGGAGGCAGTTTGTTATTGCATTCATATCGTTGGCAGGAGGTGTAGTAACCTCGGGTAACTCAGAGGGAAAGGAAGACACGTCATCATGAATTTCCTTCCGAAAGTCATTAATTTCTATGAAAATAATAAAAATAAAACAAATTTAAACAAGTAAAAAAACAATATTACCTTCAATAAACAATGAATTATTCACTACTTGTGAAGGTTTTGCTTTCTTTTTCGCCGGTTCTTCTTCATCAGGGTTACCTTTTTTTCTGGTTGACTTCCTCGAGGAAGATGTAGTAGATGTAGTAGCCATCTTCACCTTCTTTTTCACGTGTGAATCTTTTTCATCACTATCTTCTTCTTCTTCATCATCAGATGGAAGTAGTGATTTTTTGGTCTTCTTATTAGCGGC
>CAZUGR010000070.1:2759-2858 GCA_964620145.1 uncultured Candidatus Saccharibacteria bacterium
CTTACCTTGTGTTTCTTCCTCATCTTCTTCATCATTATCTTCTACTTCTTCTTCATCATCAGATGGAAGTAGTGATTTTTTGGTCTTCTTATTAGCGGC
>CAZUGR010000071.1:0-2632 GCA_964620145.1 uncultured Candidatus Saccharibacteria bacterium
AATGTTGAATTAGGATTATCATATCAGTGGCAGGCTTCTACAACCGGTGCCGGTTGTCCATGGACCAACGTAGGTACAAATATTAGTACTTATTCTACGACACAAGTTGTAACAACGTGGTATCAATGTGTGGTAAGTTGTTCTTATACTGGTAACAGTGTAACATCAACGCCTGTACAAGTAACACAGAATCTGCCATCAGCATGTTTATGTATTCCAACAACAGGAGGTGCCACTACCTATAATATCATCAACTTTACCACAACGGGTGCTGTTGCCAATATAAACAACAGCAGTACAGGAACGGCAATGTATGAAGATTTTAGCGGCTCAGCAACAGCTACAGTTAATCCCGGTTCATCATTTAACTATAGCATTGATGTAGCCGGTGGCAGTAACTATGGACGCGCCATTTGGATTGACTTTAACGAAGATGGTACCTTCCAGCCATCAGAGCAAGTGGTAAGCAGCTCATCGTATGATTATCCACCATTAACAGGAACAATAAACATACCGTTGAGCACAACCTCAGGAACTAAGCGCATGCGTATTCTGGCAAGTTATACACCAAGTAATCCATCCAATCCTTGTGCCAATAGTGGTAGCGGGCAATATGAGGACTACAGTCTTAATGTTATGCCACCTGTTTGTATATATGCACCTACCTATCCTGCCGATGCAGGCAGTGGTTGTGCCGATGCGGTTACAGGTAACATAGCCCTTAGCTGGCCGGCATTATCAGGTGCAACAGGTTATGATGTATATTTTGGAACAACCAATCCTCCAACAACATTGGTTTCTAGCAACCAACCCGGATTAACATATAATGCTGATGTATCAGGTGGAGCACCAATTTATTATTGGATGATAGTACCACAGATTTCAGGTGGCGGTAGCTCTTGTAATGTTTGGTCGTTCACTTTATCACCTTCACCGATTCCAATTGCAAATTCAGGTGGTGATGTTTGTCAGGGCAGTGATATCTTCCTTTCAGGAGACAATGCAGATCCGGGCCAGATGAGTGGTAACACCTACTCCTGGACAGGTCCAAATTCATTTACAAGTTCTCTTCAGTATCCATCAATCAGCAATCCTGGATCATCCTACAGTGGAACTTATACAGTTATTGTAACCAATCAATATGGCTGTACAGCAAGTGCAAGCACAAGTTTGAATGTTAATCCAAACCCAAGCGTAACAATAGATTCTGTGGTAAATGTAAGTTGTGCAGGCGGTAGCGATCGTATTATTTACGTAACTGCTTCAGGCGGCTTAGCACCGTATAGCTTCACATCAGACTTTGTGAACTTCAATTCAACAGGAGTGATGAGTAACCTTCCGACCGGAGCAAGCACAGTGTATATAGCAGATGGTAATGCCTGTCAGGCACAAGTTGTAGGCAACTTAACTGCAATAAGCACAGCCCCACCATCACAGTCGGTAGTGGTAACACCAACGATAATAGGCATGCCTGCCTATGCATGTGCAGGAACGACAGCCAACCTGAGTATTCCGGCAGTAGCAGGCGCTACTATGTATATCTGGGATGGTCCTTTTGGCACCTTCTTTAATGGTAATCCGATGAATCAGTCGCCCTATACAACGACTACACCGAACGTACAGATAACGTTCAGTTCATCAACATCATCGTTTGTGAGTATAGGCGTACAGGCAGCCAATGGTTGCGGAGCGTCACTGCGTAAGATACAGAAGGTAAGATATCAGATAAGCACACCAAAGGAGATTACAGGAGCAACGACAATGTGTGCAAATACGAACGGAACCTATACCATAGCACCGGTGACAGATGCCACAGGATATCAGTGGATGATAACCGGTAATGCAACGGTAGTACCCAGTGGCACTTCAGTGACTGTGTTCTTTGGACCAAGCTGGAATGGAGGTAACTTATGTGTAGCAGCTAAGACGCCATGTTATACCACAGCGTATAAGTGTATGTACATAAGCAAGTCAGCATCAGCATTGAATGCAATCACCGGACCATTATCATCATGTCCAAACGAAGTACAGACCTTTAGTATCACTCCATGTACAGGAGCAGCAAGCTACAACTGGACATTACCAGCAGGTGCAACAGGCAGTTCATCAACCAACAGCATCACAGCCACGTTTGGTCCAACGTTTACACAAGGCGGCAACATCTGTGTAAGCGTGACAAGTATCTGCGGAGTAACATCAGCACCTAAGTGCAGAACGGTAGCTCAGGGTCTTCCTTCAGTACCGACAAGCATCAGTGGAATCACCAATGGATTGTGTAATCAGAGTGTTAACTACACAGTACCATCAAGTCCCGGAGTAACCTATAACTGGACAGCACCGGGAACTATCAGTGGCAATGGCAACAGTTCGGTTAATGTTACATATGGCGCATTGACTACGGGTCAGCTGTGTGTAACAGCGAGCAACAGTTGTGGAACAAGTGCATCACGCTGTATTCCATTGTAGGGCTCACCAAACTCACCAATAGGCTTAACAGCAATAACAGCGAGCTGGTGTGCCAATACACAGGGCATAGAGTTTACAGCAGACTTAGGAAACACAACGGGATCCTATACCTTGTCATGGGGCTATCCATCATCACCAACGGCAACGTATGTAGCAGGCGGAGGAA
>CAZUGR010000072.1:0-2626 GCA_964620145.1 uncultured Candidatus Saccharibacteria bacterium
AATGCGTTTTCTTCATAGATGATTTGTTTTGCTTGTTGTGATCGTGTTTTTTCTTCTTGCTCTGGTGATGCTTTCTCTCTTTTTTTCTTCTCTTCTTCTCTTTCTTTTTCATCAAAAGTTTTTGAACGAATTTTAGGACTTCATTGGCTGCTGATGGGTTGTAAGTTGATGAAGTAGAGGAGGTAGATGTCGATGATTGTTCATCATCACTGGAAGAATACGACATTGCAGCGGAAGAAGTCGAAGAAGAATATTCGGTAGAAGAACTTTCATATTTCTTACTACTTTTGTGATTCTTCTTGTATTTCTTGCTCAGATGATTGTCCCCTGCAAATATTTCATCCATATCATTATTTAGCTTGCGTTTCTTTCCGGAAGAACAGGTTTTCAACGATAAATTGGCTGGTAATTCATTGCCCTCAAATGTAGACAAAATCAAATTCATTCTAATAAAAATATTTTTGTTAGTGGTGGTGATTATCACTTCTTCATTTTCTTACGTCATAGAAACATTATCTTGGCGAACATCTGCAGCTGTTGGAAAATACCCTTCCATATATGTACTAAGAAGAACATTAGTAGTTTTTTCCAATAAAGTTAGGAGCCGTAGTTGTTTTTCAGAGACTTTGGAAGTAAATTGGAACCGTTGTAATGCGTTAAGGTGGAATGGTCTGCTGGTTAATAAGTTTGTTTTTTCAATGCCAATTAAAGCGTCACACATACGACGAATAACCACTCTGCGATCAAAGGAAGATCCCGACTTCATGTCATCTAACGTAACTTTTCCATTGATGATGCCTGCAACGCTTTTATCAACTTCATCTTTTAAGATTGCAACAAGTTCAATTGGAGAAGAAGGTAATGCTATGAGTTCATCGGTAATTCTGGTCAACTTATTTAGATTTTGGGGCTTCTTAGCTTTTTTTGGATCGGCAATATTAGTAACATCATCGGTGACCAAATATAGGTAGCAATTTTCCATATTGTATTCAACTGTGGTACAAAGAGTTAGATAATGCTGATAGATTCGTTTCGCTTCTGTGATATCCATCGGATTGTTGACCGGAATTGAACTTTTTTCCATTTCGTACAAGAATTTTTACCTGTTGATTTATCACAAACCACTTGTCCTTTGAAAACATTCCCACCAAAGCCAAATTTCATCACTTTCGTGTCTTTCTTGGGTTGATTGATGTCCATTGTGTCCACTTTTCCCAACCATTAATTTAAAAATCAATTTGTTACGATAATAACGATTTTGAAACAAATATATTCTATTCATCCTTGCTTAAATGCGGCAGTTAGAATATATACACAACACATGAAGGATTTGTTCACACTTCGAAGGACCAAAAGTTATACACATATGTCCAATTTTCGACAGACATCGGCATTTAATTGAAAAATTCACAATACTAGCTTCTGTCATAAAACGGAAAAAAAATTTCCGCGAAAAAATTCTCTATCAATTTGAATTCATCCATAGCAAGCAATGGGTCAATCGATAGCCCTTGAAGTGTCTTATGATAATGTAATTTAATACCAAGTATAATATAATTATACCCACAGCATGGATACGTAGATTGCCTGTTGAGATTAACATTTATTATACAATTACATAATAAATATTTAATGAATTACTGAATTCCACTCTCCGACAACTTCACAATACCGAGCGTTCCGAAGGAAGAGAAGTGAGGTTCCATCCACGATTAATTCGTATGTCTGTCTGTCTGTCTGAATGTACATCGAGATTTTCAAAACTCAAAATTTCGACTTTTAAATCAAAAACTTCAACTTTATGAAACCTCGCAAATATGAATAGTCCTTGATTGATATTATAGGCTTTCAACTGGAAGAAGTATTGTATATATGTGGAGGAAAACACCCAGCAACGCGAGACCTTTCCGAAGGAAAGGGTGAGCGTTGCAAAGGCAAGTGAATAAAAGATTTATTAACACCAGTTAGTCTTTTCCTTGGAAGTAAAATTTCATGAAAGACGAAAAAGAGTATTCTGCAATTAAAGTATTTAAGTATTTTATTTGGGCAGGTTGGAACGCGAGGTTTCCATAAACAATCTAGTTTATTATTAAAATTTATTCTTCGTAGTTGAGTTATATCGACACAATTGAAAACAATTTACAACGTGGATAGTAAGGATACGAACTAAAACTTCTGCAATCGATTTAGTTTCGGGAAAATAGTTTTCATCTTTTGTTGTTCTGCAGTGGTATCCGGTTGATGATTGGCAGCAGTTTCAGGTTCATCATTTTCTCTTTTGTAGTACCTGTTCACATTAAATCGATCCTTTTTGGCTGGAAATTTGCGATAAAATTCGTCTTCATTTTTGTCTTCTCCAACAGTAAGTGGGGGAGGATAATCTTTTCCTATGAAAACTTTGTAGCGTTCCTGATCCTGTCGTGAGAGCTTCCATGGCTCAAATATGAATGGAGCAGGTACATTGGCAAGCTCTGGAATCCAATGGCGGATATAATCTCCATTCGGGTCATAGTCACGACTTTGTTTGCTGATATTGAATTTATTAATTCTACCTCCAGTTAATCCTGCTGCAGCGTTCTAATTGCCATAATTCGATCATACATCATGATCTATCAAATAACTTTCA
>CAZUGR010000073.1:0-2513 GCA_964620145.1 uncultured Candidatus Saccharibacteria bacterium
CTGATTGGTCTGCTGCTGATGCTAAACAACGTCCTGAGTATCCTCAAGCTCGTGTATTAACACAGCGTATTCCCTTATTAAGTATTGATGATACACAAGCTTATGTTGAAGCCAAACTCAAACAATTAGACATGTATAAAGATGCACCTGAAGATGCTATTCCTTTATGTACTGATGAAGATTTATGGCGTAAAGAAACTACTTGGAAGTACTACAAAAACAAAGATAAGACTGATGGACGTAGTACTAAGAACTTTGATAATGCTGCAGATGCTTATGCACGTCTAGCTGAAGATGGTTACACAGGTATTGTTTTAGAAGTGAAAGGTCAAGTGGTAGCTTGTCGCTACTGCTCTGCTTTCTCTGTATGTACACAAAAAGACCATTACCTTTTATCAGGTGATTTAATACTTAATTAAGTAAGTGAGTAACTATGAAAAAGTTTACTGAGATGGAATACCATCCTGCAAGTGAAAAACTTGTAAAGATTCTTCAAACCAAAACACAAAACAGTAATCCACTATTCTTTCGAGTAGTAACTGCTTTTTACTTTGGTTTAATAGCTGCACAAATGCGAGCTTCTATCAGTGGTTGGGTAGGTAAAGGTACTATCCCTATTAATGTTTACTCTATGGCTTTATCACCATCAGGCAGTGGTAAAGGACATAGTACAGGCATTATTGAAAATGAAGTACTACATCAGTTTAAGTATACTTTTACTGAGTGTACTTTCCCTGTTATTTCAGACAAGCATTTAGAGACTTTAGCTATTAAACGTGCTACACGAAACAATACTCCTGTCGAAGAAGAGCTTGCTAGAGTTACTCGTGACTTTAATAGTTTAGGCTCACTAATGTTTAGCTTTGACAGTGCTACTAGCCCTGCTATTAAACAAATGCGTCAAAAGCTTTTAATGGCAGACATTGGTGCTTGTAATCTCATTGTAGATGAGATTGCAGCTAACCTATCAGGTAGTATTGAAGCATTAACTACTTATTTAGAACTCTTTGATAAAGGTTTAGTTAAAGATAAATTAGTTAAATCTACGACTGATAATGTACGCTTTGAAAAGCTTGCAGGTGCTACACCTGCTAATATGCTTTTATTTGGTACACCTGCTAAGTTACTTGATGGTGGTGCTACAGAATCCCTACTCATGGAAATGCTTGAGATGGGTTATGCTCGTAGATGTTTCTTTGGCTTCTCACGTAACAGTACTAAGATTAAAAATGTATCTGCTGAAGAAGTGCTTAAACAACTCTTTGACACAGATGGTGATGCGTATTTAGATACTATTGCAGACAGACTTGGTTTATTAGCTGACCCTATTAACGTCAACAAGACCATTGCTTTAAGCCAAGAAAATGCAAAGTATTTAATTGAGTATCGTCTTGATTGTGAACGTAGAGCTGAAGCATTTAATGAAACAGAATCCATTGCTAAAAGTGAAATGGAACACCGCTACTTTAAAGCACTTAAACTTGCAGGTGCTTATGCTTTTTATGATGGTAGTCCTGAAGTCACTCAAGAGCATTTAGAACATGCTATTAAACTTTCTGAAGATAGTGGTGCTGTATTTAGCCAATTACTTACCCCTGAGCTTCCTTACACTAAGTGAGCTAAGTACTTAGCACAGTGTAAGTCTGATGTTACTTTGACTGATTTAGATGCCGCTTTACCTTGTTTTAAAGGTTCTAAATCTACTAAAGATGACATGATTCTCATGGCTATTGCATGGGGTTATAAAAACAATGTCATCATTAAGAAAATATTTACTGATGGCATTATGTTTTTACGTGGTGAATCCATTGAAGAAACTGATACTAATAAAATGCGTATTAGTTATTCAACAGACATGACTAATAACTATCTTAGTGCTGAAGTACCTTTTGAAAAGTTAGGCAAGTTATTTAACTTACCTGATTATCATTGGCTTAACCATCACCTTATTGACGGTATTAGTGGTAATGGTTACAGAGATACACGTAACTGCATTGCAGGCGTGAATCTCTTGGTTTTAGACGTAGATGGTACTACCAACTTATCTACCGCTAAGATGCTACTTAAAGGCTTTAAAGCTTGGTATTACACCACTAAACGTCATACTGAAACAGAGCATAGATTCCGTATTGTTCTACCAATGAATTACACATTAAAGATGGACTCTGTTGAATATAAAGAGTTCATTAATAATGTGCTTCAAGGTTTACCTTTTGAAGTTGATGAATCTACAAACCAACAAGCTAAAAAGTGGTTAACACATAATGGTCATTGTGAGTATGTAGATGGTGAATTATTTGATGTACTGCCTTACATTCCTAAAACCAGTAAGAATGAAGAACGTAAAGCATTATTTGATTCACAACAACAAATGGATAACCTTGAACGCTGGTTATTAAACAATACAGGTATGGGTAATCGTAGTGATATGCTTATCAGTTATGCATTCATTCTTGTAGAGGCAGGTTTTGATTTTAATAATACACTTACTAAATTGTTAGAGTTAAATAATA
>CAZUGR010000074.1:0-2479 GCA_964620145.1 uncultured Candidatus Saccharibacteria bacterium
CCTGCGAGAACGCAATGTCCGGGTTCTCGGCGTCGAAGGTGCCGCGGTTGCCGATGGCGGACTTGATCTGCTCGGGGCGGAAGGCGACGTACACCTTCTCATCGCCGATGCCGGCCTTGACGATGCCGTCGTAGCCGCGCTCGATCAACTCCTCCGTTGTCAGGTTGCTGTAGCCTCGCTTGTCGAGGCTGTACGGGTTCTGGATCGACAGGTAGACCGGCACCACGCGCTGACCTTCCGGATCACCACGGTTGCCGTTCGGGTCGTAGTTCTTTCCGGGTGCCGGCGCGCTGTTGGCGTAGTTGTCGGCGGATCGTGGGTCGCTAGTGAAGTAGGCGCCCGTGCCGAGCATGCCCCAGCGGTCGGTACGGAACTCACCGAAGTCCGCCCTGGTCCCGTGATACACCACCAGCGGCCGGCCGCCCTCGCTCATGGGTTTGCCGTTGTCCGTCACCACACTGTCTCCGAACCACTTGCGGAAGGCGGGGGTGTCGGTCTGGTCATTCAGTTCCCGCGCACCAGTGGAGATCATTCCGCGGCTGACGAAAGAGCCGTCGCCGGCCAACACCGCCTCCAGCCCGCGGATGACCGGCGCATTGGAGCGCAGGCCCAGTAGCGACTTGGCCTTCTGCAGCAGTTCAGACAGCCACTGCCGTGCCTGGCGCCACAGGCTGGTCCCCGTCTCGGCGCGGTCGCGCACCAGCGAAGCCGCGTTCACTGCCCAGAACTCGCTGGGCGAGCTCAGTTCGTAGGCCAGCACGTTGCGCAGGCTGATGCCGTCGCGGAACCCGCCGTACAGGCTGCTCGCCAGATCGGCGTCACCCTTGCGGGCGGCCTCCAGCATCCAGTCAAGCAGGACGATGCGCTGCTGGTCGGCGGCAACGGTCTTCTTCAGGCGGGCATCAGCCTCGGCCTGGGCGATGCGCTGCTCTAGGCCGGCGCGGGCCTGCTTGCCATCGGCCTCCAGTTGCTTCAGCCATTCCTTGCGGATAGCGTTCTGCACCGGCTCCGGCATCATCCTCTCGGTGTGGTGCAGGATTTCGTGGGTCAGCGTGTCGGGGTTGGACTTCGACGTGAAGCTGGTCACCACCCGCTCAAGCACGTTGTACGTGCCGTTGGGCTTGGTCATGTCACCGGACTTGATGCTGATGCCCAGGTCGGTGGCCACCTGCGGCGCTCGGTTCAGCAGCCACAGGGCCAGATCAGCTTCGGCGGTGGACATCTCACCGGTGCGCCGGGCGCGCAGGATGCGTTCTTGCAGCCAGTCGGAGCCACGCACGCGGTCGCGGTCGGTCGCCTCTTCGCGCTTGGCCTTGCGGTTGTCCAGTTCGGCGCGCACCGCTGCAGCCAGATCGGCGTCGGTGGCGCGGCCTGCCTCCCATCGACGCATCGCGGTGGCCAGCGCCGGGGCCAAGTCGACGCGCGGTTGCTCGCCCAGCTCATACCGGATGTCCGGGTTCTCGGCGTCGAAGGTGCCGCGGTTGCCGATGGCGGACTTGATCTGCTCGGGGCGGAAGGCGACGTAGGTGAAGTATCCTTCGTCGCGCTCCACGATCAGGCCGTCATAGCCGCCATCTCGGATGCGCCTCTTCCAGCGGTCCGACGCCATGTCGCCCTTGATTTCCCACTCCTTCAGGCGCAATGGTTTTGTGATCTGCAGGTACACCGGCACTATGTTGGCACCGGGCTCGCCGGTCAGTGTGGCGTAGGACCACGCATCCTCTGCCGAGTCGGTGAAATAGACGCCAGTACCAAAGGCGCTGTTCTTGGATTTGCGGAACTCGCTGAAGTCCGCCGTCGTCCCGTGATACACCACCAGCGGCCGGCCGCCCTCGCTCATGGGTTTGCCGTTGTCCGTCACCACACTGTCTCCGAACCACTTGCGGAAGGCGGGGGTGTCGGTCTGGTCGCCACCCTGGGAGAACAACGGCAGCCCGCCGGCCAGCGTCTCGCGCATGTCGGGGGTGATGTCGAAGCCGGGTTGCGGTCGGCCGACAAGCCCCTTCACCTCTTTGTGCGTGAACTCGTCGAAGACGATGAACGTTCCATCGCTTTCCCTGTGCCCGCGAACCGTAAATTCGTGGTCGCCAAGATTGGCCTCTGCCCACTCGGTAGCCGCGGCCTCGCTTGGAAACTCGCGCGGGTAAGCAGACTCTCTGGCAACCATCCCATCTGCAATCTTCCCGCCCCCCACCTTCCCCAGCAGCTTGTTCACTGCGGTGGGGACGATCTTGTCGTAGAAGGCGATCATTCCTTGGCCGCCGACCTTCAACTGGTCGCCGCTGAGATAGCTGCGGCCTTGTGGTGCTTCGGCGATGCGCTTGGCCATCTCCTTGCCGACGATTTCCTCCAGGCCGTTGATGTCAACTTTTTGGCTTGGCACCTGACCATAGCGTCCCTGCACCTTGAACCCCAGGTCAAAAGTGTCACCCTCTCGCATGATGTGGATTTCATCGACCTGCTTGCTCAGGTCATACCG
>CAZUGR010000075.1:0-2462 GCA_964620145.1 uncultured Candidatus Saccharibacteria bacterium
GCGTTCGGTCGCAACATCCAAACGCAAAGGCACCATGGCAATCGCCACCAAAGCAAAACTCGCCTCCATCCTCTCTCTGTCCGCCTATGCGGTCGGAGCGTTGGTGGAAACCGGTTTCGCCCAGCCCAACTCAGTGCTGAACCCGCTTGATCGCCCACAGGCATCAGCCAACAACACCGACCTGCGTAGTGCCGTCCTGTCGCTGATGAACTACTTCCTGGGCTTCCTGGGATTGGTCGCGGTGATCGTGATCATCATCTCGGGCGTCAAGCTAGTTGCCTCGCAAGGTAACGACGCGGCGGTCAAGAGCGCCCAGAAAACCATCGGATACGCCGCTCTCGGCCTCCTGATCGTGTTCTTCGCCTACGCGATCGTGAACTTCATCGTCAATATCGTAGCGTAGACCTGACGATATTGCGGAAAATCGCGCTAACGCGCCACGCTACCCCCGAACCGATTTCTGGAAAATCACCCTCCGCAACCAACGAAAAATCCCGCCATGGCGGGATTTTTTAGTATTCGCAGAAACCAATCGTCCTCCTTCGTTTATCAAGCTACCGAGTACTTGGCTAGCATCGCCTGCAGATCAGCCTTCTCCCGGACACCTACGCTGGTCTCTACGGGCTTGCCGCCGGAGAAGATGATGACCGTGGGGATACTCATCACGCCATACTCCTGCGTGGTAACGGGATTCTCATCCACGTTCAGCTTGAATACCTTATATTTGTCCCCGGCTTCGGCGTTGACCTCGTCCACCGTGGGACCCAGTACGCGGCAGGGGCCGCACCACGGGGCCCAGAAATCGACTAGCACCGGGACGGGGGAAGCGAGCACGTCGGCCGCGAACGTGGCGTCGGAGGTCGGCGTAGAATGCATCGGAGGCATGGCGTCGTTCATGGGAATGGGAGGTGAAGGATGTGTGGATACGAGTATACACGGAAAGTGCCGGATTTCAAAAGTCATTCATGGCAAAAGAAAGGCGGCTACCGCACGCGGTAGCCGCCTCTATGGGCTTAGGTTCGACCTGCTACAAACCGAGTTCGACGTAGTACGTGCCACCCTTCTTCAGCTTGGACGTGAAGGCCTGAACGTCGTCCGAGGCGCTGGGAAGGTCATCCGTATTGCCCTGCGTCTTGTTTTCCATCTTGGCCACGAGGGCGAAAGTAGCGGCGTTCGTGCCGTTCTTCACCAAAGGAACGTAATAGAAGTAGCCGGCACAACCCGAAACGGTGTTGTTCTGGTTGGGATCCTTGGGGAACTTGCCCTTGTTAACGTAACCATCGGTAATCAGGGTGGAACCCAGGCCTCCACCCGTATCCGTCACACAGGTAGCAGCGTCGGGGTAAGCGCCAGTGTCATTCTTATACTGCAGCATGATCACGGACAGGCTCTTCAGCTCGGCCTTGCGGCCTTCGTCGCTGGACTTGCGGATGGCTCCAAGGAGCTTGGGAAACAGGGCCACGGCCAGGATACCGATGATCACGACCACGATCATGATCTCGATCAGCGTGAAGCCCTTTTTGAAGGAATTTTTCGTACGCATGGGTGGGGGTTAAAAGACGATTCACCCCATTATACCCGAAAAACGCCTTTTTTCCAAGCATGCGCCGGAAATGGGGGTCAGGACCTTTCGTCCAGCTTCCGTTCCTTCACTCGCTGGCGCGCCTCGCTATCTCCCCGGGCCCAGTAGTATTCGTTCCTATCAGCGAAGCGGCACAGGAATTTGAACCCCTCCGGAAGAAGTTCCAGCATCTTGTTGGCCACCCGGCGGTAGTTAGGATGCCCCTGGGGGGCTGTCCGCAGCTCGATGAAGTGCGAAAGTTCGCGCAGGTTCATGCCGAACGTGAAGCGGATATTATACCCCATGCACAGCGCGTACTGTGCCATTTCCCGACCGTGTTCAGCCTGGAGGGCTTCATAGGCCTCCTGGGACCGTCGATATGCCTCCAAAACTGGCGCATCGAGCCCGGCTTCGACCAATTCCGGAGGCAGGTGGAAACCCAAAGAGGGAGTCAAAAGCTGGCGCTGCTGCGTCATCATGCGGTGACGCTGCAGATCGCGGTACATGCCATAGTCCGCCACGATTTCGAATGTGAAAGGGTATCCATACTCGAAGCCACGCACCAGGTGGTCGCGCCGCGTCCTTCGTTCCCCTGCCGCGATCTCCAAGATCCGCGCATGTAGGCGCGGTTCGTTGGCAATCCTCCCTGCCAATACCCTCCGGATACCGTCTGTAGCCTCGGATGAAGCGGGAAAGAGCAGCTCGGCGCACAGGTACGCCATGAATTCCTCGGGAGACCGGGGGACGCTAAGCAGGGAAACACTCTCCCCCTGCGCCTGCGTAGTTATCGGCACGAGTTCCTGCGCCAGCGAACTTATCGCCTTGCGGGTCTGGACGAGGTACTCATCCCTCTTTGCCCGCTTCACGTACACGGGGATGGTCTGATTCAACGCCTCATGCA
>CAZUGR010000076.1:0-2440 GCA_964620145.1 uncultured Candidatus Saccharibacteria bacterium
CCCAATGATGATAAGCCTTATGGCAGGAAGACATCCTGTAATTAACGGATGCTGGGATATTGACGGCAACGTGTACAACGCAGCACAGTATCCGTTTGACCTGGATTTGCATTTACTCCATACGCCACCTGAGCAGTCGGTTACTGTCGTTAATGGTGAAGAAATAATAACTGAAACAGAAATTACAGAATTTCAACCTTTGCATGGGTATCTTGGTTGGGCTTTACCGATTGAATATTAACCTCAAGGATAATTAATATATGACTGATCATGATGCAATACTTGAAAGCCAGAAATATCAAGAAAAGATACTTGAAAAACAAAGTATCCAGTTGGAAAATATTGAAAAATCTCTTGTAGCACTTGCAGTTCAGGGAAAAGATATTGTACATATTAACGGTCAGATAGAAGCTATTTGGAAGAAATATGATATCGCTTTTGGTCCTGAAGGAACGGTTTCAAAATTACAAATCTGCGTTGCAAATTGTCCTAAAGATGAACTTGAAAAAACTTTATCCAGGCAATGGGTTGTAATTTTATTTATTCTAACATTAATTGGAGCGCTTAAATTATGGGGATAAACAAATGGATTTAAAGAAACTTAAGCAGATGTTAATCAAACATGAAGGTAAAAAGTTATGGCCTTATAAATGTACTGCAGGTAAATTAACTATTGGTATAGGACATAATTTAGATGCTAAAGGAATATCTAATGCCGTAGCGGATTTGATGTATGAAGAAGATATTATGGAAGTCATTAATGATTTGCATAAGATATTTGAAAACTTTAACGATCTGCCTGAACAAATACAATTAGTGTTGGCTGATATGCGGTTTCAACTTGGGGATAATGGATTTAGAGAATTTAAGAAATTAATCAAAGCTGTAAAACGTAAAGACTGGAAAGAGATGAAAATTAATATGGCTAACTCTTTATGGTATAAGCAGACAAATAATCGGGCCAAGGAATTGATTGGTTTAGTTGAGCAGGTTGTATAATGAATACTGTTATTTATATGAAAAGTGTGCCAAATAAACCCTTATATCGGGCATTAACCAGGCCGCTAAAATTAAAAACTATAGACAACAGATATACTGAGATTCCTATAAACTTTGAATGGGACGGGGCGAGTGTGCCATGGATTTTTAATGGCTTGTTTCCACGACACAGGCATCCTATAGCATCTTGTAGGCATGATTGGAGATGTTTACATGCAAAAAATTGGTATGAACGAAAATGGGCAGACAAGCAATTTGAGATTGATGTAGGAAAGACATCGTGGTGGATAACAAAAAAAATTGGTTACTACGGTGTAAGAATAGGTGCTTATCTTGGAATTGGATGTCATTACTAAGACAAAAAATAGCCTATATATTTTTCGGCCTGTCAAGTCTATTTAAATTTTTGGGTAAAATAACAAGGTCAGATGTAACAGTTATTTGTGATCCGTTAACACTTCCTGGATGGTTTGTTTTAGATGGATGTTTGATAGAAATGGTGGAATACAAAGATCACAAAATAAAAGGAACTGAATGGCATAGTTATCCTATGCCCATGGATTGGTGTAGACAAATGAATGAATATGAAAGGAATAAAAAATGACCGATGCACTAAAAAGAATCAGTAAAACAAAAGATCAGGCTTTTCAAGATAGATGCTCATACTACATGTACCAGAAAGCAGCAGCAGTTTTTGCAGAAACACCTCCAGACGCCGATGACTTACTACTTGCAAAAGCTCTATGGGCGAACAAGGTTTCCATGCAAGATATGGCCAGGATAGTTGTGACTAATGCTACGATCGGGGCGGCTATTGATGCAGGTAATACCCCGGCAGAAGGTGATATTGAATATGTTATTGTCACTGCCGGGTCGTTTCATCAACTCGCTTTGGCGTACAAATCTGCTGGTCTGATAGGGGCATCATAATATGGCGAATGAGATTCTATTAAAAAACAGGACTATCATAACAGCGCAACAGAATTATCAGACCGGCCCTGTTGCATGGAAAGCAAATGAATATCCTACTGATGCAACATGGAATACCTCTGGAGCTTATTATGGTGCTGATCCAACAGTAATAAATAACACAATTGGAACAGTTAACGGGAAAGGGGCACATTTTCTTAAATTGATTCTTGCAGTTACAACCGGCGCTGCAACAACTGGAGCAACTGCACAGATATGGTATTCAGAATCCTATGACGGAACAAACTATACAAAATATAAATACTCTCATACAGTTGGTGAACTAATTACTGATGCAGATGGAATCTATTATGATGCCGGAATTTTTGAATTAACAGCACCATACACTAAATTGGTTGTTGCAGCAGTTACGTATGATATTGATGATGGAGACTTGCTTGCAATACCTATGCTTTATGAGGTTCAATAGTCATGAAAGAAGATTTTGAACGGCTTCAAGAAAAAGCCAAAA
>CAZUGR010000077.1:0-2420 GCA_964620145.1 uncultured Candidatus Saccharibacteria bacterium
TCAAGTTGATCAATGTAACGTAATTACTGCCGCTCATGTGGCCTCAGCAATTGGGGAAGTTGTAAAATACAAATATGACTTGCTGGGGAAACAAAATTCCTTAAATGGAGTTGTAATTGCATCAGGAAGAAAAGACAAAATGGTTAACAATGTTACTCAACAAAAGGATTGGTCCGTTATTAAGTTAGAACATAACAACCCATTAAAAAGTAAAATTAAATTTGGAGCGTCTCAATCGTCAAAAAATAGCATCCTTACAAACAATATTCAAATGGCAGGACACCAAGAAGTAGAACAAATGATTCATGATTCTGATTGCAGGATTATAAATATTTCTATAGGTGGTTTTATTGAAACGAATTGTTTTGGTAAACCAGGATTATCTGGAAGTCCGTTGTTTATCGAAAGTTCGAAAGATGAATATGAAATTATAGGAATTCTGTCACGCTCAATAAACATGTATAAATACGATGAAATAGAGAATAATACCACACTTAGCTGGTCGGTTTTTTTGAGCGGCCTTGCCCCTCGTTTAGTTGAAATTCGTAAGTTGAGTGGGGATTTATTTTATGCAACTTCTTCGATTCCTTCATAGATGTCAACGTGATTTTGTTCTGTCAGTTTTCTAAGTAAAATCCATAGTCCAGGTAAACTTGCATGGCCACGTATTCTTCGCATTTTCTTTTCCGAAGCTAGACAGTATGTCGATAGCCATCGTTGAAAATGTTCGGAGTTCTTCCAGTTCTTCACTCTGCGCATATCTTCTTCGAGTAACGAGTTCAGAGATTCTATCGGATTGGTAGTTGCAAAAAATCCTTTTAATGTTTTGGATAATTTTAATTCGTGAATTACCAACAAATCATCTTTGGCTTCAAGATAGCTTTGCAGTGCCGACAAATTTAAATTCCGTAATACGCTCTCAAGGCGATCTGAGATGACTTTTGCCTCGGTAGTATCTTTGGCGTCGCGAAGGGCCCAGAAGAGACCTGTGGCCTTGTGAGAACTGTCTCCAAGTGCCTTTTCAATATTTCTCCACTTGTGAACAAAACATCGCACTCGGATGGCCTTGCGATTCTTTTTATCATGAACTTGATATTTTTCTTCGAGAGCTTTATTTAAGCCAGATCCACCATCGACAACAAATAATAATCCCGACTCAGAAAGGCCACGTGATTGTAAATCATTCAGCAATTCAGTGCAGGATTTTGAATTTTCAGTACTAGCTTGATAAATCCCAAGTATAAATTTTCTACCGTCGAAAGCCACGCCCAATGCGATTATCACACCATGTTTTGAAAATCTTTTACCATCAATAAATACAGCCCTAATATCCATTTCCTTTAAAGATCTTTTTTGTAAATCCTCAACTTTTTTCGCTGTCGCCTTGATCCACTTTCTTGAGATTGAACTTTTTGTGAATCCGAATGAGTTGGCGATTTTACTCACGCCTTTTTCGTAATCTCGCTGCGAGACCTTTTTAATTCCTTCCGTAAACACTGCTTGTTGAAATATTTTTGGATCCTGAAAATCTTCGTAGGTTTGTAGACGAATTTCTTTGCCGTCTTTACCTCGAACTCGTGGAACCTCCAGAGCTACGTGCTGGTTCCCTAAAATGATGGATCCATTTTGTGAGCCCCAGCGATTATTGATTTTTCCATGCTGGTAGCGGCTACCGCAGAGTTTTTCTACTTCGCTTTCGCATTCAGCAATGAATGCTTTGACCGCCGGCGGTAGCAGTGTGGATATTAACAAATGCTGCGACTCGATAGGTCCATCAAGATTTTCAAATCTATCGGCTATAATTTCAGATTTTTTTGCGTAAACTCGCTTCTTCCGATTGATCTTCTTCACGGCTTTAAGTAAGTTCTTCTTCATTGGGTGGCCCTTTCATTTTTCTGGCTTCATAAGTGTAGTAACCTATTGAAAACACAGAATGGTTGTGCCACTCAACCTTTAAATTTCAACTATCCTTGGGACATGGCCTTATAATTAGTGCTAGTATTTGAATTGCCAATAAAGTTTGTCGGTTGTTGATAATTATAAGACGATGATTTCTGAACGGATTGACTAGTCGTTTTGTTATCAATAGACAATATTTTAGTTACTTTAAAATCTAGATCTCGACAAACTTCAATCGCGCGAAATTGAGCGAACGCTTTGGCATCATCAGCATGAGTGTATGCGTTCCCTGAAAATCTAGACATATAGATATTATCTTTAATTTTTGTCTCAGAATATCCTCCTGATTGCCCATGTGGTTTATATTGTGTTCTCGTCGCGCATGCAGATACTAAAAATAATAAACACATTACGAATAATCTTTTCATCGCTGCCCCTGATTTTTTAAAGATAAAACATAAACCTATTGCTATTTAATTAAGAATGGACATCAATTATAATCAGATAAACTCGACGAAAGT
>CAZUGR010000078.1:0-2402 GCA_964620145.1 uncultured Candidatus Saccharibacteria bacterium
ACACGCTCCCTTAGCTCAGATGGTTAGAGCGCATGACTCATGATCATGTGGTCACAGGTTCAAGTCCTGTAGGGAGCACACACACCTTTATTTTTATTTTTTAACCTGGTTTAGGTTACACTAATCGGGATCATACTGGGAATATTTTCGGCATAGCTCTGGATAGCAGTTTAAATAGGTGTGGGCTGCTTCCAGAGTTTTTTTAAGAACTTCACATCCACTTCCTTCCTCTTCACATCCACTTCCTTCTTTCGTGTCATTTTTTTTGTTTGGATGGGTTTTGGTGGTTTTACAGATAGGCTTTTATAGTGGATGGGAGCCTATCTGCTTTTAAACTTTTAAGCCCCTTATTTTTAAACCAATTTCGTGTTGGTTGTTGGTTTGTTTTTATACCGCTTGGTGAGTAAGCCAGGTAATGTCTGAGTCTAATGGGGCTGCTCAGCTTACCTGGTTTTAAATGAGGATAATGTTCTTACTCCAAGACATTTACTAAAACCAGGATGGGATGAACTCACTTCAACTACTTGAAAAAGTAATCTCTTCAATAAGGATTAAACGTAAATACAACACTAAAAGAAGCAGAGTTTTTAAAACTTGTGTTAACTGTGGAGAAGAAAAACCTATAGAAAAGTTTTATATAAGGATCACTTCTTTAGACGGCAGACACTCCTGGTGTAAAGAGTGTGTGAAGACTAAAGCTAAAAATACTCGACATGAAACCAACACAGAAACAGGTTGAACTGATTAAAACCATTGAAGGTATAGTCAGTTCATGGAAGTCAACCAATGACTTGAGTTCTCCTACTCACTATAGCGATATGGGAGAGTTACTACAGCCTTTTGTGATAGACTGTGATCGCCCGGAAGGCATTCTGATATTATCAGAAATAGAAGCAGGGTTGGGACATATTTTTCAGTGCGTTAAAGATTTAGAAAAGAAGCCTTTAACAAAGGAAGAAAAACTTACATGGTTAAACAACTTAAGGAATGACAGAGAGAATAAAAAAGCTTAACGAATTACACGATAGGGCATTAGTAGAAGCAGAAAAAGCAGGTTTTCACGGCACTGCTATGCTTGCTCCTGGTACTGGTAAGACCATATTTTCATTCAGAGTGGCGTATAGAATGCTGGAACTGGGCCTGATACAGAAAGGAGATACTATAGTATACAACGCAGAAACAGTAACCCGTGAAAAAGTATTATTCAATGAAGACCCTGACAATCTCGGAGAGGTTCATAAGTTTAAGAAACTCTATGGTAAGGACATACTACAGGATTTTGACTTTCGCTTTCATTGTTATCAGGCTAAACCAGATCAGATTTACAATAATTTTGAGGGAGTTGGGCTTGTAATAAATGATGAACTTTCGTCATTAACTCTTTAATTGCTGGAAGCCTTAAAGCTGAGACAGCTACAACATAAGGATGAAATAAGCCTAAGTGTGAACGCTTAAAAATGTCAAAGATACATAGGTAATCAGCAGCGAAGCCTCGAATAGAGGAACGTTCAGAGACTAAAATAGTTACTTTTAACATTATAAATCATCAGTTAAACTGTATGTATAATGAAAATTTTAAAAGAGCATAGAAAAAATCTAATAGCATGTGTTTTAGGAGATGGGTATCTTTCCTCAGATGGTAGATTTTCCTGCTTCCATAATATTAAACAAGAAGAACTTGTAAAGTTTAAAATGGAAAAATTAAAGCCGTTTTTAACACAACAAGAGGTTGTTTACAGGGTAACTAACAATACCCAACAATGTGGATTTAGGTTAAAAACCAGTGAATACACAAAATTTATAAGAACTGTCCTTTATTCCAATAATAGAAAAACTATCACTAGGAAAACACTAGATAAATTAGATGCTAGTCATTTAGCTATTTGGTGGATGGATGATGGTTCTTGTAGTGCTAGAAGAAATAAAGTCACAAATAATATCAGTGCTTTAATTTTTACCCTATCTACTTGTATATCAAAGGAAGAAAATCAAATTATAATTGATTGGATCAAGGAAAAATTTGATATACAAATGGGACAGAGGAAAATGAGAAATCAGTATGCTATTATTTGTGGAACTAAAGAAGGAAAAAAATTAGCAAATTTGCTAAAGCCTTTCATATTACCTTCTATGCTTTATAAAATTGAAAAGTAACTATCCCCGTTGTTGGGGAGTACAGAAAGCATAACTAACTTTCTGGAAAAGGGAGTAATTTTTAGTAATCAATATTTAATTACTAGAAATTAAGATATAGTCCGATCCTTACTGGAAACGGTAAGATGGTTTTTATGCTCAGTTAGTTACTTAGCTAAACGAAACCTAATTTTTGGAAGTACACGACATGCTTACTGAGACCAGGCATACTATATTGACAAAGACAAAATGCCCATACAATATCTGCC
>CAZUGR010000079.1:0-2396 GCA_964620145.1 uncultured Candidatus Saccharibacteria bacterium
TCAGAAGCAGACTACGCAAGATCGCATAATGTTGAACCTGTTTGGTCATGCGGATCTGCTGTATTTTCTCTTCCGGTTTCGTTATCGAATTGATTGATCTTCGATCTTCGTCGTCATCCGCTATCTTTTCTTGATATTTAAGTTACTCGAAGTATGCATTTTTCGAATGATCGCTTGAAAGTGAATTTGCGATGAACGATAGTGAATTTGTAAATTTGATGAAATGTCTCGTACATGAAGTATTCGATGAAATTAAATTAAGCGAAATTGTTCGAAAATGCGGTGATAAGTGGTGTTTATACACAAAGAAAAAAGATAAAAAGACTGGTAAACGTAGAAGATTAGGTACACACGCCACAAAGCTTAAAGCATATAAGCAAGAATACGCGATCAACATGAATTCATAGTTCACGTATATACTGTCTCATCAGTAATTTGCTGATGAATGTTTCGTCGTGTTGTATAATCTTTGAGGAGTCAGTTAGTAATTTATGACAGCGATACGTGTAGTCGATCAATATGTAGGCCTGGCGGATGTTCCGTCTGGGTCATACACCCCGACGCAGATCAACAATATTATCAATGATCTTCTCGTTTGCTGTTCTGCATCATACTCAGCTAGCTCTATGCAGGTTTATGATGAGGGTGTACTTGTCAAATCTGCCGTTGGTCAACTTAATTTTATCGGCGCGACTGTGCTTGCTTTAGACGGCGGAGGCAATCGTGTCAATATTTATATCCCACCTCCCAGCTGGAAAAGCCACTGGAACAAAAATGATGGGTCGAATGGTGCACAGTTCGTTGCAGAATCACTCACACGTGTAACTACAAGAATATCAACACCGACAAGTGAAAGTAATCCATTTTCAGCTTCAACGTGGCCAGGAACTAATCAAGCTACACACTCACCGGCTTCTAGCGTATTTACATTGACGACGCCGTCGCAAACTACTGGCTTTGGCGGGACAAGCACATTTACTGGGCGTATCATCGGCGCTGATGCTGTTACACCTGTAAAAACATTCACAACACCCAATTTAACAGCGAACGGAAATTATATCAGCGGTGATGGATCGATAATTGTGAATCTCTCGTCGTTCGGCGTCGATGCAACGAGATATTCAGCGAAAGCTATCGTATCGATCGATATCGCTGCGATCTTGTCAGGCTCAGGAAAGTATAGTGTTCAGGTCACACATTCTGTTGATCCAATTACTGACCCGACTGGCGAT
This sequence comes from uncultured Candidatus Saccharibacteria bacterium, assembly GCA_964620145.1. Lineage (GTDB taxonomy): Bacteria > Patescibacteriota > Minisyncoccia > Phycocordibacterales > UBA1006 > CALMMZ01. The sequence goes on from CAZUGR010000079.1 coordinate 1,233, forward strand.
CACGTATATGCCGGCACTCCTGTGTTCTATGATTCGAATCCGTCGACACCTACTGTTGGAGCAGTAAGTTTTTCTGAAACAACGAATGCTGTTGTTACAAGGTACTTATCAGGAATTCAATATTATACACTCGGCTCACAATTTACTGTAGGTGTGAACGATATACACAACCTTAATGCGCATACTGCTAAAATTGATAGCAATTTAGTGCTGAACGGTTCTGAGTATGGCTTACCAACATTATCACATTCACCGTTCGGTACAGGAGCAGGATTCTTTGCAGGCTGGACGAATGCACACAACAATATAAGTGCTTCGTACGCAAATAGTACATGGGCAATTACTACTGCGAATTATCGTTATATAGGTCCCACGGCGAATGTATATGGCTATGCACAGGATCCATGGGCGCAGAGTGTAGCGTCCAATTCATCGACTGCTAATGTGCTTATCGATACGTACGGCATTAATAGCACGAATTTGTTCGACGATTTTAATGACGAAAATAGACGACAAGATTCATCATTCAATAGTGGGTCGACAGCAGGTAACTGGAACAGTGTAGCATGGCTATCTGGATCATCAGGGCTTGTGTTTAATAGTCGGTTGATGGTACCAAATAAATCGACGTACGTTAGGTCTGATGGATCGAACACTGCGAACGCAAACTGGACAACGTATTATCCGATGATAAGTGGGTCAAACCCTAACTATTCGAGCTTGTCTAGTTCGGTAGATTATTACAGAACATTTCCGGAGTCATCTGGGCTTGATCGATCATCATTCAGCATTGTGTTCGCTGGAACATTTACATCTGGCTCCGCGACTGCAGATTTGGTAGCAGGCGCCCTTGAAATTTATATTAGAAAACGAGCAGGAATGGGTTCTGCGGTTGGGTATAATTCTGCATATACCATTAAGCTTCACGGTCCTGTTTATAACTTCGCTACATTCGATGACGGTGTATCAGACGGAAATTGCAGAGAGCTTACCAGTAGCGGAAATACAGTGTACGGTACATTTGGTGGATTTTCGATGAATGACGGATTGTTCGTTCATATTCGAATAGTGAATCCAACGCAAATGCTAGACAGCGTGACATTCACATATTATTGAGGACACGAATACATTTCAGACAACTATTAAAAGTGAACATTGAAGAAG
>CAZUGR010000080.1:0-2338 GCA_964620145.1 uncultured Candidatus Saccharibacteria bacterium
ACAGTCCTTTCCGCGGTACCCCGCGGGCTCGTCACGGCTCTGGCCGCGATCGAGAAGAAGAAGTCCGAAAGCTGATTCAGTTTCCAAGTTTCTCGGGGAATGGATCCCCGGGTGTGGCCAGGATGGCAGAACGAACCGAGAAGATGAGGTAGAAAATGTCGACTGCGATGACGAAAGAAAACATCCTGACTGCCATCGAAACGATGTCGGTCCTCGAGCTTTCCCACCTGGTGAAAGACCTCGAAACCAAGTTTGGCGTCTCGGCCGCTGCGCCGATGGCGATGGCGATGCCAGGGGCCGCCGCTCCCGCTGCTGAAGCGAAGACCGAGTTCACGGTCATGCTGACGGCTGCTGGGGACAACAAGATCAACGTGATCAAGGAAGTCCGCACGATCACTGGCCTTGGGCTCAAGGAAGCCAAGGACCTCGTGGAAGGCGCTCCCAAGGTCGTGAAGGAAGGCATCGCGAAAGCGGAAGCCGACGAAATGAAGAAGAAGCTCGAAGCTGCGGGCGCGAAGGTTGAGCTAAAGTAATTTTCGCCTGCACGGAAGATTACTTGAATCTCGGTTCGTTTACGCATCTAAGAGACGTAAGCATTCAGGCTTGGGTCGGGCGGTCCGCGCAGGGATCCGCTTCGACCCGGCCTTATTTGCGGGCTGGACGCCTGGGCGCGCGGGAATTCTGATTTCCGCGCATCGCGACGTCCTACGCCGGCACTGGCCTCCAAACGAGGGGAACGATTATGGCTGGTTTGATCACTGAAAATACCCGGGTTCGTAGGGACTTTTCCCGAATTTCGACCACACTCGAGATCCCGAACCTGATCGATCTCCAGAGGAACTCCTATGAGAAGTTCCTCCAAGCCGAGGTGGCGCCCAACAAGCGCACGGACACCGGGCTTCAGCTCGTCTTCAAGTCGATTTTCCCGATCGAGGATTTCGATCGTACCGCTTCCCTCGAATTCGAAAGCTACTCGCTCGAGCGCCCGAAATACGATGTGGGCGAGTGTCGCACCCGCGGAATGACGTTTGCGGCGCCACTGAAAATCACCGTGCGCCTCGTCGTGTACGAAGTGGACGAAGAGGCCGGTACCCGCAACATCCGCGACATCAAGGAGCAGGAAGTCTACATGGGCGAAATCCCGCTCATGACGGAATCAGGCTCCTTCATCATCAATGGAACCGAGCGCGTCATCGTCAGTCAGCTTCACCGCTCGCCCGGAGTCATTTTCACCCATGACCAGGGGAAGACCCACTCGAGCGGCAAGATCCTTTATTCCGCGCGCGTCATCCCGCATCGCGGATCTTGGCTCGACTTCGAGTTCGACCACAAAGACATCCTGCACGCCCGTATCGATCGGAAGCGCAAGCTCCCCGCCACGATCCTCCTGAAGGCGATCGGTTACACGGTCCCCGAGATCCTCCAATACTTCTTCAAGGTCGAGGAGATCACGATCGAGAAGAACGGGAACAAGCTCCAGTATTACAAGAAGGTCGATCTCGCGATCCTCTCCGGCCAGCGCGCCGAAGATGACATCTCGCACCCGAAGACGGGCGAAGTCCTCGTGAAGAAGAACCGGAAGTTCACGAAAGCCGTCGTGAAGAAGATCGAGGAAGCAGGCATTAAGCGCCTCGAGATCCCGACGGACGCAGTCATCAGCCGCGTGGTCTCCGACGACATCGTCGACGACGATACCGGCGAAGTCGTGATGGAAGCGAACCAGGACCTCACCGAAGACAAGCTTCGGGACCTCCATGGCCGCGGCATCACAACGGTGAAGGTCCTTTTCACCGACAACCTCACTCATGGGGCGTTCATTCGCGACACGCTCTTAGTCGATAAGGTCAATAGCCCGGACGACGCGTTGATCGAGATCTACAAGCGCATGCGCCCAGGCGATCCCCCCACGATCGAAGCGGCGAAGCAGCTCTTCGACAACATGTTCTTCAACGTCGACCGTTATGACCTCTCACGCGTCGGTCGCTTGAAGCTCAACTACAAGTTCCCCGAGAACAAGATCCCGGTCGAGACGACGACGCTCACGAAGCAGGACATCCTCTCCACGATGTTCTACCTCTGCGAACTCAACAATGGCCGCGGCACGATCGACGACATCGATCACCTCGGAAACCGCCGCGTCCGCGCGGTGGGCGAGCTGGTCGAGAACCAGTTCCGCATCGGCTTGGTCCGCATGGAGCGCGCAATCAAGGAACGCATGAGCATCCAGGAAGTGGAAACGCTCATGCCGCATGACCTGATCAATCCGAAACCGGTTTCGGCGGTCGTGATGGAATTCTTCGGATCGAGCCAGCTCTCGCAGGTCATGGACCAAACCAAT
>CAZUGR010000081.1:0-2285 GCA_964620145.1 uncultured Candidatus Saccharibacteria bacterium
GCTGATATAAAGGAATTATCTGTATGAAAAAACATGTGTCCATAACCGTATATGGTAAAGTCCAAAAAGTTGGCTTTCGTTTTAGCGCCGTTGATAAAGCATTAGAGTGGAACTTAACCGGTGTAGTGAAAAACTACGAAGACAACAAAGTTCAAATTGAAGTTGAAGGAGAATTGGACGATCTGCAAAAATTTCTCAAGTGGTGCCACGTTGGACCAGAAGGATCAAAAATAGAAAAAGTGGATTATAAATCCACCGAAGAATTAGAAAACTACGAAACCTTTCAAGCTGAATGGTTTACCTAAACCCTCCACCTGTATGTGTTTGACGAATGGCCGCTAAATAAGAAACGCTGGTTTGCATAACGAAAGCCTTTGTAGCCCAGTCCCGCCTTGCGGGACGTAGCTCAAGAGCTTGAGTTGGCAAACCAGCGTTTTAACTGTAAATGAAAAACTCTGTTGTAGGCGACCATTCGCCAAACACAGAGTTTTTACTGCAAGTGCTTTTGCATAAACGATTCTTAATTGTCTTGTAGACAGCCGGGTAGACGCACCCGTGAGCTTGTCGTTTCTTGAACGCTTAAGCACTTGCTACTAATAGCGTGCTTTGCATCAATTACTTTCCTTTCTACTTTTAGGTTATACCCGTACAAGTCTTGGGTCAAGAGTTTTATCCACTATTTTCTAGATTTCGGCTTATCCAAAACCAATCAAATTTTTTTTGACAAAAGCATGAGGGTTGTCCATACTAAGGGCAATAAAACCACACGGAGGTGTATAATGGTTCGTGAATCTTTGGAACAAATCTCAGCAAAAACGTCCGCTCGGTCAGAGCTAATCAGCGATAGCATCAAACTCATCGTTGGGATTGTACTTGCACTTGCAACGCTAATTATTTCTGTTCGTGGAATCTTGCTGTTCATCTCGTATATCCGAGGAGGATATTCTTGGACATACCTCATTCTACCCTTCCTTTTCACACTCGCTACAATAACTTACTTTGGCAGGTGTACTGAGGAATAATTAAACCCCCGACTTTTTTCGGGGGTTAATTTTTTTAGTAATCACGTAGTTTGTGAATATCGGGATGTTCTTTTATTCGCTCTAAAGCTTTGGCTTCAATCTGACGAATACGTTCACGCGTCACACCAAACTCTTCACCAACTTCTTCTAAAGTATGAGTAACACCATCTTCTAAACCAAACCGCATTTTGAGAATTTTCTGCTCACGAGGATCCAAATCTTTCAAAATAGAATCTACATATTCGCGGAGCAATTGTCGGCCAGCCATTTCTGTTGGCTTTGGCTTATCTTCATCTTCTATGAAATCTTGCAAGTAAGAACTTTCTTCATCACTAGAATCTTCTCCAACTGGTGCATCAATAGATACCGTTTCCTGAGAAATCTTCTTTAAATGATAGACTTTCTCTACTTCTATTCCCATTTCGGCAGCAATTTCTTCTGGCAAAGGCTCACGGCCTAAATCCTGAACCAACTGACGCTCCGCCTGCGCATACTTGTTCAGAGTTTCCACCATGTGAACAGGAATACGAATGGTACGAGACTGATCGGCTAGCGCACGGGTAATTGCTTGGCGAATCCACCAAGTTGCGTAAGTAGAAAACTTAAAACCTTTGGTCCAATCAAATTTTTCTACCGCGCGGAATAAACCTAAATTACCTTCTTGGATTAAATCCAATAGACCAAGATTACGGCCCATGTATTTTTTTGCAATGGAAACCACTAAACGTAGGTTGGCTTCGGTAAGACGCTTACGCGCACCTTCATCACCTTTTTCAATTCGCTTGGCCAAATCAATTTCTTCATCGGCTTTCAACAACGGCACTTTACCAATTTCACGGAGATACATTTGAATAGAATCATCGTAGATATCACCGAGGTCAAATCCTTCAAGAAGCTCATCTTTCTTTTTCCCTGCTACCTCTTCGGTTTCGGTTACTTTTGCACCTTGCTCCCACACACTGGCAACTTCCTGGTCAACAATTTCTACACCATTATCCTCCAAAGTACCCATCACGCGCTCTAAAAGACCAATGTCATCTTCCAACAAAGGGAAAACATGCATAATCTCAGCTTCTGTGACGAAACCACGACTTTGACCTTTAACCATCAAGCTATCTAAAGCTTCTTGAAATTTCTGAGTCTCCTCTTCGGATAAAACTAGTTTGGCTAATTTACGACCAATACGCTTGCCCTTTTTCTTTTTTAGAGGTTCTGGGGTCTTAGCATTATCACGTACCATCATGCGACTCTTGATTTTTTTAG
>CAZUGR010000082.1:0-2249 GCA_964620145.1 uncultured Candidatus Saccharibacteria bacterium
ATTATCTGGCAATGATGTCCGGCGTTGAAATTCCAGTGACGGAAAAAACGGAGGTAAAGACTGATGAATGAACATAGCCCAAAATTTGAGCGCGTCAAAGGTTATTACGATTCAGGACGGTGGAACAAAGAGATGGTGCATAACGCCGTGACCGCGCCTGCCCCGTGGATCACAGAGGCTGAATACGCAGAAATCACAGGCGAGCAGAACGTCAATTAAACCATTGACGGACTAACAACGGAGGTAAATAACAATGGCTGATACAACAAGTATTGTTGGGCCGCAGGGGCCAATCGGGCCTCAAGGAATAGCGGGAGAAGCGGGGCCCACGGGGCCTACGGGGCCTACGGGGCCGCAGGGACCACAGGGCATCCAAGGCATACCGGGCATCCAAGGCGCAACAGGACCGCAGGGCGAGCAGGGCATACAAGGCGTTGATGGTGTTGCGGGAACAAGCGCATATTCCGCGGCGGCAAGCGCAGGCTATACCGGCACGGAGAGCGCGTTTAACACGGCCCTTGCTGATGTGCCAAACAAGGCCAACAAGAAAGTTCCGGCGGCAGCAAACAATGTTGCTCTGCTGGACAGCTCCGGCAATCTTGCTGACAGCGGCAAGGCACTTACCCCCGCAGGGATAGGCGCAGCAGCATCAACTCATATTCATGGTAATTTAACCAATGCCGGAAAAATTGGTTCTACTCCTGATTTGCCTATATTTACTGGTTCTGGTGGTTTAGTGGTAACTAAAAGCATTGCCGATGCAAAAACACTACTTGGCATTGAAAGTGCTCTTTTACCGCAAATCATCGTTACCGTTACGACGGGTTCCACCGTGACTGCCACTTGTGGAAATACAACAGTCACCGGAACATCAAACGGTACTTGTACGCTTAATATTCCGGCATACGGAACATGGACGGTTACGGCAACACTGTCCGGCGACACCACAAGCGTGGATGTGGTGGTAGACCAAGTGAAGCAGTACACCACAAGCCTCTCCTATCTCTACGATGTATTCAGTGAAAACACATGGGCAAGAATTATCAGCGCGTGCCAGAGCGGGAGCGTACCGGCGAGCTGGGTGGTGGGCAACAGCAAAACCATGACCATCAACGGCGCGAGCTATCAGGTGGACATCATTGGAAAGAACCACGACACCTACACGGCGGGCGGAACCGCACCGCTCACCTTCCAACTGCACGACTGCTACGGGACTACATATCCCATGAACAGCTCAAACACCAATAGCGGCGGATGGACGAGCTGCGCGATGCGCACATCGACCATGCCCGCACTGCTGGCACTGATGCCGTCGGAGGTGCAGGCCGGTATCAAGCAGGTAAACAAGCTGAGCAGCGCGGGCAGCCAGAGCAGCACCATCAACACAACGGCGGATAAGTTGTTCCTACTGAGCGAGATTGAGATTTTTGGAACAGTCACCTACTCAAAGAGCGGAGAAGGCAGTCAGTACGCCTACTACTCGGCGGGCAACAGCAAGGTGAAGAACCTCAACGGCAGCGCGCCCAACTGGCGGGAGCGTTCTCCGTCTGGCAGCGACTCCACTTACTTCTGTCATGTCTACAGCAACGGCGGCGCCGGCTACGACAACGCTTCCTACTCGATTGGCGTGGCCTTCGGCTTCTGCTTTTAATCCAGAATCAGACTTAATCCCGCAGCCTGTGCGCTGCGGGAAAGAAGTGCTGCGGCGAATGGACAAATTTTACAACAAACTTTTCGCGTGAGACATCGCGCGGATATGGAGGGACATCATGTACGAAATCAGGAAGGACGGCGCGATGTTGGCGCTGACCGAAAAGCCGAACTACATATACCGGCACGAGGAAGGCTTTTACGCACTGTGCGACGAGGCGCAGGCGCAGGGCATCGCAGTGGACGGCACGCCATACAGCCTGTACGGGAGGCCTGCCATCGAGGGCTGCGAAACCGTCATTTTGGTGGAGACGGACGCAGGAGACATCCTGAGGAAGAATGAGCAGACAAACAGCATCTCCCTTGACATGCTGGCAGACCATGAGTACCGGCTTTGCTTGATGGGACTCGGCGCAGTATAACAAATAAAAATTTTGGAGGATATAACATGATTACAGTATTTAATCTTTGCAAACTGCTCATTAACAAGGGCAGCACAACCGGCTTGCAGGACAAGATGGACGTTTATCTTGCCGCTGACCGTCTGACTACGGAGGAATACAACGAGCTTGTTGCTCTGATGGCAGAATGAACATAAT
>CAZUGR010000083.1:0-2190 GCA_964620145.1 uncultured Candidatus Saccharibacteria bacterium
TTGTCCCCGGCGGTGGTACGTCGCTCGCGCGAGCAGCAGCGATTGTTGAGAAGAAGCTCGGCGAGAAGAAAGGTCTCTCGATGGAAGAAATTGTTGGGTACAATATCGTCCTTAAAGCTCTTGAGGTACCACTCAAGCAAATTGCTGACAACACCGGCAAAATTGACGGTGCGGTGGTGGTGGATAAAGTGAAGAGTGCTGGTGGTAACGCTGGCTATGATGCTGCGAAAGGTGTTATGGTCGACGATATGATCAAAGCAGGTATTATTGACCCAGTGAAGGTTGAGCGGGCGGGTGTTCAGCATGCAGTGTCTGCCGCCGGTATCCTCCTCACGAGTGAATGTGCGATTGCGGACGAACCAGAACCAGAGAAGCCAGCGATGCCAGATATGGGTGGCGGAATGGGCGGCATGTACTAAGACAATGCCAAAACAAACCAATCTACTTTGTTGTTCTACAAAAAATAAATTTCAAAGTACGTCTAAGTACATCCCAATTTATTTTTCTTGAACGCCTCGTATCTTGGTCTGTTTATGACGCTGTCTAACAGACGATTTCGTCATCTCGTGAACTTTTAATACCTGCTAAAGTAACAAAACAACAGCATAGACGTGCTGTTGTTTTGTGTAGGACCTTTCTATATCATTATTGCTACGATGCTTGAATACATTTTTCCACCACTTTTCGTGATTGGGGCAACTATTTTTATGGCCACTGTTTTTCCGCAGTTTCTCGGTCAGTGGTTTAGTGTTATGTTTTTTGTCGGTCTTGCTTATTTGTTTGATAAAATACTTCGATCAAAATAACGAGCAGCAAAAATAGAAAAGCCGGCCCGATGGCAGTCGGGCCGGCCGTGGCTGCCTTACGAGACAGCAGTGATGGTGGAGTATGTTGCGATCTGCCGAGTAATAATGTGTTGCTTCAAGATGTTGGCGGTTGGATTTTCACCGCAGGTGCAGCTTTTTCACTACAGTGCACAGAGAGTGAGTCTTTGTTATCTCGTCAACTCTCATTCTGCGTCGTATGGCTGCTTCTTGAGTGATAATGCGAGTGTCCCTGATCGCTCAAAGATCATGATTCTATGGAAGCCACTTGTTAACCTCGTGAACAAGTAAATTGTAGCTTGTTTTGGCTTCTTGTAGTTTTTCTTGAAAAGTGGAATGTTAAAGCCACTGTATTTCGTGATGGTGCAGTGGTGGCATTGAGAAAATGAGATAGATAGAATCCCTGCTTCTCGAGCTCCGATAGTAATGCTGACGTGTCTTTGTTGGTGATTTTTGGTTCGGCGGTGTAGTGTGTATGCCTGAGCTTCCTTTCGTGTGTTTGAATGTCTCTAGGTACGTCTCGCTGGTCCAAAAAGACCACCACAAATACAACTTCGATGCCGTTTTGTTCCGTCGACATGTAAGTCTCCCTAACTGTCCATTGCCTAATTTAAACGTAAAAAATAATGTCAAACACCTATTGTGTGATATAATAAACGTATTGTTATAGAGGTAATATTTGTTTGCGTATGATTACGTGGATTGTGCTTGGGGGGGTGGCAGTTGTAGGGCTTTATGTGATGTTTACCTACAACGGTTTTGTGGCAATGACGCAGCGCGCAAAAGAGGCGTGGGCTGATATCGATGTTCAGCTTAAGCGTCGCTATGATTTGATTCCAAATTTGGTGGAGACCGTAAAGGGCTATGCCGCTCACGAGCGAGAGGTGCTCGATGAAGTGACGAGTGCTCGGGCGAACGCCACCTCAACCCATATTGATGCGGGGGCTATTAGTGCAGATCAGATGGCCGCCATGGCGGGCGCAGAGTCGGCCCTTACCGGTGCGCTTGGTAAGCTCATTGCAGTAGCCGAGGCCTACCCAGATCTCAAGGCGAATACGAATTTTGCTCAGTTACAATCAGAACTTTCTGATACAGAAAATAAAATTCAAGCGGCTCGTCGTTTTTACAATGGCACTGTCCGTGAGTTGGCGACTGGTCTGCAAATGTTTCCAGGGAATATTGTTGGACGTCTCTTTAATTTTGCCAACATGGCGTACTTTGAACTACCGGAAAACAGTACCTAACGCGAGCAAGTAAAAGTCAGTTTTTAGTATGTATGGTCTGCGTCGCCAGCCAATTGTCATAGGAGTTAAGCCGATCGGGCGTATTCGTGGCAGTTGGCATCTCCTCAAAGAAAGTTGGCGCG
>CAZUGR010000084.1:0-2147 GCA_964620145.1 uncultured Candidatus Saccharibacteria bacterium
GGTTTTTAAATAGTCGGCGGATAACGTCGCAACGTCTTTCAATTGGTCTTTACTTAGCCATGAAATATGGCATTGCGCCGAGTCAATTTCAAGCGCCAAAGCTAACCAATTATACGCCTTTGAACGCGACATTAAACCGCTTTTCCAAAGTTTGTCGAATTCGTCATGCGCGCGGCTTCGAAGCTGGCGCGTTTGACGGTCTGCCATGCGACCCAACGGAAGTTCGGTTTTTGGATGACAACCGACCGCCGCGCAGCAATCGTTGCAAAAATAAATCTTAGGCCATTCGCCATAAATGCGCCCGTAAATTTTATCGTTCGTCGTTAATTCGATATTAACCGAACAACAGTTATCGCAATGCGCAGGCGGCGGCAATGCGTCTTTTATTTTTGACATACTATAAACAAGCCCCCAAAGAACGCCGGGGCCGAAGCCCCGACGATGGTTACGACCTAACGATTAACGTTGGCCCCAAGGTGCGCCGCCTGCCCAAGCCGCGCCGCCCGGTTGCTGACCCCAAGCCGCGCCGGGCTGTTGGGCTGGCTGTCGGGCAGGTTGCTGCGGCTGTTGGGCCGGTTGCTGACCCCATGCCGGGGCATTGCCAGCCGGTGCGCCTTGCGGTTGCTGTTGGGCAGGCTGACCGCCGCCCCAAGCTGGCGCGTTGCCTTGCGGCTGCGCTGCGGGTTGCTGCGCAGGCTGACCGCCCCATGCGGCCCCGCCTTGGGGTTGCTGCGGCTGTTGGGCGGGCTGTTGCTGACCGAAGCCGCCTTGGGCTGCGGGTTGCTGTTGCGGCTGCGCTGCCGGTGCTCCTTGGCCTGCCTTGCCGGGTTCGTGGCCGTTAATGTCGAACACCTTTTTAACTTCGGTGTAACCCTTGGCTTCGGGATTGCTGCCGGGTTCGTGGCCCTTTTGAAAGCCGACTTCGATAATAAACGGTATGTTGTGCATTTGCGCCGAATCTTGCACGTTGAAAACGCCGATAACGTGGCAAATTGCGGAAAGCTGGCGATGCGCAATTTCTGCCGTTTGCGGGTTGGAATGGTACAGGTTCAGGCGATACGCCCCGGTTGTTCCCATTTGCGGGCCGTCGATAAGCTTCAAATTCAATTGAAGATAACCGCCGTCGTTCGCCTTGTTCGCCTTAACTTCGGACGATTCGACAATGACGGGATGACGACCGACGGGCAGGCTTCCGCCGCCTTGCGTTGGGTCGAATTGTTGTGCGTTGAACGCTTGCAAAAGGTGTGCCATGATTAAATTACCTTTTCGAAAAGTTCCGACAGTTTAAGGCCGTCGGATTCGCCTATTCGTGATTATAACGCTTCTTTTAAACTTCGCAAGCGTTACGACATACATTTTTTAAAGATTGCGTCAAGATTCGGCGGTTCGATTTCAGCAAGCCGCCCGCTACGGTCGCGCGCCATGATTCCGAAGGTCGGCAAGCAACGGAAGCCGACGACGGGTTTTGCTTGACCGGGAATATTGACTTCGCCAAGGTGCAAGATTTCGTCGTAAAGATGCGGAACCTTAACGTTCAAGTCTTGGCCGGGAAAATACGGCTTCTTCGTCGTTACGCCGTTTTCGTCTGCGCTCGCTTGCTTCGCAATCAAATAAATATGTTTGTTCGGGAAGTAATACAACGCATTTACGATTTCCATAACGCGGCGCGACATTTCGCCATAAGCTTTTCGCCCGTCTTTGTTACGGTTAAGTTCTTGCGTCAAGATGATTTCGGCAAGCTGCGAAATTGAATCAATGCCTACAGTGTCGAAGTTCTTTGCTTCGTTAGACGTAAAAAGCCATTTAAAGAATTCGTCGATACGTTCCGGCGTGTAAGCATCCCATGCGGGAATATTCGTCGCGTCGCGCATGGACAACATGCCGGGTTCGACGACGCACAAGACCGGGCGCGGGGCGGTTTTGATGATAGGCGTTTTGCCCATGCCAGGCCCGCCATAAACCAACGCTTTAACGCCGAAGCGTTGCGCCAGTTCCGACGCTGGCTTTAAGTTCTGAATGTTCATACTTCGTCGCCTTCGTCAATTGTACTTTCCGCCGTAGTGTGGGCATCGCAAAGCGCAATGATGGGCGCTTTCCACTTACGCCAGAATTTAAGCGCCGCAAAATCCATTTTAGCGATTGTTTCA
>CAZUGR010000085.1:0-2120 GCA_964620145.1 uncultured Candidatus Saccharibacteria bacterium
ACATAAAGCACCCCATAAAATATTTAATATAGATTTTGAAAATTTAACTTTTTTTCTTTTAAGACCCGTTTTCCATAAAACGCACGGATTGGCCGGACACGAACGAAACTTGGAAAAAATGATTGAAAATAGCTTTCAGATCTATAGCATTTCTACAATCATGAATGATTTTTTTGCAAGAAAGAAAATGTAAATATATATTTCATGTCATGAAGAACAGTATTCATTGTATTTTTGATGATTTTGATTTTCAATAGGACCAAGAAAGTTCCCTAAAAAAGAGAGAAAGTTTTAGTTTCCAAGGTTCAAGTACTTGAGTATACCAGCAGAAAAGATGCATCAACAAAGGTCCTAACACTTTCATTTGATTGTTCAATTAGCATTCCTAATTTTATTTTCGCGAAATTCATCCTCAGTGTTCACTTTATCGTCACTGGCTACACAAGAACAATTTGAAGGAATATCCACAAATTCATAAAATATAAATGCAGGATACAACAATATGGTGAAGAAATAAGCATTATGTGTATATTACTAGTGAATTCAGGTGTTATCTCAGCTTTCTTACTGATTGCGACTCACATCCTGAACGCCCAGCACTAACATGGGTCGATTCTGCGTGATTGGGAGGTGAAAAACTGTCTGGATTGCATCTTACACAACAATATCAACCTTTTAGTATGACTGCAGTGTCGGTATTAGCACAGAATGTTTTTTTCAACCAATTATGTTTGATTTGGCACTCGATGCAAGTTTGCCGTAACGATGATCGACAAAAAGATAGGATTTGAGAAGTAGAAGCAAACCGTACCATCTATAAGAAAACTGAAACCTGTAAAGCACTCATAGTAAGGTGAATATACACAGTATAATGGTGAAACATAGAAGAAATGTTGTACAAATGTATATATTTATAGACAATAAGACCAATTATCACTGAAAATTGCAAACCATGCAACCAATTATTTACACATAATATTTCATGTATAGTAGAAGCATAAATAACCACTCTAACAAGAATAATGTGTTGGAAAAGCTGCAGAAATAATAAGAAAATGTAAAATAAGACGTTTCGCTACTTTTTGTTGGCAGTTAAGATCTCACCTTTTCTAACTCAAAACTCGAGATTCATAGATAATCGGTTTCTAGACTTTTGCAAAACTACGTTAGAAATTAACTCCATCTTCCCATTGCAAGAAATCAAGATCAGCATATTTTCAGGCAATTTAAAACAGATGATCTGATAGGAAACGTTGTTATGTAACAAAAAATATAAAAATATCATCATAACTGTACAAGTATATGTGCAATCATACCGTATTTGATCGAATCTCATTTTCATCATTATCCAAAACAATTCCAACCATTCCATGATTCATCAAAAAATATTCCACCAATCCATATATTTTATGACATTCACAGTATTCAAACAGTTTAAACCAATAGAATCTGCACGGTACAACTGCTAGCTCAAATATACCTCCTAATTTTCAATTCTTTCATTCCATATCGCTGAAATATCGCAAATATTCCATTCATTCATCCCGTAGAATATTATTAGTCCATAAGATGACTTATTCATGTCAATACTGATGCACTCAATTGACCATGGGGGAAGTAAATGCTGAAAGGGAATGAAACAAACATTTCTCCATCTTGACTTTCCATTATTGAAATATCAAACAGGTATTTGCAAAATATCTCTTCATAGTTTTCTTTGGAATGAGATAAAATATCTCAGGAACGATTTTTCATCCAAGCAGGACTATCGTGTATACTGTTATTCCAATTGCAGGAAACGTGCCAAAAACATGCATGAATTATATTAACTCAATTGCAAGGCGGAAATTTAAAAATATCGCTTCATAGAATTCTTAGCAGTTAAGTACTATATCTAAGAATTCATTTTCCATGCGAGCAATTCAATCCCGTCCAACGTTATTTCCTTTGCCAGAAACAGTGAAAATATGGTTTAGTGGTGAAACTTTCTCGATGGAAAAGTCCTTTTCGATCAGAATCTTCGGTGTAAATGATCACATCACACTAGTAGATTAGATATTGAAAGTGGTCTGGTGATTTGAAGTTCTAAATCGAATGAGATCGAATAATATCCAATTTTT
>CAZUGR010000086.1:0-2119 GCA_964620145.1 uncultured Candidatus Saccharibacteria bacterium
GGATCAACCGCCCTGCTAAATCATCTTCATGCCAGCGGGTCATGGTGAGCAGTACCGAAGCCTGTTTTTCTAGCCGCGTGAAAAGTGTTGACGTGTACCAATCCCACACCTTTTCGCGGTAAGTAACCGAATCTGCCTCTTCCTGATTTTTGATTGGGTCGTCAATGATTGCGAAGTTCGCGCCCATACCAGTGATAGCCCCGCCCACTCCCGCCGCCCGATACACGCCCGCGTGCCCGACTATTTCGAACATATCGGCGTTCCGGAGCGCGCCCCCGGCAGCCGTGGTGCGTACATTGGCCGTGTTTAGCTTGGTGTTTTGGAAAAGATGCGCGTAAAAAGGATTTTCCATTATCCTCTGCACGTCGCGGTTCATCCTGGTAGCTAAGTCGGCCCCGTAACTTGTCGCGATTATCTGCGCATTCGGGTTGAGCCCAAAAATGAAAGCGGGCAAGCGGCGGCTAACTAATTCCGATTTACCATGCCGGGGCGGCATTGACACAATCAAGCGGGGTATTTCCCCGCGCGCGAATCTGTTTAGCTTCTCGCAAAGCCGCGCATGGTGCCAATTCAATTCATAATCGTTTTTAGTGAAAAGCGTAAAGGCGGTTAGATCCGCCCGCGCTCGCTCGCTCAGTTTTTCAATTACAAGCCCTAAAGCTTGTTTTACTACTTGGTCGCGGTCGCTCATTTCGCATCAAGCTTGCCTAGAACCGAAAGAAGCTGCGTAAGTGTGGCGTCGCGCTGCTCCGGCGTCGGCGGGATAAGTGGCGAGCCGTCGGCACCCGTTACCTCTTTGAATTCTGTCGCCTTGCCTACGATGCGGTCTAGCAACACGTTAAAGTGTTTTGAATCCCCCGAGTCGAGGGCATTCAACGCCACTTTTGCAAACCATTTTCGGAGTACCGTTTCCTTTGGATCTTTGTCGATTCGCTTTAAGGCTGCGGCGTTCCCGACTATCACCAAAGAGCCTATGTCGGCTATTTCTTGCCGGGTGATAGCTTTGAGCTTTTTTATTGCGGGGTCGTGAAGGCGCCCGCCTTGTGGGTTTCCTGATTGGCCCTTTTTAAAACGGCGGCCTTCCGGGGGTCTACTAGGCATATTACTTCTAGCCTGCCCCTGTAGTGCCGCTGCCGTCAAGTGGATTAGTCCACTACCGGAATAAATCCTTTCCAGTGATAGCTCCGTAGAGCCCCACACCAAGAAACAAAACCAACTGGATCGGGAGGGATACAACCAACACAACCCAAAGGATTGCCTGGCCTATCTTGCTTTCCTCGAATCTTCGGAAGGCGTTCACTTGAATCGCTCGACTTGATTGTATTTCCCGCCCGGGCCTCTTGTGTACTTGGTTTCGTCTTTGCATCTCACATGGACTGGGTTCCATTCGCCAAGCCCTCCATGATCGGCGCAAGCCTTCCGCGCGTTTGGTTCGGCCTCACACCATGATTGAGCCTTCCCGTCTAGCGGGTGGCGAAGCGAGCAACACCCCGAGAGTAGAACTAAGAACATTAGGTATTTCATTTGTTTACGTCCTCGCGCCACTGGGCACGAATCTGGTCAACTTGTTGCTGCCCCAATACTCTGTTCTTGGCGTAGTTTGCGAGCATGAGCATGGTGCGCTTATCTTCGCTGAACCACCAGCTATCAGTAAACATCGTATTTGTGATCCTGCTGCGCTCACTCTCTCGGATTGAGATTATCAGTTTCTCGAAAGCCTTCTCGCAGCAGTAAAATGCCAGTGCCGCGGCTAGGCTTGTCGCACCAATACACAGAATAAGAAACCCGAGCATACCGATTATTTTAATTGCTGTATCCATTCATTTCCTCCGTTGGTGGCCTTGGGGCGGGCAAGCTACATTGGCGGCTTTACCCGTACTCGATAGCCACAAGCCTGAGCCTAAGACGCTCAGCCAGATGCCCGCCCCTTGGCCGTTATTTTCGATAGCGCCGGAAAACGCCCGCGCATTGTGGCGACAGGCACTTTCAGTCGCTATCGGAATTTTTCCGCTAAAACTTTAGCTCCCGCTCCCGCTCCTGCTCCTGCTCCTGCTCCTGCTCCTGCTCCCGCTCCTGCTCCCGCTCCCGCTCCAGCTCCCGCTCCAGCTCCAGCTCCTGC
>CAZUGR010000087.1:0-2081 GCA_964620145.1 uncultured Candidatus Saccharibacteria bacterium
GTGAGCCGGTGCAGGAGATGCGGGCTCTACAGGATCGAGAACTTGCTCACTGAGCGGGCTCAGTACGGGTGGAAGGACGCGGACTCGTGAAAGCGGGTCTGCACCGTTGGGTGGCCCGGTGTGCGGGGTGCGGCCTTTTGTGTACCGCGCTTGCCGGGCCGATGACTGAGTGCGTCGTTTGTGGCGCAGAAATGGAGAGTATCCGATGACCCCCACACCTAACCCGACCGCCGAGCAGGCGATCGCGGAAGCGTTACAGGATATGTGGCCGGACTCGACGCTGTTCGGCGATCCGTGGAGCCCCGAGTCTCACGAGGTTGTTTCGATCGCGAGCAAGCTCCGCACCCACGGCCTGCTCTCTGAGGGCGCACCGTCCGAGGAGCAGATCGAGCGGGCGGCGCGAGCTCTGTTCGAGGATCCGAATGTTCCGGCCGAGTACACATGGGAGGAGATGGTCGCTGAGGATCCGAGTCGGGCTGATATCTGGCGAGACGACGCGCGCCGCGTACTCACCGCCGCTGGTGTCGCCCCGCAGGAGCCGAGCGACGACAACCTGGCCCGAGCGTCAGCTTGGTCGGACTACCGATCCGAGTACGGGGTGCATGGCGCGCAGTCGCATCGTGACTTCTGCGCCGGGTGGGATGCCGCCCGCGGAGTCCTCGACATCGGAAGGAGCCAGCGATGAGCGACCGCGAGAAGCTGATTCGAGACGCACTCGAAAAGGTACGAGAAATCGGGGAGGCAGGACTGGCAGGCGAGCCTCTCCACAGCATCCCGAAGGACATCGACTCAAACTGGGGTCGGCTTCAAAGTCAGTGGCCGGTAGTCGTAGCCGTCGACACGGTGCTCGCTGCTCAGTCAGTGCTCGACCCCGTGAAGGTGGCCGAGGTTGAGCGTGCCGCCGCAGCACGGGCTCTCGACCTGGCGGCGGATCAGTGGCGCTATCACTGGGGGTCGAACGGCGAGGAAACCGAACTCTGGCTGCGTGCTCGTGCTGCCGAGATACGGGGCCAACATGGAAACGACTAGATCAACGCCGACCGCACGGAAGAAGCACCACTGCGAGGTGTGCGGATGGAACATCGAACCAGGCGATAAGTACGAGCGCGTCGTCACATTCGACGGCGGCGACGTGCTCACATGGAAGGCGCACCTGGAGCCGTGTGCGGAAGCTGCGCAACTGGCCTGGAACGCGGACTACTACGACTACGCCAACGGGTTATGTACCGGCGGGGACGTGCGCGAGTGGGCCAGCGAGACGGCGAAGCACGACCCGTACTCGTCGCCCGAGGCGGTTGAGATCCGGCGACGGCTGCAGATCAACGAAGAACGGTGGCGCGAGAAGCGTGCTGCCGAGATACGAGAGGCGGAGCGAGATGGCGAGAGCTAGGCCCTGCGCGGAGTGCTACCACCCAAAGTCGATGCACCGGACCCGTGAATGCCGCAAGACATGGCAGACGCGAGGACAGACGTTCATGGGTGTCGGCACGATCACGAAGTGGTGCACCTGCGATGGGTACAAGACAGGAACGGAGAAGAACGATGAGCAAGTGCATCAGCAGTGAGGGTGAGTACAGCGATCACGAGCTCTCGGAGCAGCCGAGATTCCTGTGCGCGAGATGTTTCGCGTTCGATGAGGACGCGGCGATCGCCAGGGTTCGGGAGCTTGAAGCAACCGTAGAGCGGGTGCGGGAAGTCGTGAGCGGGCATCCGAAGTGCGACATCTACGAAGACGACGACGTGATCTCGTGTGGGTGGAAGAACGCCTATGCGTCGGTGGTGCGCGCGCTCGAAGCGATCGGGGGAGACGATGCCTAGAGTCGTGAGCCTGCAAGCGCTCAAGCGCGTCTTCACCGTCGGCTCGGGAGAGTGGTCGTGGGAGGAAGAAGTCAAGAAGCTCGCCAACCGCGACCGCACGAAGCAACTGGTCGAGTCGATCCATACTGAGGGCATCCGCGAACCCATCCTTCTCGGCAATGACGGCAGGGTGTGGGACGGTCATCACCGGATCACCGTTGCCAGGCATCTCGGCATCCGTGATGTGCCGGTGGAGTTCTCAGGGGGAGGAGACAAGGAATGAG
>CAZUGR010000088.1:0-2042 GCA_964620145.1 uncultured Candidatus Saccharibacteria bacterium
TCGCCCGAGCAGACGATGTAGATTTCCTGCGCCTTGTTCTCGCGGATCGGCATCCCGAAGCCACCGCAGACGACGTCACCGAGCCCGTCGTAGAAGACGAACTCGCGGTCCTCGTCGTAGGCGCCCTCCTCCTCGAGGAAATTGAACGCCGTGATCACGCCGCGACCGGCACAGCCGACGCCCGGTTCCGGGCCACCGGACTCGACGCACTTGATGCCGCCGTAACCGATCGACATCACATCCTCGAGTTCGAGGTCCTCGACCGAACCGGCCTCGGCAGCAAGACCCATGACCGAGTTCTGCGCCTTGCTGTGCAGGATCAGTCGCGTCGAATCGGCCTTTGGGTCGCAACCGACGATCATCACCTTCTTGCCGATCTCCGCCAGCGCGGCGACGAGGTTCTGGGTCGTGGTGGACTTGCCGATACCGCCCTTGCCATAGATGGCGGCCTGACGAAGTTTTCCCATGATGCAATCTCCTTGTTGAAGTCCTGCGTTGAAATCATCTGAAGCAAGGAAGAATCCCGCGCTCCTGAGCACTCTTGTGCACAGAGCGTGCCAGTTCCCGACGTGGCCGCTGAAACCCTGACGTGGCAAGGCCTGCAGCAATTCCGGAGAGGACCGGGGAAGCGTTGATGTCGGACATTCCCGCGAGCCTTTGTCGCGCTCCCGACAAGGACGGCGAGCTCTTGTGCTGAGGGCAACGCTCATCACCTGAGTGATCCGGGGTGTCCCGGCAGTCACCACCGCTGCCCGCAGGAGCACGATGCAGGATGCTGCTCGCTGCAGCCGGCCCAAGGTCGCGAGCTTGCTGGCTGGTCCGGCGCGCTTCTTGCATGGAAAGGCTGCATTCACGGGGAGAACACGCCATGCCGACAATCCCCTCAAGCGCCCTCCTCGCCTCCTGGCGATCTGGCCTCGCCGACGGCAGCATCGTCCCCTACCTCGGGCCGGGCGTTCTCGCCGATGTCACCTCGCTCGTCGACGGCCGTGCCATACCCGCCACCAGCGAGCAACTGATCCTCGCCATGAATGGTGGCCGGCCAATGGCACCGAAGCTGATGCATGAGTTTTCTCGCGCAGCGATGAATGTCGAGCTCAAGCGCGGCCGGAGTGCCGTGACGCGCTTTCTCGACAGCATCTACGCTGCGTCGCACTGGACACGCGCAGCGCTGCACGAGTGGCTGGCGACGCTCCGACCAGGCCATGTGTTCGACACCAACCGCGACACCCAGTTGCTCGACTCCTATGCCGGGACGCCGCACGTGCTGATCCTCGGTTGCGCGCGCCTTGGCGGCACCGACCATCGCTTCCGTCTCTACGCCACGGACGGCAGCGGCTACCGCGCCATCTCGCCGACGGAGGCCGACACGGAACTGCCGCTGCTCTTCAAGCCGATGGGCGCGCCACTGCCGCAAGCGAGTTACATCGCCTCCGATGCCGACTATGTGGACTACATCACCGAGTTGATGGGTGGCTTTGCCGTTCCCTCGTTCGTCAAGGTGCGCCGTCGCGGCAGGCGCTATCTCCTGCTCGGCGTGCGCCTCGATCGTGATACCGAACGCATGATCCTGGCCGACGTGGTGCACGACGCTGCAGACGGACCCGCCGGTTGGGCGCTGATCCCCGAAGCGCACGACAAGGAACCGCGTCTCTGCCAGCGCCTCGGCATCGAAATCGTCGAGGCGGATGTGCGGGCACTCCTTGCCGCCGCCGCAACCAGCTGACTCGCCGACGCAGCAGTCGAACGGCGATCGGAATACGAGAGCCGGCCTCGTCGCGACAACGGGCGCGACCTGTCGACCATCCGGCCCCGGGCTTGAGCCGGACACCGCCGCCGGTCGCGTGCGACGGACACAGCGACGACTGATCTCGCACGAACATCGTTACCCGACCGCGGCACTTGGCCCGTCACCGCGACTGCCGCCGGCGACCGATGGCCACCGCAGCCACCGGGACCGTGCCGGCCCCGGCAACCGGAGACGCGGTCAGCGGCTCGGATACTCGACGACGATGTCCTCGTCACGGACGATGTACTGGCAG
>CAZUGR010000089.1:0-2040 GCA_964620145.1 uncultured Candidatus Saccharibacteria bacterium
ACCAGATCTTCATAGATGACAGTCGTCGTTTGCCCCGTCGTGCCCACCTTGCCTGAGGCCGCACCGACCACCACACCGCGCGGTTGGCCCGAACCGGTGCCGACCGTGTAATGCGTGTTCGTGATCCGCCCAAGCCGCATCGCGAGCAGACCTTGAATGTAGGCTTCGATGTCGATGAAACTGTCCTGCACGAGCTCGAACGGCAGTGCGATTTTCTTCGAACTGTACTTAAAGGTGTCGATCGTCGTGTTTCCGAAGGTCGTCTCACCGAGCGCGACCGCCGCATTCTGGCCGACGATCTCGCCCACTTCCGCCGTGGCGTCTGCGGTCGGAAAGTTCATCGTCGCGCCGGATGCGGTCTGGATGACGGACGCCGCTTCCAGCATGCCGCCGTAGGCCTTCATCGCCGCTTCGAGCGACTTCATGTACTCCGTCGCCACGGTGTAACCACCTTCGGCCGGCGTCGTCGTCGACATGGCCGCGCGAATGTCCGGCGTCTGCCGGGCCTGAGCCTCACGCAGTTGCTCGGGCGTGAGCGACGCCAGGCCACCGGCGAGGTACGCGCGCAGGGCGCCCACACTCGCCGACTGCTTCGCCGGGTCACGGGTCGAGGCGTTCAGCAGTGCCTCGTGCTCCTGCTCGGGCGTCTGCGTCGCGATGTAGCGTTCCTCGCGCACGATCTCGCCGTCCGTCTGCTCCACTTCGGCGAGCAGCGCGTCGAGCTTCGCCGCCTCGTCCGCCGGCATCGGCTGATCGGCCGGATACTTCGCGTTCAGCTCTTGAGCGGCTTTCGCCTTCGCGTTGCGGCGCTCGCGCAATTGGGTCAGCTTGGACATTCCAATCTCCTAGTCGAAAAAAACCCCGCCGGAGCGGGCCTGTCGGGCGCGAGAGCGCATCCGATACGTCATGCCGCGGGCGCGCGCGCCATCTGCACGCGACGCCCGAGGCGAACTCGTTCATTCATGGTCGTCACCTTGATCTGCGGCGCAGATGCCGTGACATGCGCACCGATCGGCGCGGCCGGCGCCGGCGCATTCGCATACGCCGACAGATCCCATTGCGTCGACGCTGCGGCCGGCTCGTCCTGCTCATCCTGATTGGCGATGCGATCGACGAGCTTCGAGTCGACGGCCTCCTGCGCCGTCATCCACGTTTCCTCGTCCATCACGTCGAGCATCGCCGCCTCATCGGCACCGGTGCGCTGCGCATACTGCGTCGCGAGCGTCCCGTCGATCTTTTCGAGCAGCGCCGCCGCTTCGAGCATGTCGTGCGTGTTGCCGAGCGCGAAGGTCCACGCCCGATGCACCATGAACATGCCCCCGATGGCGATCTCGACCTCATCCGCCGCGATGGCAACGATGGTCGCCGCCGACGCCGCGAGGCCGTCGACATGAGCGATGACCTTGGCCTTGGAATCACGCAGTGCTTGGGCGATCGCCTGGCCACCGAACACATCGCCGCCGGGAGAGTCGATCCGCAGATGGATCGTGTCCACGTCCAAGGCCCGCAGCGCCGGGACGAACGTCTCCGATGCCACGCCGCCCCAGAATTCCGCCTCTATCGCCGATTGCACGATCGGCCCGTACAGGTAGACAGTCGCCTCCCGCGTCGTGGTGCCCACGCGCACCAGCGTCTCGGCGCGCGACTGACGCGCGAACGCGCGGTTACGCGCGAGCAGTTGCAGTAGCGGCTTCATCGTCTTCGTCTTCCCTGTTGTCATCCGGCGCGGCAGCGCCAGCGGTCGGCGAGGTATCGTCGCCGTCATCCCACGGCGCGAGGTTTTCCAGCCGGCGAACCTCGTTCACCGTCATCCAAGGCCGTTCGCCGGCACGGCCGAGTGCCGTGCGGTAGCCCGAGACGCGCGTTTTGTAGTCGCCGCGTTCAACGCCGGCCGTGTTGAACTCCACGAAGTACCGTACACGCGAAGGCCAGAGCTTCCGGTTCAGCTCCTGCTGGATCTTCACGAGGTTCCGCTGTAGCGTGTACTTCACGAAGCCGATATCCATTGCCTCGACACCGCTGCCCCACGAGGTCGTCTTC
>CAZUGR010000090.1:0-2037 GCA_964620145.1 uncultured Candidatus Saccharibacteria bacterium
AAGGGAATTGTCTAAACAACAACAACCTTGGCTGTCTGGTTCTCTTCCCCTAGCAGGAAGGAGATTCATCACTATGGAAAAAGCAATGGTCCAAAGAGTTTATAACAATGGAGATTTTGGAGTAAAGAAAGTCTTGGATGTTGAGAAGGTAATCTTTCTCCAAGCCGGAGATAAGGTTCCGGGAGACTTTGTTGACTTCCAACTCCTCCACAGCGGAACGCTTCCCATCAGGTTCCTTGAAACGCAAACACTCTTTGAAATCGGGTGCTCGTCAAACGAACCCGGATTCACCTACAAAGTAGTTTCCATCCCATACGGAACGTATATTAACAAGGAAAAGATGCTGGTGGAAAGATACTAATCAATATCATTTCCTGCTAGCGCAAGGGAATCAGGCAGCCAAGTTAAACAACCCCTTGGCTGTCTGGTTCTCTTCCTCAAGAGCTGAGAAGCTTATAGATGACGCCGACTGGCGTCGTCGTTAAAAGAGGAGGAGTTATGAAAGAGAAAGGAAAAGAAAAGTTCCAACTTGTTATCGGTTCTAAAAGAGCTGTCCAATGCAAAACTCTTCAAGAGGCTAAAGATTTAGCCAAACTTGCCAAAGGAGAAAAAGTTCACCTGTACATTTGGAAAGGTACGGGGAGAAAAGAAAGGCTAGTTAGATACTTTTAACCAACCTTTCTCAGCTTTTGCTGAAGGGAATCAGACGGCCAAGTTAAGACACCCCCTTGGAATCCTAGGTGATAGTGACGCCGAGATGACGCCGAGATGACGCCGACTGGCGTCGGCATTTACTGGCGTCGGCATTTACTGGCGTCGGCATCTAACTGACCATGTAGGCGTCGCATCTGCGATGCAACAAGCTTTTAGTCATGGAATTCTAGGAATCCAAGGGGTTTTTCTTACTAGACAATCTTTCCTTGGGTGTATTTACAAACGGAGAAACCATGAAAAAAATTCTTATAAAAGCGGAATTGAACGACCTTTTTACTAAAGGTTTTCTTAACTATGAAAACTTCAATAAGTATTGGAATACTGTTAAATTCCTTTCTAAAAAAGACACCGATCTTTGGTTTAATGAGCTAATGGCATATGCAGGACCAGAGGTTAGGGTTTACTACAACAAATAACAATTAACAAATACACCCAAGGAAAGGCTGTCTAATGAAATTAGACACCTAAGGCTGTCTACCATTGGGGTGGATAGTCTTAAAAAAAGACAATTCCTTTTTTAGGAGGAAAGAACATGCGTATTATTCATGAAATCGTTGAGTGCGAAATCGGCTATTTGACCATCCATGAAAAAAGAGCAAGGATTCTTGCTTATATCCGTGGAAAGGGAGTTGCCTTTAAGGATGTTAAATCCTTCTTGGAGAAAGAAGCAATCAAGGAGGGGAAAGCTTCTTCTCCCGCTGAGATTGAGACCGCCCGTGCTAATAAGTTGACGTGGGTTATCTACCTCGACCGTTATGTCAAGTGGATTGAAGACACCTATAAGGCAGGTTGGGTAGAAAAGAAAAAGCCGGAAAAGAAGTCTACCAAAAAAGAAACTCCTAATGGGGTGGTATCCATTCCGAAGGCCCTGACAAAGAAGCGTGCTGAAAAGCTTGTGGAGAACCCCGAGACTCGCAAGAGTCTTGAGGAAGCTTTGATTGAGAGTGGCTCAATCGTAGTAGATAACGAGATCATTAGCGAACGTTTAGTTGAACGTTTGCTTGAGAAGGAAGAGAATGAGAGAACGATTATCAAAGCTCTAAACGCCCTTGGATACAAGGTAACTCGGCCTAAAAGGAGCTGACAAAATGGATGAACTGTACTGCAACCACGTCGGAGGTGGACTCCTTATGGTCCTTAAAGGCAATAAGGTAGAATTCACTGATAAATTTTCGGGGGTGTCAAAAACAGTAGAATTCGAGGATAGTGGTAAGGCAATAGTATTCATTGGTGAGTACCTTATTAACCTTGATGGACCCACAAAAGAGTTCAAATCTCTTCTTCCTGAGTTTTGCTAACTACAACCAGAACAGGGATTCTAAA
>CAZUGR010000091.1:0-2019 GCA_964620145.1 uncultured Candidatus Saccharibacteria bacterium
ACCAAATCTAGACACTGGGTGATGCATAAGGTCACCGGCAGCGTTCTTGGTCAATCCGCGCCCGCACTAGGAATTTGCCAGACGAGCGATCGATCGCAAGCTGGGGCAACCATCCATGAGTGTAGCTTTTAGCCCTGTGCGTAAAGTTTGGGCACGAAAGTACCGTGCGCGTTGAGTTTTGGTCCTGAAAGCGCCCAAACTCTACGCGCAGTCCCTGTAACGACCACGCCCACTACCATGACAGTCCTAAGATTTCACCAGACTGGGAGCGTCCATTTCGACAAGAGCCTTACGATCCTGGCCAACGCCGACATACGTCACTGGCGCGCCCGTAGTGTTGCCAACGATCTCCAAGAATTCCAAGAGGCTGGGTGGAAGGTCCGAAATCTCCCGGGCGTCTGAAACTTCAGTACCCCAACCTTCGAGCGTTTCGTACTTTGGCTGCGCCGAGCGGAACCATGCCTGAGACCATGGCATTGGGGCCTCCGACTCGTCTACGGAGTAGTCGGTGCAGATCTTGATCTCATCCAGCCCACCAAGTACATCGAGCTTGGTTATGGCAAGCTCGGTTATTCCATTCAAGCGAACGGCCCGAGTCAAAGCTGGAAGGTCAAGCCACCCAACGCGCCGAGTTCGGCCCGTGGTCGTTCCATACTCTCCCCCGGTCTTGACGATCCACTCTGCAAGATCCCCTGAGAGCTCTGTCGGGAATGGGCCCGCACCAACGCGTGTCACATATGCCTTCCCTACACCGATCACCCGATCAATGAGGACTGGTCCAATACCAGCCCCGATACAGGCCCCGCCTGCGATTGGAGAAGACGACGTAACAACAGGATAGGTGCAGTGATCCACGTCCAACAGAGTGCCCTGGGCGCCTTCGAGCAGCACTTCTTCATCACGGCCGTGGGCTTGAACGACAAGCTCACCAACATCTGCAAGATACGGCTCGAAAAACTCTGTATGAGCGCGAACGGCATCGTAGAGTGCGTCGGCGGAAAAGCCTTCGTGACCATAGACCCTGGTCAACATGAGATTGGTCTCAGCAAGTGAGTCATTGATCCGGGAACGCAGCGTCTGCGGGTCGAAGAGGTCCTCAACGCGGATTCCGCGCCGGGCTGCTTTGTCCGTGTAGCACGGGCCAATACCTCGACGAGTGGTTCCGATGGCGGCACTGTCGGAGTGGACCTCGGTCTTCGACCGTTCGCGGGCGTCATCCAGAGCAACGTGATACGGCATAATCACATGCGCCTGAGGCGAGATCCGGAGTCGAGAGACATCCATCCCGGCGGACACAAGACCATCAACCTCTCTCCGGAGAACCAGTGGGTCGATGACTACGCCGTTACCCAAGGCGCACAATGTTCCTTCATGGAGGATTCCGCTTGGAACAAGGTGAAAGCTCCATCGTTCACCATCGCGCACGATGGTATGACCGGCATTGTTTCCGCCCTGGTATCGAACTACCAGCGAAGCCTGCTCGCTGAGACGATCAACAAGCTTACCTTTACCTTCATCGCCCCACTGGGCGCCAACAAGCACTGTTACTGCCATGGTCTATTGACCAACCTTTCGGATATTGAAAACTACGGCGGTCCTACACCGGTCCATCGTCGTGGAACCCACCCACAGGTGGTCCGGAACTAGCCGGACCAGCACCAAAGCCCGGACTTGGCATTGGGGCGCCCGCTGGGGCTGCCATTCCAGTCCCCGGAACCGCTGCCGGCATACCTCCAGGTGCACCGGATGGAACCCCACCCGGGCCAGACGCGGACTTAGTTAAGTTTCCGAACTGGGTGTATCGGGCCCGGAACCCGAGCTTGATCGTTCCCACTTCGCCGTTTCGATGCTTAGCGATAATCAGTTCCGCAAGGCCGCGAAGCTCCGGATTATCTTGCTCATAGTACTCGGGCCGATGCAAAAACATCACGAGGTCAGCGTCCTGCTCGATCGATCCAGATTCACGCAGGTCAGACAGAATAGGCCGCTTATCTACTCGAGCCTCAACTGCACGTGATA
>CAZUGR010000092.1:0-2012 GCA_964620145.1 uncultured Candidatus Saccharibacteria bacterium
CATAGAGTCCGGTGAGGCATCAACAACAGAGCCACCAACGGCGGCAACAGAAGGTGAGTTATCACCAGCATTACCTGATGCAGAGATAATAGAAACCCCAGCGCCATTCACCTCATGGTTACGGCTGTTCGTTGCGTATGCGGCTGAAGACACCGTCGCCACAGTCGAGGCAGTACCAATAGCAACTACCACCGAAGCTGAGGTCGCCGAGCCTGAAACCTCCACCACAACAGAACCAGTTGAGATACTAGCGACGGCCACAACGACAGAAGTGGTCATAACACCACTCGTACGTCTTGGCACGACGAGTGTCGCGGCCACGCTTGAAGTATCGGCTACTGGTGAGTATGAAGTAGTTATACCGCCCGGAGGTCTGCCGCTTGGTATTCATGAATTGGAGATCGCCACCACGACCGAGCGAGGAGAGATTCGTGAGCGTGTGGTAGTAGATATTGGTGGGGGTGCATTTCGGCAGCTATCAGTGACAACTGGCGGCGACATTGTGATTACTACTAACGAAGAAGGTGAGTCGGCTTTATGGCTCTGGCAGACTAATAATGAGATAGTGTCGGTGACACGCTTAGCCAGTTACGGTACTTTTTTGCCGACCAGTCCGCTGGCGGTATTTGATGACACCCTGTTTTATCTGGCCTATGACGGAAAAAGTCTCGTTGGCTATGATTTTATTGCTGGAACTATGTTTTCAGAAACACTCGATGATGCACGATTGGCGACCAAGATACCTTTGCGGAGCGGAGCATATTTTGTGACACCAAATGAGATTGATTTTCAATTTGTTTCGGTCGTTGATACGGTATACTAACGTATATGCAGCCGTCACTACGCTCATTCTGGTGGTTTTTTCTTTTGGTACTGGTCGTCTTTCAGGTCAGTAGTCTATTGCATGATGGCGGTATTGATACCGCTACATTACAGACTGTCGTGCATGATGGCCTGACACCAGCCACTGCGCTCGCGGTGAGTCAATATGGTCCGACTGGAGGGTTGTTACAGACTGGTACCGAACAAGCTGCTTCGGTGAGTAATATCCCGTCATGGCGTGGTACGGTTGGTAATGATACGAACTACTGGGAAACCGCTCGTACCCCGAGTGGTCTCAGTAAACTCTTTTACTTTGATGGGGTGGAACAACGAGGTGCCAACAAGATGATCATAACGATCGAAGATAGTAACGTAACCACTGGCAATGCGTATAGCAACCTCATTTGTGACTGGTCTGACTCCACGGATGTATTCTTAGCCGCGGACGCGAACTGTACTGGCGGTGGATGGCGACATCTGCAACCAATCCGCACCAACAACACGAACACTACTGACACAGCGCGTGTATATGAGATTTACGACGGCTACTTTTGGACGACGAGTAATGTACGAGTAGCGACGCCAGTGTCGAACTTTATTAATAGTAGCAATGGTCGTGTGCTCATCCGTACCTATTCAACAGTGAATTCGGCTGTTGTTCATCGTACTGATTATATTCAGGTCGAAATGGCGATAGATCCAGTTTACGAACCGGCCGATTTTGCAACCACCTCGGCGGGGACTATCACCAATGGTGTGCGACATCTCATCGGAGCACCGTATACAACGGTAACTGGTTCAGATAATACACGAATGACCATCCCGATGCCATCGATCAATAATCCGGTCGATATGTATTTTACCTTCAAAAATGTCCGGACATATGAGGGTATGAATACGGTATTGCTGTCTCCCGAAATGTGCGTTTCAAACACTGCACTCACCTTTGCGTTTTATCTATATAATTTTACTGATGGAATATGGGAGAAGGGAACAGCGACCACCACTGGTTCGGCCTGTACCACCGATACTGATTATGCGTTTGCGATGAACGAGACGTCTATTACCGGTTTTAATATGCACGACTATGTGGATACCAATGGTGATTTACGGGTGCGACTACTTACCACTGCCCCTGGGGTGATATTTAACGTGCAATTCGACCGGCTCTATATGATGCTTGGTTCGGT
>CAZUGR010000093.1:0-1999 GCA_964620145.1 uncultured Candidatus Saccharibacteria bacterium
GTATAAACTTCCAAAATATTTGCTAAATATACCTTTCCGTCAAATGAATTTCCATATGGCGCACAATTTTGGAGGGTCACAATTTTACCAATGAAAAGCTGCTATTCCGTATTGTATCTTTCATACAAGAACTATTGAAATTGCTCGGTTCATACAATGCTGCCTATTACTGGGGTGGTTCCAAAATTTGTAACATCATGTTTATGTATTGCAAAACAATTATCTTCAGTAATGAAGAAAAAGTTGGAGGTATTATTACTACAAGCTGGTGCGATCATAAACGGTAAAATTTTTTTCACGCAGAATTGCACCCTTCTATCTTGCACCATTTTAAATGATCAATAGCTCATTAGAAAGCCCATGATTTATACTGTCTGAATCTATCATGGATGAATTTACTGTCATTGATCTTCATTGCAAAGCATTGCTTCGAAAAAGGTGCACAACTTTTCTAATAGTAAATTTGGGTTTTCATGAACACGATCACTTTTTCGAATCTCGATTTTCCTTACAACACCAAATTTGAGTGAAATTTATTTCATTATCATTGTCCGTCTAAAAAGGATTACTTTCGATCGAATGAATGAATACCTTCCTCATACCACTCCTCCACACGTGATTTCCTACAAAATCCCCAAGGGGGAAAGAGAGGTATCGCATTAAAATTCTACGATATCCCCGAAAATATGACTCTGGTACAGATTTTACTGCGAATAGCCATCTAACCAAACAAGCCGTACAACAAGACTCGGAAACATTCAGATTTGCAATCGATAGGAATTTACAGTGCCTTTGGAAGCATACAGCCAATCGACCTAAGCTTATTGCTATGATGAATGAACACAAAAATCATCATAAATGCACAACTCCATTGTCTTCTTATTCGATGAATATACATGAAAAACAGCAATACAATCGCTTCAAAACGTCATAGCGGAAGCGTGATTACGGGCAATTTTCCGAACAAGATGCAGCGTCTGTCATCATCACCAGAGATTACTTTTTTAAGCTCTTTCACAACTATTCATTTACCAGAAGAAGAACGGACGGAAATTAGAAAAGACTTGCAACGAAGTGATTCCAAGTTTTCCTGTTTGCGTTTATCTCAATATTATTGTGAAAAATTACTATTTTACTCTGCAGGTTACCAACTCTACACAACGGACTGAAAGAATATACCATTCTTGCCAGATCTGTATTCCAGACAATCGTGACAGCTGTAGCAATGTCGTTCATTTATTCAACAACAACATAAAAGATGAATCAGGCAATTTTGATGTCAAAACAAATGCTTATGTAACATTTCAATTTCCAAACAATACATCAGTGCATTTTTAACCTATTAGCAATTCTAACAAATAACTATCCTTTATTTTCACTTTTGTTGTGTTTGAGATGCTTTATAATTTATCTATCTTGCTAATGCTCGTGAAAGAGATGCTCTGTTTGATAACAATGGAGAAATTACCCTGGGAACATGCAGTGTGGGGGTACAAAACCCAAAAAGCTCACTGATTTACAACATTGCAGTTGAATCCAAGGAGTGGAAACTTATGTTGACTTCATTCCTGAGATTTTCACTGGCCGGAATCGTGGATCTCGGTCCTATCTAGTTGGAAAGGGGCCTCCAAACAATTCAAGGTAAAACGATACAATCTGAGAAGAGCACAGACATGAACAATTTTAGCCATGAGATGAATCATAGTACCTTTCTAGAGCTTCTGAACACTATTCCTATCGTTATTTGGATAGAATAAGTCCATCTTGATGGAAGTTCAAAATCGGGCCTTGATGGGGAAGTACAAAAGTCAAAAAACTCACTGATTTACAACATTGCAGTTGAATCCAAGGAGTGGAAACTTATGTTGACTTCATTCCTGAGATTTTCACTGGCCGGAATCGTGCATGTTGCTATAGTAGCAAACAAGAAAAGAAATCGAAATGAGATGAAAAACTTTCCTTTGGGTATCGTCGAATATTTCATGGATTGAAGAGCAAA
>CAZUGR010000094.1:0-1968 GCA_964620145.1 uncultured Candidatus Saccharibacteria bacterium
CAGGGCGACGCGGCGCGGGAACAACTCGCGCTCCAGCGCCTCCAGCAGGGACTGCCAGCCGCGACGGGCCGCGGCCGCGCCCTGGTGCGCCTCTTCGGAGTCGCCCAGCGCATGGTCGAGCGTGAGCTCGCAGGCCTGCGGGCCGAGCGGTTCAATGTCCAGGGTGACCTGCGTCGGCGCGGCGTCGAAGCCGGCCACGCCGAACTCGAACACCAGGCGGCGCGGCCGCGCGAGCTTCAGGTAGCGGCCCTGGTGCACGATGTCCATGACGCTCTCGTCGCCTTCGGCCAGCGGGTAGATCCGCCCGGCCAGGTGCACGCTTCCGGACCCGTCGGGGTGCACGGTGATATCTGCTTCAGCGGTCATCGCGTTCCTTTCCTTTCGCGTGCTCATGCGGTGATCAGGGGCGGCATCCAACCGACGTAGTTGCCGTCAGGGACGTAGTTGTTGGCGCGGATGGGCATGATTCGCACGGTGCTGCCGCTGGTGGAGATCATTTCCCCGCCGCCGATGGAGATCGCGATATGCCCGGCACCACCACCCAGGCCGCCGGCGTTGGACCAGACAACGACCGCACCGGGCGGCGGGTTCCAGTCACCGCGGTGCAGCAGGCTCTCCGGGGCGTGGGTCCAGACGTCGTAGGCGTAGAGGTAGCCGCTGCCGTAGCCGAACGCCAGGGTGACGAACCGCAGGCAGTGCCCACTTTGAGGTGTGCCGTCGGGCAGGACGGTGAGGCCGATCTGCTTTTGCGCCCAGGCGATAGCCTCGGTGGCGCTGCGGGGGTTGGTCCGCCCGGCCGGCATCAGTTTGTCGACCTCGTCGGCGCTGATCGCCCCGGCCGGCAGGCAGTCGGTCGTGTCGTCGACGACCGGAGAGGTGGAGCCGTCACCGGTCAGGGACAGGTGTACGTGGTCCATGTGGTTGTCGGTGGGGTTGCCGCGGTCGGGCATGGCCCGCCAGCCTTCGTCGTCGCGGGCGATGTTCCAGATGTGCTGGCGCCACACGATGTACTGCACGCCGAGTTCGGCGTGGTGGGCTTTGGCGTAGGCGGCCAGCGCGTCGCCGGTGGCTTTGCCGGCCGGGATGTCGTCGGTCATGAAGTCCAGGGCCAGCCCGGCGGTGTGCCCGTAGGGGTCGGTGTCCCCGCCGCGGTACCCGCCGACGGTTGTGATGTCGAACATCCGCCCAAGGGTGTTGGCCACCACCGCGGTCTGTGGCCGCACATCGCCCAGGCCGTAAGAGCTCGCAGCCGCCTGTGACGGGTCATCGACACTGTCGATGCGGTTGATGCTGTCGGTGCTGCTGAGGGCGGCGACGATCTGTACGGCCGGCTTCCAGAACGGGGTGTAGTGGTACGGGTCGGCGTTTGCCTGGACGCGGTGGGCGACGATCGTGGGCTGCATCGACGCCCGCCCGCCGATCCGGGCGAGTGCGGTGAAGAAGTTCGTGGCGGAGGTGTAGGGGTCCATCCGGTCGGCCAGGCTGCCCCAGGCACCGTTGTCGCGCTGCTGGAACAGCCCGCGGCTGTCCGGGCCGGCCGCGTCGCCGTGCTCGAGGACCCGCAGGGTGCTTTCACCGATGGCGGTCATCACTCCGATCCGCTGGTCGCGCAGGCTCAACCCCAGGTCGACGGCGGCTTTCATGATCCAGGCAGCGTTGACTAGCTGGTCGTGGTCGAACCCGGCGATGGGTCCGTCGGGGACCGCGTCGGGGTTGATGGTGGCGGCCGCACCGTCGGGTGCGCAGGCGGCCGCGGTGCTGACCAGGGTTACGCCGACCAGTAAACCGGCGACCAGCACTGGGGCCATCAATGCTGCGGTCGCGGTCAGCAGCCCCTGCCGTGACTTCATTGGGAGACGGCCTCGGGGGCCACGATGCGTTCCACGACCCAGCGTTGGCCGCCGCTGGGGCTGAGCAGCAGCAGGTAGCTGCCGTTGTTGGTGGGGACCGCGACCCGGGCCAGCGAGC
>CAZUGR010000095.1:0-1965 GCA_964620145.1 uncultured Candidatus Saccharibacteria bacterium
GCCGTAGCCTACAGCCGCGAGGATATCGTCCATCTTCTTGAGATTGAGCTTTTTCCCGATTTCTTGAATGCGTTCGGCTGTCAAACTTTCATCAAGATTACCTTTGCCGAGTTCGGACTCGAGCATCTGACGTCCCTGCTGTATGTGCTCTTCGCGATGGTGCTTCTTGAACCATTGTCTGATGCGACTCTTGGCAGAGTGAGTTTTGGCAAAATTGAGCCAGTCCATTTTTGGGTGGGTATTTTTGCCAGTGATGATTTCGACAATATCACCATTCTTCATCACCGTATTTAGTGGCACAATACGATCGTTGATGCGAGCACCAACACACGAATGTCCTACATGAGTGTGAATTCTGTAAGCAAAATCGATAGGCGTAGAACCAGTAGGCAAGTCTATTACATCACCGCCCGGACTAAAAACAAAAACCTGATCTGAAAAGAGATCGATTTTCACTTCTTCCATATATTCGTTGGCGTCATCCAGTTCCTGGCGCCAATCGACCAACTGTCTCAACCAGGCAATTTTTCTATCGCCGTCAGAATCGGCTTTACCAGCGCCACCTTCTTTATACTTCCAGTGCGCAGCAATACCGTATTCAGCAATGTGGTGCATACGTCTTGTGCGAATTTGTATTTCGACTCGTCTGCCTTTAGGACCAATAACCGCGGTATGAAGACTTTGATAATTGTTGAATTTAGGCATGGCAATATAATCTTTGAATCGCCCCGGAATGGGTGTAAACAAATGGTGAACTACTCCCATGACTTCATAGCATTTCTGAGTATCGGGGTCTTTTCCGATTTCACAAAATTCCTTTTCGCTAGAATCGATGATGACACGAATTGCAAGCACATCGTAGAGCTCTTCAAAAGACTTTTGCTGTTTCTTCATTTTGAGCCAGATACCAAACAAGTGTTTGGGACGTCCGACAATTTCAGCCTTAATACCGCGCTCTTTGAGTTCTACTTCCAGCTTTTCGATGATATCGCGAATCAGAATTTCTCGCTCTTCACGAGTATCTGCAACGATTTTCTTGAGTCCGTCAAATTCGTCTGGATGCAAATAATGCAAGCCCAGATCTTCCAACTCCCACTTCATCTCACCAAGTCCGAATCTGTTTGCGAGAGGAGCGTAAATTTCGAGCGTTTCCTTGGCTATTTCTGCTTGCTTGTGCGGAGCCATATGATCAAGCGTGCGCATGTTATGGAGCCGGTCAGCCATTTTGACAAGAACTACTCTGAAATCATCGGCTATTGCGACTATTAGTTTGCGAAAATTTTCTGCCTGACGCTCAGCTTTTGAACTGAAACTGAATTTGCCAAGTTTGGTAACCCCTTCGACGATGCGAAGAATATCTGTGCCAAAAGCTTTTTCCATCTCCTTGGCAGTAACTTCGCAATCCTCCAGTACATCGTGCATCAAAGCAGCGCAAATAGTCTGAATATCTGCATTCAGCTCCGCCAGAATGCAAGCTACCTCAGCTGGATGAATAATATAGGGGTCATTTGATTTGCGCAATTGACCATCGTGTGCTTTGTGCGCGAAATCATAGGCTTTCTGAGCAAGCGCGATATCCTGCTCGTCGCGTCCTTGCGAGCGTAAAATCTCTATCAGAGGCTTTTCGTAGGTTTGTATCATGAGCTCGCTCTGAATTATACCTAAGCAATGAGCCCGTGGGAACCGACGTTAACAAACTGTGTCGGGAATTTTAAGCCACGAAAGAGCGTTGCCTCCAAGTAGCTTAGCTTTTACAGAGTCGGCAATATTGAGTGACTCAATCAATTTGCCCGGTTCGTCTTCACCCAACGGGAATGGATAATCGGTACCCAGCGCAATCGAATCTTCTCCCACAACATCCAGCAAATATTCAAGGGCTTTTTTGTCGTGCACAAGACTGTCGACCAGAAAGCGTCCAAGATAATCGCGCGGATTTACATCGTTATCGATAGCGCACAAGTCTGG
>CAZUGR010000096.1:0-1958 GCA_964620145.1 uncultured Candidatus Saccharibacteria bacterium
TCGAGGGCCTCGGCGGGGAGATCAACGCCTTCACCACCAAGGAGTACACCTGCTATCACGTCCGGCTGCTCGACGAGCATCTCGACGTGGCGATCGACGTCCTCGCGGACATGCTGGGCGCGTCGCTGCTGAGGACCTCCGACATCGAGGCGGAACGGGGTGTCGTCCTCGAAGAGATCGCGATGAGCGAGGACGACCCGCTCGACCTCGGGCGCACGGAACTCGAGCGCGAACTGTTCGGCAACCACCCGCTCGCCGGGCCGGTCGCGGGTACGGCCCGCAGCGTGGCCACCATGCGCACCTCGGCCTTGCGTGGCCACTACCGGCGCTACTACACCCCCGACAACTACGTGATCACGGTGGTGGGCAACGCCTCCCACCGCAAGGTGGTCTCGTCGGTCACCAGAGCGTTCGGTCTCGCGGATTCGCCCGTGCGCTCACCCAAGGTGTCGAAGGCGCCGCAAGCACCACGTTCCGGAAGGGCGCGCGTGGGCCGGGCCTTCGAGCAGGTGAACCTCCTGCGTGCGCACAGCGGGCCGGCTCGCGGGGATGACCGGCGTTACGCCATGGCCGTCCTGCACACGATCCTGGGCGGCGGGATGTCCAGTCGGCTGTTCCAGGAGGTCAGGGAGCGGCGCAGTCTCGCCTACTCGGTCAACGCCTTCCGCGCCAGCTACAGCGACGCCGGGGTCTTCGGCGTCCACGCCGGGTGTGCACCCGAGAAACTCGACCAGACGCGCGAGGTCATCGAGGCCGTCCTTCACGAGGTGGCCAGCGCGGGCCTGTCGGCCGACGAGGTCGAGGCGGCGAAGAGCCAGGTGAAGGGTCAGATCGTGCTCGATCTCGAGGATCCCGGCATGCGTTTGATGCGACTGGGTACACGTGCGCTGTTCGGGGAGACGATCGTCGGCCTGGACGAGGGACTGGCGCGGGTCGACGCAGTGACCACCGACGAGGGGTGTGCGCTTGCCGACGAGGTGCTCACCTCGCCCGCGGTGGAAGTGGTGGTCGGTCCGACGGAGGAGGACGCATGATCCGGGTCGCAGTAGTCGGTGCCGCCGGTCGCATGGGCAGCACTGTCTGTGCCGCGGTTGATGCCGCAGACGACATGGAGGTCCTGGCGAAGGTCGATCTCGGAGACCCCCTCGACCTCGTCGACGACTGCGACGTGGTCGTCGACTCCACCGCCCCCGACGTTGTCATGGAGACACTGCGGCACTGTGTCCCGGCCGGTGTCCATGTGGTGGTGGGGACCAGCGGCTTCGACACCGCGCGTCTGGCGCAGGTCGAGGACTTGCTGCAAGGGCACCCCGATGTCGGCGTACTGGTTGCACCCAACTTCAGCATCGGTGCCGTGCTCATGATGCGGTTCGCCGCCACAGCCGCCCCCTTCTTCGAATCCGTGGAAGTCATCGAGATGCATCATCCGGACAAGGTGGACGCACCGTCTGGGACGGCAGTGCGTACGGCGGAGATGATCTCCGCAGCCCGAGAGGGGCGTCCGTCTCCGGATGCGACGACGACGGCACTCGACGGCGCCCGGGGCGCGCAGGTCGAGGGCGTGACCGTGCACTCCGTACGTGCGCGCGGGCTCGTGGCGCATCAGGAGGTGCTGCTCGGCGGTGTGGGGGAGACGCTGACCATCCGTCACGACAGCCTCGACCGGGCATCGTTCATGCCCGGGGTTCTGCTCGGGGTCCGCAAGGTTGGCGAGCATCCCGGCCTGACCGTGGGTTTGGACTCCTTCCTGGGACTCGCATGACCGCACGCCGCGTGGCGCTGGTCATGGCGGGCGCCTTCGCCGTGTACGCGGTCCTCGTGGCCTGGCGCGGCTGGGACTTCATCATGACCGGGGAACCGGTGGCGATCGGGTTGGGGCTGGCGGTGCTGCTGCTGCCGCTGCTCGCCGGGTGGCTGGTGTGGCGCGAGGTCAGTTTCGGGTTCCACATGCAGGAACT
>CAZUGR010000097.1:0-1926 GCA_964620145.1 uncultured Candidatus Saccharibacteria bacterium
AGAGCATCAAGGACAAGGCCGACCGAGTCATCGCGAACCTTGAGGAACGGAAGGTGACCGGCCTTGCCGCGCTGGACGAGATCCGAGCACTGGCCGAGGAGAAGCAGCAGGCTCGAGAGGCGGCTGAGGAGAGCGGACTCTCGGACTTGGGGTTCTCGGTCTATTGGCTCCTGAGCCGCGACGATTCCCTGACCGGTGTGCCGATTGACTTCCGTTGGGTCGCCGGTCAAGTGGAGGCGACACTAGATCAGTACCCCCACTGGCAGCAGAATCCAGATGAGAAGCGAATGCTGCGAACGAGCCTGTATAAGCCGCTCGTGACCCTGCCGCCGCAACCCCGTTTACAGGTGATCGATCAGATCATGCACGTCTTGGAGGCAGGCCAGTGAGCCCGCGTCGGATGACATTGACGCAAGACCAGCAGCTAGTTCGCAGAACGATGCGTTGGGCCAAGAGGCTCCACGTGAACCCAACGCATGTCGAAGTAGCGGAACTGCCGGCGAAATGGGGCTCCTGCGCCCCTGACGGCGTCATCACACTGGCCCAAGATCTCGTTGAGATGTCTGAGGACTTTCAGGACTACGTGGTCGTTCATGAGCTTCTCCACCTCCGCTACCGCTCGCACGGAAAGTCCTTTGCGGCCATGATGACGGCGATGGTTCCCGGCTGGCGCGAGCTTGAGAAGTCGAACCCCGATAGAGAGACGGGCTCCAACTCGGCAGCGAGTGTGCGGAGCCAGTGAAGAACAGGAACACTCTGTGGCTGGCCTTGATCTTCGGGCTGAGCCTGGGACTGCTTCTTCTTCTCCAGTTCGTCGCACCGTCCGAATGGCGTCATGAGGGGTTCGGCTCGAGCGACGGTCTCGGGATCCTATGGCAGGTCCAGACCACATTCCTCGCGGTCGGGTTCGCTGGACTCTCCATCGCTGCTCAGCTGTTCAGCGAGGCCCCACTTGCGATCGGAGCCTCCAGGGCCCGCGTGTTCGCGTATGTCTTCGGCACACGGTTCGTGGCTGTCGGACTCGCGGCAAACGTCCTCATCGGCATCGAGACGTTGTGGCTGTCGACGGGTATGGGCACGCTCGTGGGCATGTTCTGGTTCGGTGCGACTGTCGTCCTGATGGTGGTTTCGTACCATCGCCTGACTCAGTTGTACGCGAACCCCTCTCGGCTGGATGAGATGGTTCGAGACTCCCTTGTACGCAGCCTGACTGGCCGCAGGGACAGGACCGCGAGCCGATACGCGGATGCCTGGCGACAGATGGAGCCGCTGTTCGAGGTCGGTCTCTCGCGAACGGCCAGTTCCGTTGGTCGCGCCAGCTTCCGAGTACTGGTACCGCGTGACGGGCTGATCGTCAGGCGGATCAAGCCGCAACCTGTCCGGCGCGCCCTTGAGCTGATTTCCCCTCGCGCCAATGAAGAGAGTTCGCGCGACTCCGAGATGAGGCATGGCGAGGAGCAGTACTCAAGGCCACAAATCGTCCTGCATGTCGAGCCCGGCGACCGTACACGAGTCGGGGACGTTGCATTCCATGTCTTCCCCTCGGGGGAGCTCGATCAGGCATCAAGTGACCGAGTCGTGATGTGGCTTGAACAAAGCATCGAGTTCGAGCCGGTGGGCTCCGTGACGTCGGACGAGGAAACCAGCCGCGAGATCGCGGCCTTGAAGGACGCGGTCGGCAACAGCATCCGCGCCGGTTCGTTCGGGATCGCTGGGCGCGCGCTTGATCTACTCGGGCAGGTTGTTCGCGAAGCATGGGCTGTCCGACCGGACTCTCAGCAGTCATCTCGCCGAACTGCGCTCACGCAGCGGGACTGGATCTACGGCAGTATTGGTGACGTCGAACAGGACGTGCTCTTGTCGCCTCGCGCATGCTCACTGTTCGTGGACCATGCCATGGCGCGTACGATTCAAGCTCCTCGGGCT
>CAZUGR010000098.1:0-1918 GCA_964620145.1 uncultured Candidatus Saccharibacteria bacterium
AGCGACGCCTCGGGATTACGACGACCGCCCACCACGAGTCCGCGCAAGCAGCAATGAGGCTTCGAACGGCACGCGCCGCGCTTGGCAGCGCAGCGTCCCACGGGCAAGGCCTTCGGCCGCGACAGCGTATGCTCACCTGCTTTCCCCCTGAAATGCCCAACGTTTAGCTTGAGGGGCGCGGAAACAGGCGGCGAAGCCGGCTGTTGGAGCGCCTCTCTCGAAGCGCTCGTTATGCATACTTCGAAGAAAATTCTTTTTTGACAAAACTGCAGAAATCTTGAGAATTATTAAAGTTGAACGTCTTGCCATGCAAACGAAGCGTTATTTTGGAACTGAAAAGCCTTAATTCTACCTTGCCTCCATGAAGACTAATAAGTTGGGTTGCTGCGATTTCGTTGCCCACATTCGAGTATTCTCTGAAAATCTGCTGGAAAAGCCGTCTGCCTTCGAGTTTGCTCGCTAGCGATGGAAATTTATTGTTTATGTTGGCACGAATACTCTTTATGCCAATGCTCTTGCCCATTACCCCGATGACATTATTCAAATATAGTGCGACCTCAATTTCTCTGGCTCTGATTATGTTTTCAGCATAGATAACGATATCCGGATCGCTGCCAAAATAGCGACCTAGATAGTCATGTTTCAGTTGTGCGGCAATTTCCTGTGAGTCTTTAAATTTTTGACTCTCAAGGATCTTGACCTTAAATGTGAATGCAAGTCGCCATGATATCTTTTCAAGGTCAAGGTGATGTTTCTGAAGATCTGGATAGAACTCAGTCGCCACCTTCCAATCTTTCTCGAGCGGGTCTTCTTGGAATGGCTGATTCTCCTCAAATTCTGATGTGTTTGCTTTGCTTCTAGTGGGTTCGCTTGATTTATCGTATTCAGCCCTCTTTGCACTGTCCCCTAGCACAGCGTAAGCGGCATTGAGTTCATTTGTTCTGATAATAGCATCAGGGGATTGATTCCTGTCTGGGTGATAAATGCTTATTAGCGCCCTGTATGCGGCTCTTATGACAGCAGGCTCTGCGTTGGGCAAAACGCCAAGCACTTGATAAAAATCTAGTGTTTCAGGCATATGACATGTTCATTCATAGCGCTTAAAATCAGCCGACCGAAAAACGCGCAGCGTTTTTTGGGTCGGCTGCATTTTTTTGTTAGGCCAAGCCATTGTCCAGCCTTTCTGCGAAGAGTAGAAGTCCCGTAAGGTCTTAAGGCCGCCGCCAGAATCGTAGAAATACGGGTCTATGTCGTTTCGTGTGGAAACCCGCCTTACCCGCTGGGCCCGGCTGTGATCCGCCCGAACCGCTAATACGCTGCAGGGCTTGGGGCTGGTCGCGGCTGTCTGCGGCCGGCTCCCGCGCACGTCCGGCGGCGAGGACTTCCCCGCCCTTGGGTGCAGGCTAGGGGTGGGGGCGCCCGAAGGGCTCTGCGGGAGGAGTTGTGGCGCCGAGGCGGTTCCACACGAAACGGAGTAAACCCAGAAATACTCCGGAATGCTATCTATTGGTTTCTTGAAGTAATGGACCCACAATGACGTAAAGAGGCCACCAAGGTTGCTACCAGAAATGTGATCACCACGCTCTCCGAACTCGGAGTATTTACGGCGATTAAATTTGTCCCAGTAGTAGGCGGTGAGAAGGCTCCAAAGAGTATTCCGCAGGTCGTCATCGATGGGCCGTAGTTGGACCAATTTCTCAATTGGGGTAATACCGATACGTTGAGAAAACACGATTCCCTCTATGTCGTATAACGTTCGCCATAACCGGCAGTGAAAAGCGGGCCGACGAAGGAGCGCCGCTTTTCACTGCCCGCGTTCATGGCCTTGATAGCGGTTGACTCTTTCAATTAGAGCTTTCGCGCCAAGTAGCGACAAAGAACGCCGCTTAGGCCGACGACAAGTTCAGCCTCTTCAAAA
>CAZUGR010000099.1:0-1912 GCA_964620145.1 uncultured Candidatus Saccharibacteria bacterium
TACCTCACTCAACTTCTTAGCCAGATTGTGCGCTAGATAGATCGGTAAGGGCATAAAACTTGGCGTCTCATCGGACGCATATCCATACATGATACCTTGATCCCCAGCGCCACCCGTGTCCACACCTTGGGCGATATCAGGTGATTGTTTGTGCAAGAGATTGACGACTGCACAATTGTTTCCATCAAAATATTTTGCATCGCCATCGTAGCCGATGTCGAGTACTGTTTTTCTAATGATAGACTCATGATCGATATTTGCTTTGGTCGTAATCTCACCAGCAACGATGACAATTCATGTGGTTGTGACCGTCTCACATGCGACTCTGGACAAGGGATCTTGTGCTAGGCAGGCATCAAGGATTGCATCTGATATTTGGTCACACATCTTGTCAGGATGTCATTCGGTAACGGATTCACAGGTGATGTAATGCTTCATTTTCTTTTTCTCAAAACATAAAAAAAAATCTTTCCGCTCGAGAAAGAAATCATTACAATCAGATGGTCCATCTTTTTATAATATCTTTCCCGATGCCGGGTAGGAATTAGCACCTTTCCCCAATGGGACGGTTGCTGAAGCGCTTGACGAGCCTAATCTCTATCGCTTACTCTAGATACATGCACATGGACACGATATAAAATAATGAGACAAAAGCAAGAGATTATAGTATGTCATCCCGAGCGTAGTCGAGGGATCTTGCGGGGCTTGAGATTTCTCCATTCCGCTTCGCTCCAGTCGAAATGACAAAATCTCCATAACAATCAGTCAGGAGAACAGTATACTCTATCGGATACTATTGCAGTATTATTTTAACACGCATTATTCTATGAAATTTTCAGAACTCCATCTTATTGATCCTATCCTCAAGGCACTTGATGCAGAGGGTTACACTACACCAACACCTATCCAAGAACAGTCTATACCAGTCGTCTTGAGTGGTAAAGATCTCTTTGGTTGTGCACAAACTGGTACAGGTAAGACCGCATCATTTGCGATACCTATCATTCAGATATTAGCCAAATTACCACAACACGGCAAGAAAAATGTTCACGCCTTGATACTCACACCAACGAGAGAACTCGCTATCCAGATCGGCGAAAGTTTTGCTGCCTATGGGAAGTTTGCCTGACTCACGCACACTGTTATATTTGGCGGAGTATCACAGATGCACCAGGTCAACGCAGTTCGCAAAGGTGTCGATATCATGATCGCTACACCTGGTAGACTGCTCGATCTTATCAACCAGAAGCATATCGATCTGCGCAATATCAAGATGTTTGTCTTGGATGAAGCAGATAGGATGTTGGACATGTGATTTATCCACGATGTGAAAAAAATTATATCACATATCCCAGTACAGAGACAGACATTGTTTTTCTCTGCAACTATGCCACCAGAA
Organism: uncultured Candidatus Saccharibacteria bacterium; assembly: GCA_964620145.1. Taxonomy (GTDB): domain Bacteria; phylum Patescibacteriota; class Minisyncoccia; order Phycocordibacterales; family UBA1006; genus CALMMZ01. The sequence continues at coordinate 1,400 of CAZUGR010000099.1, forward strand.
ATTTTGAAACTCGCACATACGATCTTGAAAGACCCTATTTCCGTCAAGGTGACACCAGTCTCTTCGACAGTCGATACCGTAGGTCAGTCCTTATATTACGTCCCAAAAGAACAAAAGAGAAATCTATTGTTACATCTTCTCCAAGACAAAAAAATAAAGAACGCACTTGTCTTTACCAAGACCAAGCACGGAGCAAATAAAGTTGCTGAGACGCTTGCCAAAGCAGGCATCCCATCGGCTGCCATTCATGGAAACAAATCACAAACCGCCAGACAAAATGCATTGGCAAGTCTGAAAAACAATACGATCAGAATTTTGGTCGCTACAGATATCGCGGCAAGAGGTATTGATGTGGATTTGCTCTCACACGTGATTATCTACGATCTTCCAAACGAACCAGAAACATATGTTCATCGTATCGGCCGTACAGGTAGAGCAGGCGCCAGCGGAGTAGCTATTGCATTCTGTGATTATGAAGAAAAAAAACTTCTCAAACAAATTACTGACCTCATC
>CAZUGR010000100.1:0-1889 GCA_964620145.1 uncultured Candidatus Saccharibacteria bacterium
ATCGCAAAGCTAAACGGCGGGCCGTAGGCCCGTCCGCTTGAGCGCCCGGTTAGGCCAAGCCAAACAAAGGATGACACATGAAAACGACCATTTTGGCTGATTACAAGGCGAAAACATCAACTGGATCGCGCATCCACATAGCGCACAACAACCTGCCGCTACAAGTGAATCAGATGATCGTGTGGATGATGAACCATCCCGAGATGGCCCTCGGGATGGTGCCTCGATGGATTGAACTGAAGGCAGACCAGCAGGTATTTGCAGATCACGCAGAAGGCAGCGCGAAAAACCACGGAGTGAACCCATGAATGCAGCAGAAAAGATACTGCGCGAACTGGCCTTTAAGGCCGCCGATGACCGCGCGCACCGAATCGCAACGATTGCAGCCGAGGAACTGGTGCGCAGCGAAGCCGAGGCTACAGGCGCACCGGACGAGTACCTAATCCCGCAGTGCCAAGCTGATGACCACATGCGTGAGTGCATCCAGCACCTCCAATGGGCAGGCGAGGCGATGAGCCATGAGACAGATGACGGGTACATCGTTGTCGTGTTCCAAGACCTGACGTTGAGCAGCTTGGCAGGCTGATGGGCCTAACGTTGGAGCTAAGCGGCTGGACGCCGCAGGCGGCCAGTCCGCTTGAGCGACTAGTTAGAACTCAAATGCTGGAAGTCATGCCCACGAGCCTAGAACAAGCGAATGCCTTTGTTGGTAGGCTGCACCGTCACCACAAGCCAGTTCAGGGGCACAAGTTTTCGCTTGCAGTTGCCGATGCGGAACGGGTTGTGCGCGGCGTGGCAATTGTTGGACGACCCGTTTCTAGGCACCTTGACGACGGGTGGACGTTGGAGGTTAACCGCTGCTGTACGGACGGCGCGCGAAACGCCTGCAGCATGCTGTACGGCGCGGCATGGCGGGCGGCGAAGGCATTGGGGTACAAGCGGATGATTACCTACACGCTGCCAGAAGAAGGCGGAGCAAGCATGCGTGCCGCAGGGTGGCGACTTGTGCGAACAGCCGACACACAGGCGAACTGGAAGCGAGACGGCCGCGAGTATGACGAGAAGAAATACATCTTCGGAGCCAAGACACTTTGGGAGGCCACGGTTGGAGTACCGGACTTTCCCCCGCCACAAGTGCCAGTGCAAGATCTGGTGCATGGGCAGGCGGGCTTTGAGTTCTAACGCAGAAGTCAGCGGCGCCGGTACGGCGTCCGCTGGACTGCCGGGTTAGAGGGCAGTTTTGATGCTGAACAATTCCCAGAATGCGGGGTGCATGCGACGGTCACCGGCCTCCCATTGCTGCCACACTCGGCAGGTTGTATGCACAAGAGCGCCGGCTTCTGTCTGCGAAAGACCTGCGGCCTCGCGTGCCGCTCGAATTTCTTGCGGCGCCGGATTTGAAGAAGGCCCTTTCGGGCCTCGGTTTGGATGGTTGCCCATTTTACAGGGCGCCGAAGTTCCAGAGGCGTTTGATACCGCCTTTCGGCCCGACGCTCACAAGTTGGAGCGTACCGTCTGCGCAGAGGCAGATGGTATAGACAGCCTTGGCGCCATGCTCGGCCGCCATGTACTGGCGCGCAGAGGTGACCGCCTCGCGGAACGTGCGCAACTTGGCACGATTTGCAGGAGCCGCGATCTCGGCGAGATGCGCGACATCGAAGAGGTTACGGAGAGCGGAGGAGGCGGAGGGAAGAGCGAGCATTTGAGGCTCCAGCCCCTGGTGACCCGAGGCGCGGTAGCAGCACAAAACGCACTGCATGAATCGAATAATACGCGCATCGCGCGTAATGTCAAGAACTTTTTGAAAATATTTTTCGAGGGCGGTTCCAAGCCCTCTAACGCCGAAGTAACCGGCCTGCCGCGTGAAGGAGATTGAATTGAGCACAAGC
>CAZUGR010000101.1:0-1886 GCA_964620145.1 uncultured Candidatus Saccharibacteria bacterium
TGCTGCGACTGCGACTTCACCACCACCGTCTACAGCGACGAAGTGCGCGCGTTCTTCCGCTTCCACCAGTGCTGGCCTCCACGCGAACGGCGAATCCTCACAGACCTGATCGCTGAACTGCGCGAGGCGCATCACGCCAGGTCGTACGCGCTGACCAAAGGGGATTACTGCCCGGTCTGCCAGGCGCGGGCGAGTCGCCCAGGTGAGGCGGACTGGCCGTGCGATACGGCGCGTATGGCTGACCGCGCGGAAGAACGACTGCGGGAGGTGCAAGGTGAGTGACTTCCGAAACAAGTGCGCCGAATGCGGGACCGCTGTCGGTTGGTGGCGCTTCTTCTGCCCCGACTGTTGGCCGATGCGGCTGGATACTGCGCTGCTCGCGCGGCGCAAACGGGAGGTGCAGGGTGAGTGACGACACCGACATCGAAGTCCGGTCGCTGTGCCCACTCTCACACCGCGGCAAAGTCCCCCAGATCCACCCACCCGCGACCATGTGCGCCCACCACACCCGACAACTACGCGACCACCTCACCGACATCACCCGATGGTGGGACACCCTGCCCGACCTCGCACTGTCCGGCCGCGACGGTAGCGGCGGGGGCTGCGGACTCAACTCCCAACCCCCCGTCCGGTTGGACATCCTCGCGCTCACCGACCCGCACACCCGCGACGACGGCGACATCCCCCCCGCCGCCCGCATCCTCACCGACCTCGCCAACTGGGTCGCAGCCCAACGCCGCCTAACGGCCGTCCACAGCCCCACAGCGGCCCTCAGGCTGCTCAACACCCACGGGTCGGCACTGACCGACCACCCCGACCCCCAAGCCGTCCACGGCCCCGTCACGCGGATATGGCTGCACCTACGCCGACTCGCCGGGGAAGCCCGCCACACCGTCGCCACCTGCCAAGAACCCCACCCCGACCCCCAAGTCGACGCCGAATGCGGCGGGCCCATCACCTGGACCGGCAGGCAGATCGGCGTCATCGCCATCTGCGGGCAGTGCGGCGACACTTGGACCGACTCGGCCGTCCTGCTGTACGAGCATCAGACACGCATGGCCATCGAACGACAGGAGACAGCACGACGATGCATCATCATCAGTCAGCAGACGCGGCTCGCCATTGAGAGGCAGGACAGCGCATGACACCCCAACCCCCGTACTGCTCACGCGTCGGATGCCCCAACCAACCGACCCACGCCGCAGGCGGAAACCGATGGTGCCGCAAGCACCTGCCACTTGACGGCATCGAGACGGTGGTCGACGACAATCAAACGACGGAAGTAACTACTATGTCTGATTCCACGACTGATGTGATGTGCTCTGACTGTGAACGATCGTTCACGGTGTATGAGGACGAAGTTCGCGCGTTCTATCGGTTTCATCGCTGCTGGCCGCCACCGGAGCGTGCCATTCTGTCTGATCTGATTGGTGATCTGAGGGCTCGGGCTGAATTTTACGGTCCTGCCACTCGTTTGATGCTTGAGGCTTTGGCTGATCGGGCGTCTAGGCGACTGCTGGAGGTGGCGGTGGTGAGTGACAACTGGGTGCAGTGCCCCATCTGCGGCGGCGATGTAGGCGACGAGGCAGTCGCCGACTACGACCGGGCCGCATACGAAACCGGCGTACAGGACTCGATGCCGCGCGCCACCCAGTACGAGCGCATTCTGCTCGACCTGATCGCGGAACTGCGAGACACGCACCGACCGTTCGACTCCGCAGACGACTGCTGCCCGGACTGCGCGGGAATCTGCGAGTCCTGCGCGGACGAGGCACCGTGCCGGTCCGCCCGCGCCGCAGACCGCGCGGAAGCCCGACTGCGGGAGGTGACAGGTGAGTGATGCTATCGACCGCATGTTGCGGGACGGTACTTACGACGCGATCTGG
>CAZUGR010000102.1:0-1874 GCA_964620145.1 uncultured Candidatus Saccharibacteria bacterium
CTTCGGCGTTGTCGGCGGCCTGCTGCAGCACGTCCATGCTGAGCAGCTTGTCGATATCCGCGGCGAAACCGAACAGGCCGATCAGTTCCTCGGCCGTCTTGCCGGCGGTGTCACCGAGCATGCCGCGCACGCGCTGGCTGAGCTGGTCGTCGATCTCCGCGAGCCACTGGCGCACGAACTCGGCCGGCGCGTCGGTCATCTGCTGGCGCAACTCGCCCTTGGCCAGCGAGCCGAAGAATGCGCCGCCCGAGGTGCCGCCGTCGTAGGACTGTGGCATCCCGGGGAGCGCGATCTGGCTGAAGTCGACCGTGGCGCCCGACCCGCGAGCGATGGCGGTCAGCGCGCTGTCGAGCGTGTCGAACGCGGACAGGTAGCTGTTGATCTGCTCGTCAGACAGCCCCGCGTCGCCTGCCCGGCGCGTGAGGTTGCCGACCCGCAGGCCCGAAGACAGCGTGCGGGCGTTCTCCCAGTCGCTGCCGCTGACCATCGAACCGGTGCCGATGCCGAGCTTCACGCGCTTGCCTGAGAAGTCCGAACCGCTGAGCGCCCGGTCGATCGCCTCGCCCACGAACGACCCGATGCCCGTGCCGAGAGGCCCGAACCACGACCCCGCCAGCCCGCCGGCAATCGAGCCGTAGCCGGTCGAGTCCCGGCCGCTGAACATGGAGTCCGCGAGGTAGTTGCCGGCCAGTCCTGCGCCCAGGTTCATCCCGAGGCCGGACAGCGAGAACGACGTTTGCGGCGGCCCCATGCCGCCCGCGCCGAACGTCTGCTTCATGATCCCCGAGTTGACGCCCCACTGCCCGAACAATGGCGCCAGCCCGCCGGGGGCGAACGCCCCGCCGATGCCGGGGATCTTCGACAGCAGCCCGCCACCGGAGACCAGCGACGACATGCCGCTACCGCCCATGCCGAGCGAGGCGCCGATGTTCATGATCAGCGGCTTCGTGATCAGCGCGTGCGCCATCTCCGCGAGCCAGCGCTCGAGCGCGTCCTTCATGCCCTCCAGCAGCCCGTCGAACCCGCCGCCGATGTTCAGCCACGCATCCGCGAACTCCGCGTCGATCCGCTCCACGGCGCCCGTCATGGCGTCGGCCCACGGGTCGGCCTCGGCCTTCTGCGCCACGATGGCAGCCGTGGTGCCCTCGACGGCAGTCTTGGCTTCGTACAGGCCCTTGTCCGACTCGGCCTTGGCGAAGATCGCCGCCATCTCGTTCTCGCGGCGATCCTTTTCGGCCTGCGTCAGCGTCTTGGTGGCCCCCGTCAGCGCCTCGGTGACTTGCGTCTGCGTGCGGCGCGCGGCGGTCTCCTTCGCGATGACCTGCGCCGAGTTGCCCGACTGGACGTTCGCGAACTGCTGCTCGAGCGCCAGCGCCTTCAGTTCGCCGCGCTGCTTCTGCAAAGCATCCAGCCGGTCCTGCCACCGCTGCCGCTCGCGCTGGTCGATTGATCCGCCGCCAGCCACGATGCGGTCGAACGCATCGAGTTGAGCCCGGACGGCAAGCATCTCCTCGGTGACCTCGGCGAGATCCGTCGTGAACAGGTCGTTCAGATCCTTGCCGAACCCGACGATGATCTTGCCGGCGATCAGCGCAGCCTTGCCGATGCCCTCGATGCCCTCGGCGATAGACTCCATCGCCTGCTTGTTCTGGGCCAACGCGACGAGCTGCTCGGTGAAGCTTTCGATGTACGGCAGCGCCTCCTCGGCCAGCGACAGCCCGAGCCCCGAGACGGCCGTCTTCAGCCGGTCCAGGTTGTCATTAAACTGCATGGCCTTCTGGGCCATGTCGGTGCCGATGACGCCGCCGAACCGCTCCAGCTCGTCGCCCATGCTGCGGATGCCGGCAGTGCCTTCCGCAAGGATCGGGATCAGG
>CAZUGR010000103.1:0-1841 GCA_964620145.1 uncultured Candidatus Saccharibacteria bacterium
TTGCCGTCGAAATGGAAATGGACATCCGCAAGGTTCAGCACATTCAGAAGATCAGCCAGGACATCGTCTCGCTCGAAGCGCCGGTCGGTTCCGAAGAAGACAGCAAGCTCGGCGACTTCATCGAGGATGAAGAAGCGATCAACCCGTTCGAGGCAACCAACCGTCAGCTCAAGAAAGAGAACGTCCACGCGATGCTCGACTTCCTTACGCCGCGCGAGCGCAAGATCATCGAAATGCGCTTCGGCTTGGCGGACGGTATCGGTCACACGCTCGAGGAAGTCGGACAGGAATTCGGCGTCACGCGCGAACGCATCCGCCAGATCGAGGCGAAAGTGCTCCAGAAAATGCGCGATCACCCGCGCTCGCTCACCATCCGCGAGCATGGCATGCCGCCCAAGCGCGTCGGCTTCGCGCCGGTTCCCAGCTTCGCATCCGCGATGCTATGCCCCAAGTGCCACGAGGGTATTCTCACGCCGCTCAAGAAGAACAATCTCCCGATCCTCAAGTGCGATCACTGCGCGTTTGAAAAGGAAGATGATGAGCTGTGAGGAATGAGGGAAATGGCTTAAAATTAAGCTATTAGTTAAACGGAACACAATTTATTGACTTTTTGAAATATTTGTGTATTTTGTCAATGATGGAATTAAATAAATCAATTTTCGGGTTAGCTTTTGACGAAGCCGAACGACAAGGTCACAAAAAACATGTGAATAGTTTTAGGGAAATGTTTGAATCTTTGTTTGAACAAAATATGCACTCGTGGAAAATACTGGCAGAGAGATCTCTAAGTGACCAAGAAATAGAAGTATCAAGCTATAAGAAAAAAAGAATAGCTTTAATTCAGAGAGAAATTGCAAGAGATGTTTCAAATTTTCTAATTATTAATGGAGATGGACTGACATGGGATCGAAGAATTGATTGGTGTTCCAGTAGAAATGATTTTCTAAGATTGTTCAGCTTGCTTGAAGTACCTAATGAAAAATGGAGTAATAGTAGGTGGATGAATGCAGAAAGTCGTAAAAAGATCGATGATGGTGGAGCAGGAAAGCCATTAGGGGGTTTAGTTTATGCAATTAGAAACAGATTTGATTCTTATCCTGCATTCAATGCACGCATGGAGGGGCAACTACCATTCGAGCCAATAGAAAATTATGATCAAGCAATTTCAATTTTATACGCTGAAATTAGGAGGATTAAGAACTTTTCCGAGCAAATAATATTTAAAAAGAAAAATGGCAATATAAGTAAAGAAGATTTAGACTTAGTTTTAACTAAAAAGTTCTATAAGGAAAATCCAGTAATTAAAGAAGTTGCTGATTTTATTAGTAATACTAATGATAAAAAGAAAGAAGAAACGAACGAATTTCCTTACCCAGAATTTGTAACCATTTCAGAATTTCTCCTGCTGAATTTAGGTCTTAAAAAACATGGCTTACGCGATGCAATTCAGAAAAATAATATTATTCCCAAAGGCAGTAAAACACACTGGGGCAAAGAAACACTAGTTTATTACAAGAAAGATTTAGAGGGGTTGGAGTATGCAAAAAAAGACACATCACTACGAATGGATAATGATTGTGTTGAAATTAAAGGTAAATTATGCATGAGCATTGAGTCCTTTTCAAAAAAGAACAAAGTTGATGCAAGTTGCATCAGAAAAGAAATTCAAAAATTGTGTATTCATTCAATTGGATTTGCTCTCAGGCATTCCAGAAGAGTTGAAGTTTATGAAGTTGAAGTGTTAGAAAAAATGTCTTTTGTAAAAAGAAAAAATCTACCTCAACTTGATATAAAGTCAGGTGAAGTTGAAATTAATAATCGAATATGCGTCGGCTTGAACA
>CAZUGR010000104.1:0-1840 GCA_964620145.1 uncultured Candidatus Saccharibacteria bacterium
AGGCGGTTTCGATCAACGCGATTCATGCGCTGCTCGCCACTGTGCCGCCCAACGCAGAGCTAAGGGGCCGGCCGCTTGCGGACGGTCCCGCTTGAGCGCCGTGTTAGGCAACGGAGGATGAAGATGCAGATCAACGTGAGACATGCGCACTCGGCAAAGCTGCCGCACAGACTGACGCGGTGCGAACTTGAGCCGGAGGCAAGCGCAATGATTCAACAGGAGGCCATCGAGGTTTTCACGGCGATGGTGAATAGCGGTCGCAGCTTTCAGCACGCGCTGCAAGCTGTGTTCTTGAGCGGGATGAGCGCGGCACAGGAGGCGATGAAATGAACGGGCATTGGAATTGGCTGATCGGTCGCAAGTTGAGCCTGGGAGAAGTAGTTGATGTTTTCGGTGAGTCGGCGACCGTGAGGCATGGCGACGACGAGACGCGGGTCTTGCTGTGCGAACTGCTGCACGAGGACTACAAGGCTCAGGATCGCGCTGCGGCCAGTATGTGCGAAGCGATGAATACCGGCGACGGGGCATACCGGCCTTGATGCCTAACGCAAAAGTGAAAGGCGGGCGCGATGAACAGAACTGAAACCGAGGCGGATATTTCGCCCGTCCTTTCGACTGCCGGGTTAGGGGCGGTTTTGACCTACAGCACCACAGGACATAATAAACCTTGTGGTCAGACGATTGGCGCAAACGGCGCAGGTGATTTTGCAATACTGATCTACGGCACACCTGAAGAAGCATGGGAATTAGCAAGAGATCACCTCAAGCGCTTGGAGCGCTCAGGCTACAAAATTGACGAGGCTTTGATTGTGCCAAATTACGAAGGGTATAGCGGGCCTTTTATCACAACGGCGCAAGCCCCTAACGCAAACATGAGGGGAGCGACGCCGAATGGCGGAGCTTCCCTCTCGATGGACGGGTTGGGCAGCGATTAACTACGGAGAGCGATATGGACATGACTGTAAGCGCAAAAAAAATTGAGTGGGAAACCGAAGGCCCACAAACACCGGAAGGGAAACAAGACTGGAACGAAGACCAGTATGGGTTTTGGATTTCGTTCGACCCCGCGTATTCAGCAGATTATCCATATCACGCGCAATGGGGCGAAGGGCCGGATGATTCTGCGGCAACGCTTGATGAGGCAAAGAAATGGTGTCAAGACATGGCAGATCAATTTATTCGCGAACATGCTGTATTGACGCCCAACGCTGAGGTAACCGGCGCATGACAGCAAGGGGAGCGCCGCTGGCAGGCGTCCGCGTTGACCGCCGTGTTATGCGCCTGGCCGCGCTCTTCGTGCAGCCGGACGGATGCTACACGGGGCTGGAGGACGTTGATGCGTGGCCGGAGGCGCGGGACGCACGGCGCTACACCGGCCCACTGCCAGTGGTGGCGCACCCGCCCTGCCAGTTGTGGGGCGCGATGGCGAACGTGAACTATGCCCGATGGGGTGGCGAGCACAACCGGCCGGGAAACGACGGGGGCTGTTTTGCGGCGGCACTGCGGGCCGTTGTGACGTGGGGCGGCGTGCTGGAACACCCGGCAAAGAGCAGAGCGTTTGAAGCGCACGGGCTGACGAAGCCGGCCGGGATAGGCTGGAAGCGCGTTGGGCTGCACGATTGGGTGTGCGAGGTTTGGCAGAGCGCCTACGGTCACCGGGCGAACAAAGCGACATGGCTGTACTACCACGGCACGAACCCGCCTTTTGAACTGCGGTGGGACAGGCCGACAGGGACGCACCAGATCGGGTTTCACGACCAGCGAGGGAAGGCGGCGAACAAGCCAACCCTCGGCAAACGAGAGGCGAACGCCACGCCTTTGGAATTTCGGGACGAACTGC
>CAZUGR010000105.1:0-1830 GCA_964620145.1 uncultured Candidatus Saccharibacteria bacterium
ATCACGTCAAGCTGCAACGGGTGGACATGCTTTTCGTCATCCTCTTCCCTGCTGTCACGGAACGGAAGAACATTGTCGATGCGAATGTCATCCCAAACGCTCGATGCGTACCGCTGCCAGATGTAATGCGAAAGCTTGTTGCTCTTGGGATCGTCGTGATCCGCGTACATCGTATTGAGCAAAGACCACAATTCATCCGACGTGATGTTGCTCTCGTTCGCGTTGTTCCATGCGTTCAAGATATTCGGAAGGATCGGAGTCTCCCCGAAGTATTTTTTCAGGCCGCAAGGGTGCGTGACCGGGATCGGGTTGTCGCCTTTCTTCGTCATGATCAGCACGTAATCCGGCATCGCCGTGAAGCATTGCGTCGAATCTTCGACAATAAGCTTGTGCATCAGGCTCTTGACCATCGTGCGCATCCGAACTTTCAGCGGTTCCTTCCATATGGTGATGCGGTTCCGATACTGGAAACCATGCCGGTCATGGATACGAATGATTTCGTTCGGGAAGTCCCAAAGCCTGCAAGCGTTGTCGAACACGTCCGTACAGTGGACGGCGGTGATTCGGCCTGGCATCGTGACGCGAGCGATTTCCGCGACCATGAACTCATACTGTTCGAGGAATTGTTCCTTGCTTTCGCAGTTGGAAAAGTCCCGGTGATCGCTGCTGTAGTTGTAAAGGCCGGCGAACGGCGGCGAATAGATGGACAAGTGAACGCTGTCATTCGGTATCTTCGGCAGCACCTCCATGCAGTCGGAGTTGTAGATGGCATATTGCTCAGTGATGGTCTGATTCTTTGCGGTCACTTGATAAACTCCGGAAGGATGACGGACTGGTCGAATGGTTTGACGTGATGCGAGAACTCGCGGTTAGCGTTCGCAACGAGATTTGAGTAAAGCTCGATAGCCTTTTGCGTCTTTTCTTCGAGCGCCTGCAATACTCGCTCCTGGCCGTCGCTAATGATCATTTCGCAAGTCACTTCGCGCTTTTGGCCGAAGCGCCAGAAACGGCGGATGGACTGGTACCACTGTTCATATGAGTAGGTCGGAAAGTAGACCGTATGATTGCAGTGCTGCCAGTTCAGGCCCATCGAGGTCATCGACCCCTTGGTGATAAGCCTGTCGATTTCCCCGCGCGAGAACGCGACTAGGATTTCCTCTTTCTTGTCGATGGTCATGCCGCCGCGTATTTCGACTGCATCCTTGTCAAACTCGGCTAACAGGGAGCTTTCATCGTTCAAGTTGCACCAATAGACCGATACCTTACCTGCGGCCAGTGTGGCCGCCAGTTCGCAGCGTTCGTTGACCGTCAACTTTTGTTCCTCGCGCACTTCGGCCACACTGGCCGCTGGCATGGCAAACAGCGAAGCCTGCCCGTCAATGCACCATTGCCGACTATTGCGGACAACATGCTTGTTCGTGTGCAGTCGAGGGATGTTGTATCCAGCGTCATCAAAACCGAGGTCGGATGGTTTCTTGACCATGATCGCCCACTGATTCACCCACGCGAAAAAGTCTTTCTCCGCGTGCGGCTTCAAATAGAACTTCTCGCCGATGTTCCGATTGTTGCTATCGACGCTGTTCTGGTTGGACTTGAAGAACTTCCCTAGCATGTCCATGTAGCCCATATAACCGAGAGCTTCGGAGCTGTTGCCTAGCTCAATGAAGTCGTTAGGGCTTGGAGTTGCCGTGCTGAGTACCCGATAAGGTACCCGCTTGATAAACGCGACGATCTTGTCTCGCGTTGTCCCATTGAAGTTTTTAAGGATGCTGGATTCATCCAGAATCACGCAGCCAAAATCATCGGCATCCAGCAAATGCAATCGTTCGT
>CAZUGR010000106.1:0-1803 GCA_964620145.1 uncultured Candidatus Saccharibacteria bacterium
GGTTTCCTCTTGGAATGGCTACGGTGTCCTGTTTGTCGGCGCTACGAGGTGTTAGATGCCTTGTTTGCGCTCCTGGCAATATCCAGCAGCAAGTCACGAAATTCTGGCGGCGTGTGAATCCTCGGGGTGCTATTGGTTCCGCCGCCTTTGAATGCCAGTTCGCCTGCCCGCTTGCATTTCTCAATCCCGTATTTATCAATCGCCCACTGCGGAAAAACGGGGTCGCTTTTCCCCCACCGGAGTTCAGGCAATTCAACCCCAACGGCATAAAGCAGCGTCGGCTTGCGGGCATAGTGGCCGTATCGCCCCTGCTCCACGCAGCAAGTCCAGCCGCCGCAATCGTCTGCCTTTATCCAGCCGCCCGAGCGTGGCGGCACGGCAAGCCCAAAGTGCGGCCATGCATGGCTGCCCCAAGGGTGTTCCAGTACCCCGCCAACCTTCCGCACGCTGTCCAGTGCCGCAGCAAAGCATCCGCCGTCATCACCCTTTTTCTTGCGCTTTCCTGTCCTCGCAATCCATAGCGGTTGCCCGGCCCAAAACTTCCCCCAGCGCTGGCATGGCGGGTGCGCAACCACTGGCAGCGGCCCGGTGTAACGCCTTGCGTCCTTGGCTTCGTCCCACGGCTCAACGCCGGGTAGGCCAAAGTAAGCGCCATCGGTTTCAACGTACAGTGCGGCAATCATTTTTAGCTCTTTTCTCCGGTCGACCGCAGGCATCTAACTCGTCGCTCCAGGCGACACGCCGCAAGCGGCGTCCGCCTGAGCTAGTGCGTTATGCGACGCTTTTGGGGTCTACTTCGTGTTATGCGTCAGGTCGTTGGTCAGTTCCAGAAACCGCCTGTCATCCTCAGCCGTCATCCCATCTGCAAAAGTCGGCGCTGGCGGGACGGCGGGTTCTTCGTCGTAAATCGGCTTCCCGCAACTATCGCACTGGTTCCAGTCCGTTTCCTCAATTCCGTGGCCGGTGCTGCAAGTGCAAAACGGCTCGTCGCCCTCTTCGTCCTGCATGGCTTCGTCCATTCCGCGCCAGTAGTCCTCCTCGGTCATGCCTTCGCAGTCATCAACCACGTTCGGGCCTATTGCCATTTCCTTCTCCTTTCTTCGTTGCGCCGCATAACTCGGCGCTCAAGCGGGACCGTCCGCAAGCGTCCGGCCCCTTAGCTCTGCGTTATGCGTCATCCGCGTTACGCACCCGGCGCACGTTTGGTCAAAATATGTTTCTCGAACCGCGTCGTTATCGCTGGTGCAATACGGGCACTTCGGCGGATCTACGGGGGCATTCGTGTCGGCCCATCGCTTCACGCCATCGCCGCCAACAACCCATGAGCGCATCGTTCCGCGTTCAAGGTCCATCGTCATTCCAAAGCCTCGCAACTGCATGTTTCTGTCCTTTAAAAACCCGCATAACACAGCGGTCGATGTCGCGCTTCGCGCTGGACCTTCGGCAACTGGCGTTGCCTCGGCCAATCACCTAAGCGTTATGCACCACGAAACCAGCGCATCAGTCTGCCGATGATGGTTTTGCTTCTTTGTGCGTCTCGCTCAGTTTTCAGCTTTTGCTGGTAATCAATCGCCTCAATCGCCTCCGTCATGCTTACCGGAATTCCCATTCGTATTTTTTCGCTTACAGCTTCAAGTCGTTCGTCCATCGCTCACTCCTTCGTTTGTTGCATAACTGTGCCTTCAACCGGACGCGGAATAAGCAGCGTCCTCCGTAGTTACTGCTTCTCGCCGCGCTCGGTTAAGGCGGCGTTATGCGCCTGTGCGTCGCTGCGAGTTTCACGCCATGCGTTCAGCAGTTCGT
>CAZUGR010000107.1:0-1767 GCA_964620145.1 uncultured Candidatus Saccharibacteria bacterium
CCATATGATTGCAGAAACACTCAAAAAACACATCACAGAAACACTTGAAAAACTTGGTTTTTCTGGGATTAGTTTTGTGTTGGAACACCCAACAGATTTGAGTCATGGTGATTATGCTACTAATGTAGCGTTAGTTGTTGCAAAGCAAATGGGAACATCTCCACAAAATGCTGCTGAAATTATTGTGAATAATTTAGAAGTATCATCAATTGTTTCTAATGTTTCTGTTGCTGGTCCAGGGTTTATTAATTTTACGCTTTCAGATACTGCAATTGAAAATCTCATGCGTCAGATTTTAGAACAACGACAAGTTTTTGGAACAGTACAAGATCTTTCTGATAAAAAAATACTGATTGAACATTCGTCACCAAATTTGTTTAAACCATTTCATATTGGCCACATGATGAACAATGCTATTGGTGAATCATTGGTACGATTGTTTCGTGCGTCCGGTGCAGATGTGACAACCATGTCATTTCCGTCAGATATTTCGCTTGGTGTAGCAAAAGCAATATTTATTCTTCTTGAAAAGCAGGTTAACGGACAAATATTTCAACCAAATATTCAAGTTCTTGGAAACGCTTATACAGAAGGAACTCGCCGATATGATGAAGACGAAAGTATTCATGCACGAGTAAAAGAAATTGTAGATAATCTTTATGCAGGAAATCCTTCGATCGAATTAGATGTATTTAATGTATGTAAAAAATATAATATCGAATACTTTGAAAGTGTTGTTGCAAAACTTGGTTCTCATTTTGATTCTTATATTTATGAAAGTGAAGCAGGGGAAATAGGTAAAAAGATTGTTCTCGAAAATACACCGCGTGTCTTTACTGAAAGTGAAGGCGCTGTTGTGTATATTCCAGATGAATCAAAAAAATATTTGAGCACATCGGTATTTATCAATAGCCAAGGTAATCCAACCTATGAAGCAAAAGATGTTGGGTTGCTTGATTTAAAGTTTTCAAAATATAGTCCAGATCTTTCACTGTTTGTGACTGATCACGAACAAATTCCACATTTTAATAATGTTTTAGATGCTGCTTATAACATAAATCAAAAATGGGCAGATAATAGTCGTCATGTTCCACACGGGCGCATGTCATTCAAGGGGCAAAAAATGTCATCGCGACTAGGAAATACGCCACTGGTTACTGACATGTTGAATTTGGTGCTTGAAGAAGTAAACGAACGATCAGGTGATCGTGCAATTGATGAAGTCACCAAAGAATCTATTGCAATTGGGGCGATTAAATTTGCAATTCTACGTGCAAAACCTGGGATGAATATCAACTTTGATCCAGAAACAAGTCTTTCATTTGAAGGTGATTCAGGTCCCTATTTGCAATATACCCATGCGCGTATTACAAGCGTACTTGAAAAAGCAAAAGCTGAAGGATTGCAACCTAACCTTTTGCCAGGTGTTGAAATTACAGAACCAGAACGATTACTGTATCGGCTACCTGAATTTGTTGCTCGGGCAACAAATGAATATGCACCAAATTATATTGTGACGTATTTACTTGAAATTGCTCGCTCATTTAATTCATTCTACGGATCACATAAAATTATTGATGCAGAAAATAAGGAAGTATCAGAACATCGTTTGGCGATTGCGCGCGCTACGCAGACTGTTCTTAAAAACGGACTTCAATTATTAGGTATCGTTGCGCCAGAAAAAATGTAATATGATTACGCTTCACAAGACAAGTTCTTCAGATTCTCGTACGGATTCATTTGATATTATGTTGAATAATCAAAAAG
>CAZUGR010000108.1:0-1744 GCA_964620145.1 uncultured Candidatus Saccharibacteria bacterium
TTTTGCATTGTCATTCAAAAGCCGCTGCCATGCTTTTTGGCTTGGCGCCCACTTGAAACCATTAGCTTTTAGCATTTCGCGGGTCGCCTGTTCCGGTTTGCCTTCAAAAAAGACTTGAAGCCGCATTTCGCCGGAGTTTTCGACAATTCGCGCCGGCTCGCCGTTAATAGTTGAAGCCTGCTCTGCATCTTCTCCCGCGATTTTATTCGCTTCGGTTTCCGCTTTCGCTTGCGCTCTGCGCGGGTCAAGGTCTTGCAGAATTGAGAAGATAACGGCTTTATTTCCGCTACCGCGTATCTGCCCAATAACCATGGCAAATTTTTTGCTATCGTCAAGCGGTTTCCATATGGTTTGATAATTGTCATCAGCGTTGCCATATGTGCTAATCTGTGTAGCGTCCGCGTTTACCTCGTTTGATATATACCCTTTATACTTGCGGCTCCCGTCAGAAAACACAAGCGGAATGCCCAAATAATAGCGTTCTTCTTCTGGGCTGTATTTGCTGCGCTCGGGCTTGTAGCTGTCAAAGATTTTAATGATGTTATCATATGTCGCCGGCTCGCCGTTTATAGTGATTTCTTTTCCGGCTTTGACTTCATCGGGAGCCAGTTGTAAAAGGCGCTCTTTCAGCCGCCTAATTTCGGTCTTGTTATATCCCCATCGGTCAGGCTCGGCGGCTTCCAGTGCCGCGATTTTTGCTTTTATGCGCTCGACGGCGTTCCCCTCGTCGCTATATATCGTGCCGGCGTTCTGGCCTATGCTGCGGATCTTGTCAAGAATATAATCGGGGTTTTGCTCCATCAACGAATCCTCGCGGGCGTTCTGCTTCTCTTTTGCTCTCACAGGGAAGTTAGCAGGGCCGGTAATCAGGACGGACGGAACGCGGGCGCGGTTTGCGTAAACGTCGTTCATCCATGCCAGCTTCTTTGACTTGTACAGCCCCAAAAGATAATCGACCTTTTCAAAACGCTCAGCCGGTGCGCCTTTTTTGGTTAGCCGTTCTTTCGCATTGTTCGCTATGCTCTCAGCCTCCGCGCAATATCCGCTGTATTCAGCAGTTGCGCTGCCGGGCTTGTAATCGCTGAAACTGCTGGCATCTTTGGCGCGGCGAGCGTTTTGCTCTAAAGTTGCGAAACTATCCATTTTCGTTTCCTTTCCGGGGCCGGTGGTTCCGGCCCCTAACCAATTAACTGTTATGCGGGCTGCGCATCGCCCTCGGTGAAAATCTGGCTGCCGTACTTGGTGCGGATCCGGTTCATGGTGTAATTGGTCTTGTGCCATTTCGCGCCGTCCTCGGCGTGGTGCCAGCTCCACATTTTCTTGTTCTGGCTCCATCTGCATCCGTGGGCTTTCAGCTCGTCTTTGTGTGCCAGAGTGTCACCGCTTATCCAGAGCCAGCGCCCACAAAGCTCAACGGTCAGGCCGCCCATGCGGAGCAGCGCGTTAATGATGTCGCGGAATTCTTCAGGCGTTTCGGTGGTGTGCTTTGTTCTGCCGGTGGGGTCTGCATCTGCGCGGCGGTTCTGGTCGGTTTTGAGGACTTCAAAAAGTGCGTCATGCTCGTTGTTAATGGCTTTCATGGTGTCCAGATTGCCGCCCCTGTCCGGGTGGTGGAGCATCGCCAACTTGCGGTATTGCTTTTTTAATTCGTCGAGCGTGGCCGGCGTCGGGACAATATATTTCGTCATTGTGGGGTCGTCCCTTTCCATTTATGATAGGTTCGGGCCGCTTTACGGTCCGACCC
>CAZUGR010000109.1:0-1743 GCA_964620145.1 uncultured Candidatus Saccharibacteria bacterium
GTAATTCAAGTTGCGTTTCGTCTACCCTTCACGCCCAATGGCGTACACAGTGGTAAAGTTACACTGCTCATCGTTCGCACCCAGTTCGAGGAAGAGTTCGAGGACCTGCTCTTCGGTCCGTGGGATGTCAGCCGCTGGCTTGTCGATTTTGTTCACGACCACAATTGGCTTCAGACCAAGTTCAAGTGACTTCTTCAAAACAAAGCGAGTCTGTGGCATTGGCCCTTCTTGCGCGTCCACAATGAGAAGCACTGGGTCAATGGAACGGAGTACCCGCTCTACTTCAGAACCAAAGTCCGCGTGACCAGGGGTGTCCACGATGTTGATCTTGTTACCATTGTATTCAATGGAAGTATTTTTGGCGTAAATAGTAATACCACGCTCTTTTTCAAGCGCGTTACTATCCATTGAGGTCTCACCATCGCGCGCTCCCGTCTGCTCCATCAGGGCATCGGTGAGGGTCGTCTTACCATGGTCTACGTGCGCGATAATCGCGATGTTTCTAATCTCCATATACTAAAAATGTTTTTACGCCAATAAGTGTTTCGTCTCGAAAGAGAAAGGCGCAACTGTCGGCACGACAGTGCACCTTAAAACGCCACAATCATACCGTAGAGGATGGCTTTTGTCGAGAGTGGCACTTCCGCCGGACAAAATAAAAAGCCGGCGCGAGCGTGTTACCACTCGCACCTGCCTGCGCCCAAAAAGGGCTTTGATCACTTCTTCTTGGGGAGCGGCGGCCATTGGTGAGCCCGGCGGTAATCTTCGCGCCTCTGGCGAAGTTTCCCGCAGGCCTTAATCCCCGCCACCGTATAGGGGAAACAGTCTTCGAGCCTGCGGGGTTTGCCGGTCGTAAGCATCACGTCCGTGCTGCTCGCGATCGCAACCGTCATCACAGCCACGCGGTAGCCCGTAGGGGTGAGCAAGATTGTGCAAACCTGCTGCCCGGCCTCAGGCGGCCATTTCGGCTCATCCACTGGGACCTCCCTTTCAAGATTCATTGCGCTTCCGTCTGCCATCGTGTGCGTCCTCTGCAATATGGAACATTTTGTACGGCCAGCACTATACTACATTTTATACCAAAAAGCAAGCCCATACAGTTAACTCCCTTTACAAACCAAAAACCCTAGGCAAGGCCTAGGGAGAGCGTTATTTTGCAACAACATTAATTAGGAAAGGGCTGGCTTGCGGCCAGCCCTCTTCGCTTCGCTCACGCGGCTTGTGGAGCCAGCGGGTACTTTTTCCTGTCCTGCATCGTATAGATGTTGTACAGGTCACGACACCGCTCGATACAGGCAGCCCGAGTCGGGTAACAGAACTTGAACTCCGTGTCACGGTAGCCGTCAAGAATTGCGTGGGCGGAGCCGACACAGCGCACCTTGAAAGGACGAGGTTCGTGCACACCATACGGCTGACCCGGGGCTGGTACCGCCACATAGACTGACTTACTCATCTGCATACGTGACATCACGTCTTTCCTGTCCACGACCAATCTCCCTTCATGACCAATTCGACACTACTAAACTACACTCGCGTATGGTTTGCAAGCTTTTCCTTTTCAGCTCGGGACAGCTGACGAAGGGAATGTTCGCGCTTTTGCGCCATACTGCGGTCAGCTACAGTCTCGCTATAGGCAAGATGAACCGGGCGACGGGCTTTGGTGTACTTAGCCCCCTTGCCGGCGGCACCTTCCCCATTATGTTCTTTGGTACGTCGGTCAAGGTCGGTGGTCACGCCACTGTA
>CAZUGR010000110.1:0-1730 GCA_964620145.1 uncultured Candidatus Saccharibacteria bacterium
TTTGATGTCTTTTTCATTCATTTCTGGATGAAATTGAACACCCCAAACGCGCTCACCCATACGCACCATTTGCTGAGAATGGTGAGCATTGTTGGCAAGAGTACGTGTGAACCTACTAGAAGGGAGCTCTAAAACACAGTCATAATGATAGGCTGCCATGAAAGCTTTTTCTGGGAGATTTTTGAGCAGAGGATCTTGGCTGGAATGATCAAACCCAATCTCAACAATGCCGTGGGCAGGACAAACTGCCTGACCCACCGTTCCTCCCAAGGCCTTAGCCAAAAGCTGCATCCCAAAACAGATGCCAAGCACATACTTGCGTTCTGCCACCATACGACGAGCAAACTCTTCAGTACGGGGCTGCCATTCATTCTCTGCCAAAACAGAAGAAGGAGATCCTCCAAAAATCACAATATCTTCCTCTACTTGCTCAGGGAATGGTTCAAAAATACTAATGATACGCAATTCCGACGGATCCAATTTCAAGGCATCTACAATGCGTTCCTCTGCAGGCCTCAGACCAAAACGCTGTGAATCGGTTGCAGTAATGCCGCTCACAAAGAGAATCATCGCAGTAAGCTTAAATAACGTTCTTGACGATCGGGCAGTATGGTCACAATGACCCCCTGAGGCTGGTGTTTCTCAAGAAATTTTTCAGCGGCGGCTACATTGGCCCCAGAGCTGATGCCCACAAAAAGGCCATTGCTTTTGGCCAGTCCACAAATGCGTTCCTTGGATTCTTGAGAAGACACGGCGATCACTTCATCCACTTGGCTCATGTCCACCAATTCTGGAATGAAACCATCACCAATGCCCTGAATATCATGCAAACCTGGCGCGCCCCCACTCATCACGGCGGATTCCGTGGGTTCCACTGCCACAATTTTGAGCTCAGGATATTCGGCGATAAGGGCTCGACGAACACCCATCAAGGTTCCTCCTGTTCCTGTTCCTGCGACAAAAGCCACAATGGGTCGTTCTTCCCCACATTCACGAAGTTGCTCTAAAATTTCCTTTCCTGTTGTTTGGTGATGGCAGTCCACATTATCAGGATTGGTGAATTGCTTGGGGCAGAAGGCGCCGATCTGAGCAGCAAGCTCATCGCGCTTCACCACGGCGCCCAAAAAATCTCCAGGCCCAACCTCTACAATCTGGGCTCCAAAGGACCGGATCATGCCTTTACGTTCTTCGCTCATGTTTGAAGGCATGACCACAATCATCTTGTAGCCACGCTCGGCTGCCAACATGGAAAAAGCGATCCCAGTATTGCCACTGGTCGCTTCCACAATAGTACCACCAGGTTGGATTTCACCGCGCTCTTCGGCTCGATCCAAGAGGAACTTTGCCATACGGTCCTTCACACTGCCACTGGGATTGAGTGTTTCCAGTTTGGCGTAAATCTGATCGCTGAGGCGAAGAAGTGGCGTGTTGCCCACACATTTAGACACACAAAGGGCCATAAAACCTTTTAGATGAGGGAAGCCTAGGCATTTTGCAGAATTGCGTCAAACAATCGGGCAAGACGTTGTTTTTTTATGGTGGTCTAATTTATTCTGAGAGCATGAGCGTACGCATCCATCCTTCCTGGGAACATCATTTGGCAGCAGAATTTGAACAGCCCTACTTCAAAGAATTAACAGCATTTGTGAAATCGGAATATGAAAACGGCACAGTCTATCCTCCTCCTGGGAAGATCTTCGCTGCCTTTAATTCTTGCCCCTTCGACAAGG
>CAZUGR010000111.1:0-1710 GCA_964620145.1 uncultured Candidatus Saccharibacteria bacterium
ACAGACTTTCTAGGTAGATTAGCTGAATCTGGAAGAATCTCTACTAGTTTAGTATTATCTCTGATTGTTTTGAATAAAACTGTATTATCAGCATAACTGCGAATATCTTCTTGAGATACTGAAGTAGTTCCGAACATTCCCTTGATCATAGAACTTCTAAGGGCTTTTTTAGCCATAGGAAGCTTAAGGAACTTAAAGTTATCAGATATCTCTACATATTTATCTATCAACTTAGGGGTTTCTGGATTGATATAAAGACCATTCTCTAGAGATACGGAAGAAGTATTTGAGTAAGACTCAAGACTTACTTTTGCTCTATTAGAATAACCTCCTAAGAAACCTAGTCCCTTGATACCCGAAATCTTATTTTTACTATCTCTGCTAAATATTTCATTGATAGCCTCAGTAGCTGGAGTTAGTTTATTATTGATAATTCCATCGATAAGAGATTCTGGAAGAACAGCCTTGACACTAGCGCCCTTAAGGAACAAAGAGTCCTCCAGGATTTTGGATAAATCATCTTCTAGATTATAACTAGAGGTCATATGTCTACGAACTAATTCGATCAATTGAGCATTTAATTCAAGAGGAAATACAGTCTCATTAGTCTTGTAAATAAGCTCTACCTTCACCATATCCTTTGGCGATAAGATCGAACTTATCAATATTTGCATAGCTAGTTCCAGATCTGGAAATAGCTGAAGAATGTTTTTGTTGTTCCTATATCTAGAAGATATGGAGTTCGATATAGCACCGATTTTATTGGTGTTTAGAGTAGTCGATAGGTTTCTGGCATCGTATAGAGTCCTATCTCCGGTGTTTCGAGGATTAATAAGTTTCGAAACAACTGCTGCTACTTCTGGGTTTTTGCCAACCAAGGTACTAGCAGAGATAGTCTTATTCTTATTTATATTGGCCGCTAACCTTTTGACAAAATTCTCTTTCATCGTAGGGCTCCTGAAGGTAAAAAAATGGACAATGCACAAAACTACATTGAGGCGAATAAAAAGCTAATCCAAACAATGGTCATAAAATCTGAGCAGCATGCTCAGTTACTCAATGAAGAGATTAAACTTAAATATCCAAATATTCCAGTGTATGGTGATAATCCAGAAACATGGAAATATTATCTAAATCTAGCTGGATTGCCTCACGCAGTCAATAAAGAAATCTATGTTACTTCATTTGATACACAAGAAGAAATACTTTTTAACAGCGAAAATCTAGCTTTACATAAACAAACCAGGAAAAATTATTTAATAGGAACAAAGAATTACTATATTCTATTGAAGAAATATCCTGAAGAAGAAATGTTTATTAATGGGGCATTATATCCTGTAGATATAGATGATGCCATAGCTGCCAAAGATTTAAGTATACTCTGGTATGATAAAACTCTTGTTGAAGAGCAAGAAATATCTCTGGTAGATAAACTACAAGAATTTATAAATGGTTATGATGTAAGATGGAATGTAAGACCATTTAGCAGTAGCGATCCTCTGTATCCTGCGGCACAGCATGCTGTCTTTACTTTAAACCTATTACAAAAACTACTGAATATACGGTTAAATAATTGCCATACTTCTGAAGTTCATAGTTTTCATATTAAGAACTATCTAGCTAGTCACTATGGTCTAGATCAATATATGCCATATATGACTATAAGACAAATCATTTTCTTATATAAAAACATAAGGTATATAGAACGCA
>CAZUGR010000112.1:0-317 GCA_964620145.1 uncultured Candidatus Saccharibacteria bacterium
GCGCAACGTACGGGAGCACGACGAACAGCAGCAGGTCCTGGATTTCGAGATCACCCATCGGATCCTCCACTCGGGCTGGACAGTGACGAACTGAACGTCATCGAGATCGACTGGCCCATCTTCGGTGGCGGCCCGATGTCCTCTTCGATCCCGGTCTGCCGCTTGATCGCCGCGATCGAGGCCGCGACCAGGTCGGCGTACGGGCTGGACTCCTTCGTGAGCTGCTCGTGCATCGCCGCGAGCGCCGGCAGTACCTGCCGTCGAGCGAGCGGCTCGGCGGCGTCGACCTCCATCGCTGCGAGCAGCGGCAGCATCTG
>CAZUGR010000112.1:327-1710 GCA_964620145.1 uncultured Candidatus Saccharibacteria bacterium
GCAGCTCGCCGCGCTCTTCGATGCCGTATCGTGCGAACTCGTCGCGCAGGTCGGCCATGAACGCACCGCGGTTGTAGTCCTCACCCCAGATGTGCCAGCCCACTTCGGGGTTGCAGGTCGGGTTGAGGTCGAACGTCGTCGTGAAGACGTCCTCGAGCTGCGCCTGGTGCTTCGTCGAGATCGTGTCGAAGAAGCGACGCATCGGCAGGTAGATCGCGTCGTCGTAGTCGGCAGCGAGATCGGTGGCTTCGGCCACCACCCGTCGATAGTCGGCGCCGGGATACTCGAAGAGCCTCCCGAGCATCTTGATCAGTCGTTCCATCAGAGCCCTCGCTTGGGTCGATCGAGGAAGCCAAAGCCGGCGCTGGCCTTGGCGTCATATGGATCCTCGAGCATCGCCACCGCTTCCTCGCGATGCAGCGGCGGGATCTCGAAGCGGTCACTGAACTTGCACAGCGACGTGAGCTGGTAGATCGCCTCGGCCTCCTCCACCGAGCAGTCCGCCTCGTCGAGCATCCGCTCGGCGAGGCGCATCTCGACGTCGCCGACGGTGATCGCTCGTCGATACCAGCGAATCGCCTTCTGCTTGCGCAGGGCGTAGCGCACCGAGTTCTCATCGCCTGCGCCGAACAGCTTCGTGAGGTACTGCACGGGCAGCCTGCTCGAGTCGATGTCGTGGAACAGGTCGTCCTGGTTGTGTTCGAGGACGTCACCCTCGCGCGTGGCCATGACGGGGGACATCGGCGGCACGTAGAACAGCATCGGCAGCGTGCGGTACTCGATGTGCGGCGGAAGCGCGAGCTTCCACTCCTTCACGAACTTGTACACCGGCGAGCGCTGGGCCGACTCGATGACGTCCTCGCCGATGCCGTTGCGCTTCGCCCCGGCGATCACCTCGGGGTCGAACGGATCGAGGCTCATGTCGCGCTGCGCCTCGACCAGCTCGTGGTCGGGGAGCTTCGCGACCTGCTCGATGCGCTCGGCGTCGTAGAGCAGCACGCCGAGGTAGCGGATACGCCCGACGCACGAATGGAAGCACGCCGGTGCCTGACCGGTCTACAGGCGCGGGAAGCACAGGATGCACTTCTCGCTCTTGCCGGTGTTCCAGTTGTAGTAGACCTTCTTGTACGGGCACGCCGGCACGCAGGCGCGCCAGCCACGGCAGCGGTTCTGGTCGACGAGCACGATGCCGTCCTCGCCGCGCTTGTGCAGCGCACCCGACGGGCACGACGCCACGCAGGCCGGATTGAGGCAGTGGTTGCAGATGCGAGGCAGGTAGAAGAACACGAGGTTCTCGACCGCCATCAGCTGCGCCTTCTGCTCCTCGGTCAGGTGGTCCCGGTTCGGGTCGCTGTGCGCATAGATCTGCGAGCCGCCCAGGTC
>CAZUGR010000113.1:0-1706 GCA_964620145.1 uncultured Candidatus Saccharibacteria bacterium
AATTTGCCGGATGCTCCTAGTTTCATAGCTGCAAAAAAGGAGCACGTCGCCCTGCAACAGGGCTTGCGAAGCGCGAGCGGCGGTGCTAAGGTTTGCCCATCCAGGCAGGGTTTGCCGTGCCAATTGGGGTACGTCTGAACCCGGCCCGCCGGTTTCGCACAAGACAGGAACAAGCCATGGTGTATTCATTCGAGCAAGTCCACAACTACTATGAGCGGCTGGTGTTTGAAGAGGTGGTTCGGCGCGCCAATGAGCACCCTGATTTCACCGAGGACATGCTCGCCGACGTGGCCTGCGTGACCCTCAATCGCTTGCCCGCTCGCTATGTCCGCCACGATGTGGACATGATGTTTTACCTGACCGAGCAGGAGCGCCATGCCATTGAGCTGTCGATGGAAGATGCTCTGTCCTTCGCCTTTGGGTTTGTCGCGGCCCGCAGGGGCAAAGCGGAATAGCGACCGGGCTCTCGTGACGGTTCGATTAAACCGAGAAAGTCCATTAGGGCTTGGGATGGCAGCGAGGGCGGTTGCGAGTCAATTTGGCAAAACCCCAAGTCATGGCTCCGACTGCGAAGCCTGTAGCCGTTGCTACAGGCGACAAAGAGGAGGCAAATTGGCCGCAAATGCCCCGTACAGACTCTGAACACGTTCTAATGGACTTTCTCGGTTCAACCGCGCTCTGTCTTGAACAGGGCCGTGGTGGCGTGGGCCAAAGCCGCATAAAAGCGGGCCCGTGCTTGGCGCTGCACAGCCTGACACAAGGGGGTGGCCCAGGGAAGCAGAGCTTCCACGAGTGCGGTCTGCGCCTGCCTTGCACCCTGGTGCAGGATGAGGCCGCACATGTCTTCGCAGCCCTGGGCCAAGCGCTGTGCCATTTCGTGCAGGGGTGCCGCCGTGGCGCAGCCCAGCACGGCGTCGAACTCGCTGGCGATGTCTTGCGATTGCAAGGCACGGGCTTCGTACAGCAGCGCCGTCCAGGCTGACTGCAGCGCCGCGTCTTCCTGCCACAGCGGCGCACCGGCGCACAGCGAGCGCAGGGCCGCCGCTGTGGGCGCGGCGCTCCACAGCCGGGCCAGGGTGGTGTACAGCCGTGCGCGTGTGGCCTGGTCATAGGAGTCGTCGGGGAGTGGGGCCGAGCGCAGCACGGCTGCGGTACTGGAGGGGGCGCAAAGGGACATCATGGGGACGGCACTGTACGGCGGCGTGCCTGCGCCAAGCTGACGGCCATCCACCCGGCGCCATCCCCGCTTTCGTACCGCGTACGCGGTTTGGCACTACTAATTCGATAGCAGTAAACGTTTACACTGCGTGCGGGAATGCCTGTTTTTTATCTGAAGGAGCCGCTCATGGAATACCGCGCTTTGGAACAACGCTACGATGGCCGCATGCCCTACCGCCGTTGCGGCGCCAGCGGGCTGCGCTTGCCCGCCATCTCCCTGGGGCTGTGGCACAACTTTGGCGACCACACCCCCTTGCAGACCCAGCGCGAGATGCTGCGCACGGCCTTCGACTTGGGAATTACCCACTTCGATCTGGCCAACAACTACGGCCCGCCCTATGGCAGCGCCGAGCGCAATTTTGGCGAGCACCTGCGCCGCGACTTGCGGCCCTACCGGGACGAACTCATCATCTCCTCCAAGGCCGGTTGGGACATGTGGCCCGGCCCTTACGGGCATGGAGGCGGCTCGCGCAAATACGTGCTGGCCA
>CAZUGR010000114.1:0-1672 GCA_964620145.1 uncultured Candidatus Saccharibacteria bacterium
CTCTCCGTCCAGATTTGACAGCGCCGTCAGCATGTCGCTTCGCGGCTGCGCGTCCGTCGCCTCGGCCACCGTGGCGACGATGTCCGCATAGACGCGGTCCAGATAATCTTTCAGATCCCGCTGCCAGCGCGCAAAGTCGTCAGGCGCACGCGGGTCAGGCGCGCGCGGCGGGCGCGGTGCGGTGCGAACGCTCATGCGTCCACCGTGTAGTCAGCCGCGGCAGCTTTGATCACGAACGGCGCCGGGTCACTCATCCCGAAGCGCACGACGCCGCCTTCGGGCCGAAACTGCCCAAAGCCGCCGTCCCAGACGATGCGCTTTTCGTATTCGCCGCGCGCGCCCAGCCGGCGCTCCATGCGCGCGCCCCAAGTCTTGCCGCCATTGCGCGACAGCTCACACCACAGCTTCGGATCAGCCGAGCCATCGGCCACCGCGCCGGGCTCGGCCATCAGTTCGAGCTCGTTAAGTGTAAAATACGCGCCCGGCCCCAGCGGCTCGCTCGCCACATAGCGCACCAGCGGCTCGCTGGCCTCGGCGTGCACGTCGTCGTCCAGCGTATAGAGCTTGGCCGTGGCAAAGTCGGCGAAAATGGTCTTGTCCCAGATGTTCGCCGCATAGCCGATGCGCCATGTGTCCTGGCCGTAGCTCTGACGCACATGCCAAGCGTCCTCGCCCGGCGCCGAAGCGTCCCAGATCACGCAGCCGTCAGGGTGGCGCAACACCCAGAACTGGTGATTGCGCAGCGAGAAGCTGAACGCCCGCGCTTGGCTCTTGTCGGCCCACAGCGAGATCGTGTGGGCAATGGCCGGCGTGGAAATCACCACCGGCGTCCCACCACGCACAACGCGCACCGTGCCGTCATTGGCGAGGAACGCCACCGTGTTGTCCACGCTGGCGATGGCGTCTCGCCCGGCCAAGCCGAGCTGGAAGAACATCTGCGCCCGCGCGAACGGGAAGTCAGCCCCGCCTGAATTATACTGGCTCTCCATCGATCCCGCGCCGGCAAGCAGCAGGTCACGGTTATCGACGAACACGCGCAAGAGGTTGTCCGGCAGCGACTCCGCCGTGGCCACGTCCAGCGCGCTCCAGCTTGTCCCATCGGCCAAGTCGCTGATCTGAAAGCGGCCCGTGCCCTTGATGCTGGTGATGAAATACTGATCCAGAAACGCCACCGATGAAGCCGGGAAGAAGCTGTCATCGGTGATCAGCGCCAGCGTGGCGCCGTCCCAAATATAGCTCTTCTCCTCAGCCTCAGAGACGATCATCACCTGGTTGCCATTGTCGGCAATCGTGAGCGCGTCCGTGCCCATGATCTCGCCACGGTCGGTCGCAACGCCCGCTTCCGTCACCGTGTAGAGACGGTTGCCGCCCACTGCGATCAGGGTGTCGCCGAAGGCATGGAGGCCGCGTACCGGGCCGGTCGAAAGCGTCAGCCGCAAGGCAAAGCCCGGCCCGCCATAAAGCGCCGGACGCCCGCCCGAGCTTTCCAGGTAGCAGTTCACCAGCGAGCGGGACGACACGAACTTCGAAGCCGCCCTGCCTTCGCCGGCAATGAGCGGGATCGGGGTTTTCGGCATCAGTAATAGAGCACCTTGAGCGTGTCGGTCTGCGCCGGCGGCTTGACCGCCGCGATCATGGCGAGGCCGGGAAGCTCTAGCTCCTCGTGGCCCTG
>CAZUGR010000115.1:0-1668 GCA_964620145.1 uncultured Candidatus Saccharibacteria bacterium
ATTCTGTGTGGTTTCCTCTTTGAGACTTTATCTTCTTCTCGTCCTCTTTCATCGCCCCTCAAACTCCTTCTTCCTTTTCTTCTCCGATATTGTTCAATATCCATATCTACATAATTTCCCTTCAAACTGGTTTCTTCCTTTACTACTTGACTTTCTTTCTCTTTCAATCCTTGTTCTTCATCCTTCTCATTTATTGAAATTTCTTCCGCATCCTTTGGTTTCGTAATTTCCGTATGTTCGAAATTATCCGTTATTTCAAATATCGATATCTGACTCATCGCTTCCTCTATCAATTCCTTGGCAAAGGACTTCTCCAACAAAGTCTTGGTCATTTTCTCAGCCACTCGATGTGCAATGGCTTTGAAAGGAGGCACTTCCGTGGGATTCCAATTGGGATACCAGGGCAAGATCACTTCTTCTGCTCTAATCGCTCGACCAATCACCATGTGCTCCACGGGGATGTCCAGCAACTGCAACAAGGCTGCTCCCAAGGAACTCGTATGCCATACCAACCGCTCCATATCTCGATGATCAAATTCATAGTAGCTAGCAATCATGGGCAACAATTGATAATGTACATGATCAAAATCACTATCTCCTAACATGCGCAGAGAGGCAACTACTTCGGCTGTTTCAGTGGGGGTTTGTGCTCTACGAAAGCGAAGTGCTTCTTCTTGGAAAGCGTCAAGAATTTCATTGGGTCTGCTGGCATCAAATCGTCCTCCCAACACTGTAGCATCACTTCGATCAATGCATTTAAAAGTATTCTCCGAAATTATGGCACCGTATTTCAACACGACGACATGTCGCATGAAATAAGTACACATGTATTTCATATCACTCGACACAGACATGTGAGGAGTCGAAATAATCTCACCATTTGCATCATAGGCAATCACTTGACTGCTATTCTTCCCAACTTCGGATAAAATTTGCACTATCGTGTATACTTCTGAAGATATATCATAGATTCCCTCTGGTTCATTGCGACAACTTAACATGATCGTCTCTGTGTTCACTCGATCATCGATCACTGTAGCGACAGCTTGCTTTCGTTCTACCACAGGTCGTTGTTTCTGTTGCTGTTGTTGCTGTTGTTGCTGCTGCTGCTTCTTGGGCAGTTCTTGATTTCGATTCACTTGTCTTGGAGGGACTGGTTGTTGCAGTTGCTGCGGGGGAAGTTGTTGTTCTTGAAATTGTTGTGGTGTGCCTGGTTGTTGTTGATGCTGCTTGGATTGTTGGTCCATTTGTTTCCACCGTTGTTGTTGCAGTATTTGTTGTAGGTTGGACACTGGTGGAGTTTGTGTCTGAGGCTGCGTCTGAGGCTGTGTATGTACCTGCTGTTGTTGTTGCTGTTGCAAAACCTGTTGCTGTTGCTGTTGCTGTCTATAATTGGTGGCAACTTGCAGTGGACTACCATTCAAATCTGGTAATACAGCATCATCATGCAATGGTCGTTGCCATTGAGGTCTCTGTGAATTATTATCTGGTGGAGTACCGCGATATGGTGATCTATTATTCGTCTCTCGATTGCTTTGATATTGTCGTTGTTGTTGCTGCTGCTGCTGTAACTGTTGTTGCTGATAATTCCCTTGCATATTGTTATTTGACGATGAAGTTCGATAGGTTGTTGCACCAGATTGTGTTCGACTGGTGGAAAAAGGAGGT
>CAZUGR010000116.1:0-1652 GCA_964620145.1 uncultured Candidatus Saccharibacteria bacterium
TTTTGCTTCCAAATAGATCTGGGACGATCTATGATGGAGCAATAGCGTATCATGTGTCTCAAGGGAGTGTAATAAGGACAACATCTCTCACGGTAGCTGCTTCTTGTGGACGATTCAAACATTGCAAGCCAAAAATAACATAGGAATAATCAGGATTTTCAAAGGGCCAAGTATTTCAATGACCGATAACCACTAATCTTGTTTAGTCTTCTAGACTTGAATTGCACGTATTGCATTTCATTTTGGTGAGTTCATTCTTCATTTTCACTGCTAAAGAGTATTTACTTTCTTATTCATTTAGTAGAAACTGCTTCTATTTACTGCCCAACAATTAGGGAACTTTTCTCCAACGAAGTGGTAAGTTTGTTGAATGCGTTGCTAATTTTCTCGATTCTAATTATGTGCAAATGCTGCAGAATTTTCAGAACTCCCCAAAAAGCCGAAAGTTTCAGGTAAGACTATTATTCAAAAATTAATGATGAATAAATAATCTCACTCTTCTTTTATTTAGAGCTACAGCTACTGGCCATGACAGAAAATGCTGTTTTTTGCTTCCAAATAGATCTGAGACGATCTCATTCATCGCTAGCAATGTGAGAGAGAAGAATTGAAAGGTGAAAGGCAATCGAAAGCATTGAAGAAAAAGACGATTATAGTGATGATACTTATAGCGATATTGAAGAAAAAGACGATTATAGTGATGATACTTATAGCGATAGTGATGTAGATTGATAGTGATGGTGATTCTAATAGCGATAGTGGCATGATTTTAAAATTAATTTTATAATTTCATAATTTAAGATTCAATTTTAAAATATCCAAATTTTCTTTTTCTTGAATCCTAACGTTCAGTCACCTTGAATCCGAATTTTCATTTTCTTGAATCCACATTTTCATTTGCAATGTTTGAATCCAAATATTTGTTTTCAGTATTTTATTTCGAGGACATTTTGTCCTCGAAATGGAGTACAAGGGTAGTTATGTGGTGTAGGATGGTGGGGTAGAATGGTGGGGTAGAATGTGGAGTACTGATGTGGGGTAAACGGTTCGAGTAACTGACCGGGGTAAAACGGCCGGAGTAACTACGTTGGTTTCAAGACTGGGTAGTGGGGGTAGATTTTTTTCCCGGTGAACAAGCATTCAATTCGCTTTATTTCACCATTTCATCCGCACCAATCCATCAATTCCAAAATTTATTTTCAAAATATAATTAACAAATAATGAAAATTTATTTATCTGCAAATCTTGCAAAAAAAGCATTGAAGAACTGCTGAAAGTTCAAAGATTTCCATTTTCACTGAAGTTTGCATGTCAAAGAACGCATCGAATATGAAAGCGAAAGAGGTAAAACTCCATATTTTCATCTTCCCTAGCTGTTTAAACAATAATTTTGCAATCAGCTGAAGAAAATATTAGGAAAATCTTTCAATATCGAGCGCGCTCCTAGGCAAGATTATCTCACTCGTGTATCCGATTTCATTCTTTTACTCACCAAAAATAAGTTCTACTGTCATCATAATTCATGTTTTGACAATTTTCAATCATTCTATAAGAAATATAAAGCGTAATAAATGCAGAATGAAGGTGTCCACATTGTGAGTAAATCTATTCTGTGCATTCTTGTGATAAAAAACAATTCTACTCATACGGAT
>CAZUGR010000117.1:0-1629 GCA_964620145.1 uncultured Candidatus Saccharibacteria bacterium
CCAGGCGGTCTTTCGGGTTTTGGGCGTTGTAGGTGATCTTGGTCGCGCAGTCGGCGCCCTCGTTGAAGATCTCACGAACCTGCTCAACGATCTCGTCGGCGTGCGCGTCGGTCTTGGCGAAGATCAGCGTCTTGGGCACCGCCGAGCGACCCGGAAAGATCTCGGTGAACAACCCGTCCCGGAACGTGGTCAGCACGGTGCGGATTTGATCCTCAGCGATCACATCGCGGCCGAGCGCGTTTCCGGTGTATGCGTAGTCTTCGTCAAGCTCTTCGTACCGTTGCACCCGCGTCTTTCGATCCCGAACGGGCACAACGGTTTTAGCCTCGATCGTTCCACCCTTCTCGGTGATCTCCGTACGGATCCGGTAAACATCGAAAGGAACGTTGACCCCGTCGATCACCGATTCCTCATAGGTGTACTCACTGATCAGGTTCTGATCGAAGAACCCGAGGGTCTGCTTAGTGGGCGTTGCGGTCAGTCCGATGATCGGTGCGTCGAAGTAGTCGAGAACCGCCCGCCACCGGCCGTAGATCGACCGATGGCACTCGTCGACAACGATCAGGTCGAACGTTTCGGGCGGAATCAGAGGGTTGTAGGCCACATCTACCGGTGCGGTCAGTTCTTCGTCGCCGTCACTGTCATCGTCGGTATCCGGGACGTCCTGGCCCTGTAGAAGCAGATAGAGCCGCTGAATGGTGGATATTGCGACGTTCGTGGAACCCAGAACCGTCCGGCCAGCCAACCGTTGCACGTTATAGATCTCGCCGAAGCGGCGACCGTCGTCACGGGGGACATAGTTGGCGAACTCCGACTCCGCCTGCTCCCCCAGGTTGTTGCGGTCGACCAGGAAAAGCACCCGCGATGCGCCCGCGTACTTGATCAACCGGTAGGCGGATGTGACTGCGGTGAAAGTCTTGCCAGCGCCGGTGGCCATCTGTACCAAGCCGCGGGGCCGATTGTGTTGCAGCGACTTCTCGATGCCCTCCACAGCCTGAATCTGATTGGGTCGCAAGCCGTCGGTATCGAGTGCAGGCAGTGTCAGCAGTCGGGCGCGAAAGGTGGGAGCCTCAGGTCTGGCATCAGCCTCATGCATCCAGGTCCGCACGGTCTCGGGCCGGGCGAACGCGAACACCTCACGTGAGCGCGGTTTCGGGTCGAGTTGGTTGGTGAAGCGGGTCTCCGCCCCGGTCGCCTCGTAGCGGAACGGCAGCGGTTCGCCGCGCCGCCAGGCGGCCAGCTGATGTTCGGCGCGCAGCCCCTCCGCATATTTGCGGGACTGCTGCTCCACACCGATAAGCGTCGTCCCTTCGCGTTTGGCTTCGATCACTCCGACGATGCGACCTTCGACGTACAGTAGGTAGTCGGCGTACCCCGCCGCCAAGGGGAATTCGCGCACCGCCACACCGGTGTCCGCTAAGGGATTGATGTCGGCATAGTCCTGGATGACCCAGCCGGCTGCAGACAGTTGCTGGTCGATAACCCTCCGTGACTGGACTTCATTCAAGGGGGGGCGCCGGCGGAAAGCACGCGTGAACGTCTTCGGGTTAGCAGGCTCAACGAACCCAGATTCGGAGGCCACCGCTCCCGACTGCAGGAGGGTAGCGATCTGAGCCTGCAGTTCGGAAA
>CAZUGR010000118.1:0-1619 GCA_964620145.1 uncultured Candidatus Saccharibacteria bacterium
TACCGTTTATTTCCGTTTTAAGACAATCGTCCTTTTCAAAACCAATTTAAGACTGAATTTCAAAATCTCGGAAAAACAACGGAAAATGAGAGGAATTCAGTGTTTTTCCACCAAACTAAATTAAGAACATGGGTATTTTTTGACCAAAACAAAATTAAGAAAATTCCTCAAAAAGGCGTTCAAACTTGTCACAAGACTGGGTTTCGAACTCGTAACCTTCCGGCAGCGACAACATGATCAGCCATCTACGCCAACAAATGTACAATTTTGGAGGAAATTTGACTTAACAATATCGAAAGCATAGTATTTCGTCGATAACCAACAAATTCACAATAAATTAGTAACTCGTGGATGTTGCAATTCACCCAATACACGGTGATTAAGTTGTTGTCTGTGTTTGGCTTAATGAGTATTGTGGTAGAAATCAACATAACTTGAAAGTATTTGATTCAGAGCAATCATTAATGTTCGTGATGGAACGACAACATGATATATCGTGTAAGTGTGTCATTCAATATTTTTTGTTCATCTAAAAAAATTATTTTTTGTACAAAATAGTGCCAAAAATGCTATTATATCTTTTTGAACGGAAGTTGTCAATCTGTAATTTGTCCTGTGTCGTATGAAGCGGGGACAAACATGAATTTCTTTCTGATCATTTTCTCCAGATAGCAAGCATCCAAGGTCAAAAAGAAAGATAAAATACAAAGGTATCGGTTTAACATATTATCATAAAGATTGTTGTGTTGAATATTTATCGGGAAAAGGAATACTTATGAAGAAAATGGACAAATGCTTTCAAACATTACTGTGCTTCAATAAACAGAGATGGAAATTTCACACGTAATTTATCCCAATCATTAATTTAACGATTCTATGCTCTTATGTATGTGTATGATTTGTTGGTAACAGTTTATTTCACGTCAGGCGACAATTTGGGCACTAATTACGTGTTTGAAAAAATCGCAAGAATTTGGACGAAGAAAAAGTTGAATATCAAAGGAACCAGGCTGAATCATTGAATGTAACGTCTAGAGCACTTTTCTATTACTACAAGGAAAGGTTTCATTAGAAGAGACTGTAGTGGTAAGAGTATTTGGACTTCGAAGTTACGATTTTTCTGATTCCAAATTTTCTTCATTCAGAAAATTGCCATTATTTCTCAAAATAATGGTTGGAGGCGAGATATTTTTTGTCAATAGTGTTTACAATAGGTAAGAATATTGATCTATGGGAAAAATCTGAATTTCTGGACAGTACTCACTCACCATGTGTGTAACAGGGCATAAATCTCGGAACGTTAGTGAGAATTCAAGCCTTTTTCCTCAATATGGCTCACCTTGAAAGCCCAAACTGGAACCAGTTGACTAACAATATTGTTGAAGGAGGTCCATTTATCCTTACAATGTATTGGAGTAGAATCAGGGACTATAATGCAATGAAAACTGCGGCGAAGCCGTCGAAAAAATTTCCACGTACGTCACTACTTTTTGCAAATTTGCTCAAAACTTAATTTAAGATCAGTGGTAGAATTTCCAGAACCATTTTAAGCATATCTCCACTCAGGATTTGGCCAAAACAAAATAAGAAAATTGTCTTGTTTATGGAAACAAACGGTA
>CAZUGR010000119.1:0-1607 GCA_964620145.1 uncultured Candidatus Saccharibacteria bacterium
TGTCGCCCTTATCTCCTTTTTGCCCCTGTTCGCCTTGCGCTCCATCAAAGTAATCAACTCCTTTTATTGGGGTATAGCCATCTTCTCCGTCCGCACCTTTTAGGCTGTCGATGAAGTTCTGTTCGGTTCCGGTGTTTCCAAGTTCAAGCCATATTTCGTAAGCTGACTTTCCATCTTCGCCGCCCGTTCCTTCTGCGGCGTTTTTAAGTGCAATCGTAAACTCTTGTTCTGTTCCTGTATATCCGGCCTCTTGCGCGTAAAGGAAAGCATCTTTTCCAGGCCTGCCTTTTCCGGCTCCTCCGTCTTTCCCGTTCTTTCCGTCTATGCCGTTCTTGCCATCTTTACCGTCGCGCCCGTTCTTGCCATCTTTACCGTCGCGCCCGTTTAAACCGTCGAAGTAGTCAATACCTTTAATTGGTGTATACCCGTCGAGTCCGTGGAAACCATCTTTTCCGTCTCGGCCATCTTTGCCGTTCAATCCGGTGCCGACTTCTCGCGCGGCTTCCATTATCATTTTCTTAATGCTTTTCTTTTCTATGAGTTTTTCTATTTTAGCAAGTTCGTTTTCATACATATCAACCACCTAGCCCCTGAATTATCATGTCAAGCTTCTGTTTGATCTCTGGATCAGTCTGTGGTTCGGACTGCTCATATTGCTCTAACAGTTGTTTCTGCTGCTCAATAATGCTTATGGCTTGTTCAATCTGCGATGTCTGTTCCTCTTGCATTGCGGATTCTTGCATCATTGCTTCGTATGCTTGCTGCTCGGCTAAAAGCTGCTGCTCTTGCATTGCTTGTTCTTCTGCCATTGCTTGTTCTTCTGCTAAAGCTTTTCGCTTTTCAAGTATGTCTTCAAACTTGCCCTTTGGTGCTGATCCGTCTTCGTCCAGTGCTTCAACATATTCATCGAATGTAATGTGTCCGTTAGCCAATGCGTTTTCGATTGCTTGCTCTCTTGCGAACTTAGAATACGGATTAGTTGGAGAAACATCAATTCTGATGTTAGCCTTTAATGTCTGCAATACTTCCGCTGGTATTACTTGCTCTGCCAGTGCCGTTGTTCCGTCTTCCATGTCCTGCTCGATCTCAATCGTCATGCCGTTAGGGTTATATGCCACCCATGTGTCAAGCCAGATTGCAGCGATATCTTCGATAAATTGCTTATGGTACGCCTTTGGCTTATTGCTTGTGATTGCCTGTTGGTCACGTACTGCGATGATTGCAGCTCCGCTTGCCTGTTCTGGGTTGATGTTGCCTGTTGCAGCGTCGCCAGCGTTAGCAAGGTCTTTCGATGTGGAAATGTATTCTTGTTGCAGTTCCTTAGGTTCGCTTGTTGCGGTCTGCGGTGCTACATACCCAAAGGCTTCTGATACTCTTGTCGCCATGCCCTTCATTTTCATCATAGCCCCAACTTTTTTAGCATCGTCAGGGTTTGTTATCATGTCAACATTTACAACTGGTTTAGGAAATGCTGACATCTTTATGGACTCTTCTCTTCTGTACAGAAGCTTATTCGAGTTGATCTGATTTGCTATCAATCTCTTGACTTCCCCAACGCCTCTGGAAGATCCTCGCTTTGGGTACCACATCATTTTAGCAATAGGGAT
>CAZUGR010000120.1:0-1606 GCA_964620145.1 uncultured Candidatus Saccharibacteria bacterium
GGTGATGTCGGCCGTACCAGACAGATCACCGGCATACACGGCAGAAAGGGGTTGCTTCAGGTCGTCATTGGCAACACAGACAGCATCTATCAGGGCAATGTCGCCATTGGCGAAGGCGCTGTCATCTTTGTAGATACCCACCTGACGGATAGCACCTTCAGCAGCTTCCTGCAGGGTTGAAATTTCCGTAAAGTCGTATGTGGTTGGGATCTCATAGAACCCTACCCACAGAATGCCTTTGGGCTGCATACGGAAAAAATCCTTGATGTGGTAATGCCACGGCGCGAGTAATGAAGCTACACCGGCCACTACGTTCTGAGTCAGCGTGCCGGCAACAGTTCCGGTGATGCTCACCGTGTATGGTGTGCCTGTATTGAGCAATACGCCCATGGATTTTGGGGCAGTGATGGTCACGGTCTCTGCGACTGATACCGCGCTGTAGCCGTGGTCTTGCACTCCTGCTTCAATCAACAATGCTATCCAGCCTGCTACAGCTGTCGCAGTATTGTTAAATGATTGGCGAGCGAATGAGCACAATGTCACAGTTCTCGCTTCGCCAGTGTTTGGGTCTACATCGTCCACCGTGACCGTAATCAAGTCACCAGTCGCACCGGCATTGGTCACCAGGTAAGTGGCCGTTGAAGCGGTGGCATCGCTGTAATCCCCAAGGATGCCTTTGTCTTCAGCATCTTCGAGGCTGTAGATGGCACGCTCACGGGTGGTAGTGGTAAACCCGCTGGGCAGGTCTCCATTGGCGCAGTAAAACACCAACCCGCTGATATGGTCAAGGCTTTCGAGCGGCCGTCCGAGACCGCCCTGGCCTTTGATGAAAGTTAAATTAGGTAATGGCACGTTGTGTGGGTTTTAGGGTTAATCTTTTTTGGCTTCTTCCTTGGCAGGCTTCACGCTTGCAAGGATGTGTTCGGCGGTAACCATGGTCCGGTAAGCCGGATGCTGCCTGATAAGCCAGCGCTTATCATCGGCCATGTAGACCTTGGTTACTTTCGGATTTTGTTGCAGGAACTTCACGAGATCCTGCGGATATTGATTCTTCGCCATTGTTGGAAAGATTATTGAACTACCCTTGAAGCCTCAATCCACTTCGCACCGGAAAATACCAGGTTAATGACAGCGGCACCTGAACTCGATAGCGTGGCCGTACCTGCGGTGATGAAGTTGGTACCTGCGAACTTCAGCTTGTCGCCGCTATCACCGGTTGCGATGATGGTCATGCGATCACCGGCATAGCAGTTGGTAACCGTGGGTGATTTGAAGTACAGGCTGTCGGTCATAGCAACGCGGTACACGTTGTCGAAGCGCGTAGGGGCCAGCGTAGTGCTGTCTGCTCCGGCTGCATCGGTCAGCGTGGTGTATGCCAGCTTCAGCGGGCGGAAGGTGTTGTCGCGTCCGGCAGTTGTACCGAATCGGGGGCTCGTGCTTTGAGCGTTGGTATCGTTGCAGGCCATCATCATGGTGATACCGAGCATAAAGGCGAAAAGGAATTTTTTCATTTTACTTTTTTTGTGGGGTTTTGAGGGTTATTTTTTTTCTTCGGGTTTGGGTTTGCCCTCGGCTTTATCTTTTGCTTCGGGTTTGGGTTTGCCCT
>CAZUGR010000121.1:0-1590 GCA_964620145.1 uncultured Candidatus Saccharibacteria bacterium
TGTGCTTTCCTTTTAGTATTTTTGTGTAGAAACAAAGAAACCACCACAAACCACACATGGCCGTATTTATCACCTTTGGAAACCAAAAGGGAGGCGCAGGGAAAAGCACCTGCACAGTACTGGCGGCGGGCGCGTTGTCGCAAGCCCCGTTTAACTACCGGCTGGCAGTTGTAGACATCGACCGGCAACAAAGCATTGCAGCGCGGCGCGCATACGATTTGCAGGGCTTTGGCGGGCTTTTGCCATACGAGGTATTGAGTTACAATTTTGCCACCTTCGAGGCCCACCTGGCGGAGCTGGACAGCCGTTACCAGGTCGTTTTTATCGACGTTGCCGGGAAGCTGGACAAAGAGGCCGGCCACGAATCAGAGGCAGCCAGGGCGCTGGCTTATACTGATTTGCTTTTAGTGCCCGTTCCCCCCGGCAATTTCACAGTACAAAGCACTGTAGACTATTTGGAGGCGGCACTGGCGATAGCGGAGGCCAAACAGGCCCACGGGCAGGCGCTGGAGATCCGGGCATTTAGAAACCTATACCGGGATCACCGGCTAACCGGGCGCGCATTGGGCAGGGAGCTGGAGGAGCTGCGCAGCCTGGCGGGCATCGAACTATTAAAGGAGCCTTTGCGGCGCTATGCGCTATTTGAGGACACCAACACACTGGAAAGCCTATACAGGCCGGACGGCACAGAGGCGGCACACCGCAACTTTGCCCGCTGGCTTAATGAAATACATTCGATCATTGAAAATCTTTGAACATGGCAAAGGAAAGCATAGTAAGCAGCCGTTTTAACCGCAAGCGGCCCACCGCAGAGGAGGCGGCCCAAATGGCAGGCCAGGCCACCGGCGCAGGCGGGAAGGAAAGCACCGCAGGCAGCGCAGAGAAACGCGAACGGGGCAGGCCCGCAGCGGAGCACGATTTTAAGCCGTTCAATACTCTGATCGACCCGGAGCACCGGGCAAAGCTGAAATACCTGGCCAGCATGGAAGAAAAGCACATCTACCTTTTGGTAAACGAGGCCCTGGAGGACCTGCTGGCCAAATACGGCAAACAGGAGCGCTATAAAGGGCTTTTAGGATAAAGGGCACTTTGTTTTTGTCGATAAACTGCCCGTTGGGGTTAGTCTGTGGTGGGCTAACCCCTGTTTTTTTTGGCGCAGGGCTGCAAGGAGACCACAGGATTGATTTTGCGCGATTCTACGGGGCTTTATTCCGGAAAAGGGCAGGCCGGCGCAGAGGGGCTTAAAATGGCCTACCAGGTGCAAGCGGCTGCACCGCGCCCGCCAGGCGGCAAGGGGGGGCGTGTTCTCCCTGTAGGCCCTATCTGGCAGCATCGCTGCCCCACGTTGGCGCGCCTGCTTACAGATTTTAGTATAGGGGGGGTTGTCTGCCTTGCGGAGCATTCCGGCAGCATCGCTGCCCTAGCCTCCTACACACACACGAAAGATTTTCAAAGGGGGGGGGGTAAACGCCACCCTGCTGCAATTGAGGCCCCGGAATGATACTGCTTTATTGTTCCCGGAAACACCCTAATACTAAACCCATAACTATTCTAAATTTAGCGTTGGCTAAAGTGCAATTTGATTCAGGA
>CAZUGR010000122.1:0-1581 GCA_964620145.1 uncultured Candidatus Saccharibacteria bacterium
TCTGAAGCAGGCGCTGACGGCTGCACACCCCCTGCTGGCCGCGGCCGCCGATATCCGCCGAGTGAAGAAGGACGGTGGCCTGAACATCGAAGGACTCGCGATGCGGCCGGATCGGCGCGTGCTGATGCTGGGTTTTCGCAGTCCGTTGTTCGACGGGCGGGCGATCATCGCCTGCATCGACAATCCGGACGCCATGTTCGACGCCGGACGGCAGCCGCAGATTGCCAACCAGCTGTTCAGCCTCGACCTGCATGGACAGGGCATCCGCGCCGTGGCGCATGTGCCGGTACTCGATGGTTACCTCGTCGTCGCGGGTCCCGTTGGCCGTGAGCCGACGCCTTTTGCCCTCTGGTTCTGGCGCGGTGGGCAGCAGGATCCGCCGCAGCGCGTGAGCGTGCGCGGGCTGCGGGGACTCGGACACGCCGAGGGGGTGGCTTCGGCGCAGATCGGCGGTCGCCAATGGGTCATTCTCGTCAGCGACGACGGCAGCCGGGCGGACGGGCGCTGTGCGAACTACCTGCTTCTTGATCCGCGGCAGCTGCAGATCGGACACGGATGATTGTCGCGAAGTGCCGCGGCAGCGGCAGGTCCGCAGGGGAATCGCCGCCCGCAGCACGCGCCCTTGCGCTAGTATTCACACTACCCTTTTCCGGAGACCATCAGGCATGTCCTCCCTCTTCAGTCCGCTCAGGCTCGGCGCCCTGAGCGTCGCCAACCGCATCTTCATGGCGCCGCTGACACGCTGTCGGGCGGACGCCGAGCACGTCCCGACGGCATTGATGGCGGATTACTACGCACAGCGAGCGAGCGCCGGGCTGCTGATTGCCGAGGCGACCATGGCAATGGAAGGAAACTCGTCGTTCTGGACAGAACCCGGAATTCACTCGCCGGCCCAGATTGCCGGCTGGCGGCGCGTCACCGACGCGGTGCACGCGGCCGGCGGCCTGATCTTTCTGCAGATCTGGCATGGCGGGCGTGCCTGCCACCCGTTGCTCAATGGCGGTGTCCAGCCAGTGGCGCCGAGCGCGATCCCGATCACCGGCGACGAGGTGCACACGCCGGAGGGAAAGAAGCCATACGTCGTGCCGCGTGAGCTGCGCGACGATGAAATGCCGTTGATCGTCGCCGGCTTCCGACAAGCTGCCGCCAACGCGCGTGCGGCCGGCTTCGATGGCGTCGAGGTGCACGCCGCCAACGGCTACCTTCTCGACGAGTTCCTGCGTGACGGTGCCAACAAGCGTACAGGTCCCTATGGTGGCCCGTTCGCCAATCGTGCGCGTCTGCTCTGTGAAGTGCTTGCGGAAGTCTGCGCCGTGTGGAGCAGCGATCGCGTCGGCGTGCGCCTGTCGCCGCTCAACAGCTACAACAGCATGGTCGACAGCGACCCGATCGGGCTCACAGCGTATGTGGCCGCGCAGATGAGTGCGCTGGGCGTGGCCTATCTCCACGTCATGCGCGCCGACCTCTTCCAGCAGCAGCAGGGCGACGTGCTCACGCCCGCGCGGGAAAACTTCAAGGGCGTACTCATCACCAACATGGGCTACACCGCGCAGGGAGCCGATGCCGCCATCGCCGCCGGTC
>CAZUGR010000123.1:0-1574 GCA_964620145.1 uncultured Candidatus Saccharibacteria bacterium
CTAAGTCCGTCATCGTTACCGTGAATACATGGGCAAATCTGGAGGGCGCCTCGACCATGTCGGCGTCGTGGAATACCAATAAGGTTGCTAAACAGTAATTGATTTGCTATAGTTCGCTCAAGTTCTTTCACGAAAGCTACCAATGAGCTACCTTCCACTACGGAAGGCCGTCGAAAGGCTTGGACTACACGCCAACACTTTGAGGAAATACGCAGATGAACATCGGATACCAACTATCAGGAACCCGGCAGGTCAGCGTCTGTTCGACGTTGATGCCTTCCTGCGCGTTTCAGTTGTTGCCGATACCGTCTGCTATTGCCGGGTTAGTAGTGCCAAGCAACGCGACGACCTTCGGCGACAAATCGAACGTCTCTCGGCAATCTACCCCGAAGCCGAAATCATCAAAGACGTTGGCAGCGGCCTCAACTTCAAGCGAAAAGGTTTTCAAGCCTTATTGGGACGACTCATGCGCGGCGACAAGCTCCGCGTTGTGGTTGCCCACCGTGACCGACTGGCACGCTTCGGCCTCGACGCCTTCCGCTTCCTTATCGAACGAAACGGCGGCGAACTCGTGGTTCTCGACCCGTATGCTGAAATCAGCAAGCAAGCCGAACTCACTGCCGATTTACTCGCCATCCTGCATCATTTCTCTTGCCGCATGCACGGACAGCGTAGCCACACGGGCGAAGCGGATTCGCGTCTATCCGACACCCGCACAGAAGAACTTGTTCAAGCGCTGGTTTGGCACCTCAAGAAAGACCTACAACCTGACGGTGGATCACTTGAATCAACCGAAGGAATTGCGGGCGACGCATTGGATGGGTGCGGCGAAACTGATTTTGCCGACATTGCCTGAGTGGGCCAAGGAAATCC
This sequence comes from uncultured Candidatus Saccharibacteria bacterium, assembly GCA_964620145.1. GTDB lineage: Bacteria > Patescibacteriota > Minisyncoccia > Phycocordibacterales > UBA1006 > CALMMZ01. Next base: position 874 of record CAZUGR010000123.1, read on the forward strand.
CGTATCAGGTCAAAAAGATTGCCGTCGAAGATGCCTACAAGGCGTTCTCGAACGGTTGCAGGAAAGCGAAAAAGACGGGCGAAGCTTTCAACTTGTCGTTCCGGTCCGCAAAAGACCCGCGGCAGTCGTGCTTCATCCCGTCTTCGGCGCTGAAAGACTCTGGCATCTACCCGCGCATTGCCGGCGAATTGAAGATGTCCGAAAAGCTTCCCGACGATGCGCGTGATTCGCGCCTGATTTTCGAGCATGGCCGGTGGTTCGTCATCGTCCCGCATCGTGTTGTCATTTCCCGCGCCGAAAACCAAGGCCGGGTTGTGGCACTCGATCCGGGCATCCGAACCTTCTTGACCGGCTTTGCGGAGGACGGCGCGTTCAAGATCGGGGACGGCGACTTTGCCAGAATTGCCCGCCTGGGCAGGTACATGGACGATTTGCAGTCGCGGATTGCAAAAGCCCCGTGCCGGCAGAAGCGGCGTCTGCGCAAGGCGTTGTCGCGCATGAAGTTCAAAGTGTGGGACTTGATCGACGAACTACATTTCAAGTCAATCTCGTTCCTGCTCAAGAACTATGATGCTGTGCTGTTGCCGACTTTCGAGACAAGCGAAATGGTTGCTCGGTCGAATCGCAAGATTCGGTCGAAGACCGTCCGCGCCATGATGAGCTTTGCGTTCCACAAGTTCAGCATGCGCCTCGAATCCAAG
>CAZUGR010000124.1:0-1572 GCA_964620145.1 uncultured Candidatus Saccharibacteria bacterium
CATGCTGATCGCCCAGATCTCCGATCCCCACGTGACCACCGAGGGGACCGTGGTCCGGTCGCTGGTCGACACCCTGCAGCGCTTCGCCGACGCGCTGGTCACGTGCGCGGCGCTGCCGAAGGTCCCCGACGTGATCCTGCTGACCGGCGACCTCGTCAACGACGGGACCGCCGAGGAGTACGCGCTGCTCGCCGAGGCGCTGGCCGAGGCCCCGTGCCCGGTCCTGCCGATCCCCGGCAACCACGACGACCCGCTGCTGCTGCACGCCACCTTCGCCGCGCTCGACGCGTGCGGTGCAGCGCTGCCCGACCCGCGGTCCGGACCGTTCCACTACGTGGTCGACGACCACCCCGTGCGCCTGGTCGCCCTCGATTCCACCGTCGCCGGCCACCACCACGGGCAGGTCACCGAGCAGAGCGCGGCGTGGCTCGACGCCACCCTGGCCGCCGCGCCGGAACGTCCGACGATGCTGTTCATGCACCACGTGCCGTACGCGACCGGGGCGTGGTGGTTCGACTACTCGGGCATCGTCGGACGGGACCTGCTGCGCGAGGTGCTGGTCCGTCACCCGCAGGTGCTGCGGGTGGTGTCGGGACACGTCCACCGCGCCACGTCGACCCAGTGGGGTCACCTCACCCTGAGCAGCGCGCCGTCGACCGCGTTCCTGAGCGGGACCGGCATCGGCGACGGTCCGCCGCTGATCGTCGACCAGCGCGCCGCCCCGCAGCTGTTCGCCGTCGACGGCGACTCTCTGGTCGCCTCCGAGGCGGACCTGCCGGGGCCGCGGCTCAGCATCGACATGCGCGACCTGGTGCCGGACTGGTCGACCTACGAGTCGGTCACCCGGTCCCGAGGACCGGTCCCCAAGGACATGTTCGGCGGCTGAGGCCACCGGCGGGAGGACGCCGTCCCGAGCCGCCGGCCGGAGGATCCGTTCCGCGGACCACCGCCGCTGCGGGCAGGCGAGCGTGTCGATCAGCGCGGCGAGGCAGGGATGGTGCGCACGTCGTAGGCGACGAACGCCCGATCGTCGGACACCAGGATCAGATCCTCTTCGAGGGCCTGCGCGACGAGCATCCGGTCGAACGGGTCCGCGTGGTGCGGCGGAAGCCGGCCGGCCCGCTCGGCGTGGGCCAGCTCGATGGGGAGCGGGTCGAACCCACGATCGAGGCACTCGCCGGCGAAGCCTTCCGGCGCCGACAGCTTTCCGATGGCCCGCTTGATCTCGACCTCCCAGACCGTGACGGCCGACACATGGACCAGGTGGGCAGGATCGCGGAGCATCTCGCGAACGTCCGGGGCCATGCGGTCCGGAGACGACAGCGCCCACAGGGCGACGTGCGTGTCGATCAACAGGTTCACGGGCACCGGCCGGCGAAGGCGTCGGCCACATCGTCCGGGAGCGAGTCGAAGTCCTCGGACACCGTGATCGGGCCCCAGCCGCCAAGTCGCCGCGGAGGCAGCACGGGCCGGAACGGCACGAGCTTTGCCACCGGCACGTTGTGACGACGGATGACGATCTCCTCGCCCGTCTGCTCGACCTGGGCGATCAGCGCAGACAGACGGGTCTTG
>CAZUGR010000125.1:0-1569 GCA_964620145.1 uncultured Candidatus Saccharibacteria bacterium
GTACTCGTTGAAGCGATTCAGGAACTCAATCTCAAAGTTGATATGTTACAACTTGGTTCTGGATATGATTCTGAAAATATTTTCGTAACACTCAAGAATTGGTTAGGAAATGTAGGGAATGGAATTGAACAATTCTTTAGTAAGAAAGTAATCACTCAAGAAATTTGTATTCAAGATAATTCAGGCGAAACATGTATTGACCGAAGTCAATTAAATGAATTACTTGATAAAAAATCTGTAGAGAAAAAAGTTGAAGACAAGGATCAAGAGGAATCGAGTGATGAAATTGAAGAAGAGATTAAAACAGGTGAAACAGAGGAGAAAGAGGTAGAGGTATCTGAAGAAGAAAAAGAGACTGAAAAAACAGAAGAAAAGCAAGAAGGTAATACGGAACAAGAGGGAGAAGTAGTTGCAGGAAGTAACAATATTCCACAATAAAGAATCTTTTTAAACAAAAACAAGTACGATGTTCGTGCTTGTTTTTGCTCTACTTGATTTTTTCTCTATTTTCTGTATAATTGGAGGCATTGTCTTGTGTAGGACACAGTGAAATTCACTGATTAAATTAGCACCTGTTCAACAATGTCAGGAAATACATTGTTATCGTATTTTCATTATTCTTATCAAATCAATGAAGTACATTTATTAAATAAACTTATTTGTGTTTTATTATGCCAACTATTAATCAATTGTCTAAAAAAGGACGAAAGAAGATTGTTTACAAACCAAAAGCAATTGCATTGCGACGAGGTTTTAACAGTTTGGAAAATCGCCCAACTTCATATCCATCTCCATTCAAACGTGGAGTATGTACCAAAGTAACAACAACTACTCCAAAGAAACCAAACTCTGCGGTTCGAAAGATTGCCCGAGTTCGACTTTCAAATGGTATGGAAGTAACTGCGTACATTCCAGGAATTAAACATAATCTCCAAGAACACTCTGTGGTACTTTTACGATCTGGACGTGTAAAAGACTTGATCGGAGTACGATATACAGTGGTTCGTGGAGTATTAGATGCACAAGGTGTAGCTAATCGTAAAAACGGTCGATCTCGATATGGTGCAAAACGACCAAAGGCTTAATCCTATTTTAAAATATTTTTTATGCGATATAAAGTAACTAACCGAAATATTCCAAAGCCAGATGTAAAATACAGTTCAGCTCGTGTTGAAAAATTTATCAACTGTGTTATGTGGGATGGTAAAAAAGAAACTGCCCGAAAAATTGTGTACGGTGCATTCGATATTATCAAAGAAAAAACAGGAAATGAAAACCCAATTGAGGTTTTCGAACTTGCTTTGAAAAACACAGGACCATTAACAGAAGTACGTTCTCGACGTATCGGTGGAGCAAACTATCAAGTTCCACGAGAAGTTCGACCAGAACGACGACTTGCTCTTGCTATTCGGTGGATTATCGAAGCTGCTCGATCAAAAAAAGCTTCTCCAATGATGGATCGACTCGCAGCAGAAATTATTGCTGCAAGTAATAATGAAGGTTCTGCAGTTGCAAAACGAGATAACACTCATAAAATGGCTGAAGCAAACAAAGCGTTTGCACATTTTG
>CAZUGR010000126.1:0-1551 GCA_964620145.1 uncultured Candidatus Saccharibacteria bacterium
AGGCCGCCGGCCCATTTGGACAGCATGGCGTTGTCCTGGATCGCGCCATAGATGCCGTACAGGTCATCGGGTACGGTGGTCAGGTAGCAGGAGGACAGCTGCGGCCGCAGGGTGCCGGCGTTGAACAGGGTCGGGGTGGACGCCATGTAATCAAAGCTGGACAGCAGGTTGTAAAATTCGATGGCCTGGCGTTCACGGTCATCCTCGCGCAGGGCCAGCCCCATGGCCACCCGCATGAAGAACAGCTGCGGCAGCTCGAAGCGCACGTCATTGCTGTGCAGGAAATAGGGGTCGTACAGGGTCTGCAGGCCCAGATAGGTGAACTGGCCGCTGCGCTCGGGCTGGATGGCCGCCTGCAGGCGCGGCAGGTCAAAATCCAGCAGCTCGGGGTTGAGCAGTTCCAGCTCGATACCGCGCTGCAGGTACACCGGCAGGGCTTCCCCTTCGGGGGTGTCCAGCGGCAGGCCCAGGAAACTCAGCCCTTCGACCAGCAGTTGTTCACGCAACAGGCGTGCCGTCACATAGGTGTAGTTGGGCTCCTGCTCAATGCGGGTGCGGGTGGCCATGATCAGCGTGGTGGACAGGTCATCCGCCGACACCCCGTCGTACAGGTTTTTCACGGTTTCTTCGACGATGGCGCGCACGTCGATGCCATCCAGGCCCTCGGCGGCTTTTTCCACCCGTTGCTTCAGTGCCGTCAGGTCCAGCGGCTGGCGCTGGCCATCGCGGCCCGTCACGTGCAGGGTGGGGTGGTGGTTGCTCTGTTGCTGCTGGCGCAGGGCGGCGTGCTGTTCACGGTAGATCACATAGTCACGGGCGACCTTGTGCTCGCCGGTGCGCATCAGCGCCAGCTCAACCTAATCCTTGATTTCCTCGATGTGCAGGGTACCGCCCGAGTGCAGGCGGCGGCGGAACGTGTTGATCACCATGTCGGTGAGTTGCTGCACCCGGTCGCGCACCCGGCTGGAGCCTGAAGCTTCCTGGCCTTCGACGGCCAGAAAGGCCTTGGTGATGGCGATGCTGATTTTTTCGGCATCAAAACCCACGACACTGCCATTGCGTTTGATGACCCGCAATTGTCCGGGGGCGGTCAATTCGGGGGAAACAATGGCGGATGTCATGGCGCAATTCTCCACAGGCGTCGGCAGTGACGCGTTACAGGCTGATGATGAAAAAACACGGGGGATGTGTGATGTGAACCACAATCCCTCGTGGTTGGAGTTGAATTGGGCCACAACATACAGGATTTTGGTCGGGGTAGGCAAGGCAGGCTGCCTGTAAAAACAGCAGTCAGGGTTTTTGCTAACCCCCTGAAAATCCACTGCTAAAAAAACTTGATTTTTGGCCACCCCACACCGCTCAAGGATTATGGGTTTTTCTGATAACAGCACGGCTGATGGTTTTTTCACCGCACCCCTGGCCCGGCGTGTGCCTGTGTCTTAACACTGCAATCTGCTGTATCACTTTGGTGTCCGCGTGTGCGCATTGCTGCGGAGTTTGTGTAGTATAGCCGCAATGACTCACCGGTATGGCCCTTGTTTTTTCAGGGAA
>CAZUGR010000127.1:0-1529 GCA_964620145.1 uncultured Candidatus Saccharibacteria bacterium
GAACCAATGCTGCGGCTTGTTCCGAACACGGTAGCGGAGTACAACTCACAGCTCCATCAGATGTATTTCATCAACGGGTCAGTTATTAAGTTCGGACACTTCCAGAGCTACGAAGCAGGCGACGCTGAATACAGAGGGCAAGAGTTTGACTGGATATTCATAGACGAAGCGACGCAGTTCACGGAGGACGAATTTAGGCTTCTCGGCGGCTGTTTGCGTGGCGTTAATGCAATACCGAAGTATTTTCGGTTGAGCTGCAACCCAGGCGGCATCGGGCATCTTTGGGTCAAGCGTCTTTTCATAGACCGCGACTTTAAGACCGACAGCGAGAACGCGGAAGAAAACGAGAACCCGAACGATTACGAGTTTGTGTTTGCGCGTGTCGAGGACAACACGGCCCTGATGAAGTCCGAAGATGGCAAGGCATATCTCCAAATGCTTTCGCAGCTACCGGAGAGCATACGCGAGGCGCACAGGAACGGCAACTGGGATGCGCTGGGCGGCAACTACTTCCCTGAGTTTTCGGAAGCTCATGTGTGCAAACAGTTCCCCATTCCTGCGCACTGGAAACGATACAGGGCATTCGATTACGGATTAGACGCATTTGCCTGCCTATGGGCGGCAGTGGACGAGAGCGGGCGGACGTACATTTACCGCGAGTTTCAGCAATCGAACCTAATCGTTTCAGACGCAGCGCAAGCAGCAATAGAGAACACGGGAATCGGCGAGCGCATAGCCACGACATTTGCGCCGCCTGATATGTGGAATCGCCAGAAGGACAGCGGCAAGAGCATGGCCGAACTTTTCATGGTGAACGGCGTCGGCATCATCAAGGCGAACAACAACCGCGTTCAAGGCTGGCTGCAAGTCAAAGACCTGTTAAAGCCAATGAGCGACGGCAAGCCCGGACTTGTTGTTTTCGATACCTGCAAGACGCTGATTAAGAACATACAGGAAATCCAGGCGGACGATACCAACCCAAACGATTGCGCGAAGGAACCGCACAAAATAACTCATATTTGTGACGCGCTCCGCTATTTCTGCGTGTCCCGCACTCTGCCGGCGCAGGCGATACAGGAGCAGATAGCGCGGGACGAGTTCGACGATAACGGGATGGACTACGAGGACACCATGACGGGCGGCGAAGCAACCGCGAGTTACATCGGATATTAAGGAGGACTGAATGACAGCATATTGGATTGTATTGATTCTATGCGTTGCGGCGGTTGCCGTAGACGGATATCTGATAGGCAAATTGTGGGATTCCCACAAGCAATACAGCAAGGTCGTTGAAGAACACGAGCGAAACATTGTGTGCCTATCGGACGCGCTTGTTAAGACTAACAAGAACGTGGCAGACCTCACGCTGAAATTCTCCAAGGTTGAGGAACTGATTGACGCGGCAAAAGAGCATGAGCAGGAGGCGGCGAAGTCTGAAAAGCAGTTTCAAGACGGGTTCGCCAGCATTATGAGCTACGACTTCAATGTAGCAATGGGAAAGAAGAATGGCGATGGCTGAAACAAAAAAG
>CAZUGR010000128.1:0-1526 GCA_964620145.1 uncultured Candidatus Saccharibacteria bacterium
CAGCCCGCTCGATATTTTCTTTTGGCATCGAATCTTTTTTGGCGCGTTCAATCACCGCAATGAGACTTGGTGAAGTGAGATTGCCACCCGCTTTGCGTGATTCCATAGCGATGACAGCCGCATGTTTACTAAAGATTTTACTCTTCTGTGCGTCGGTAGCAGCTTTCTTATGTTTAATTTTTGACCATTTGTTGTGTCCACTCATATGATTGAAGTTTAAGCTTTGTTAATGTGACTGTAAGCGTTTGAACTGGCGATTCGTCCTCGCGGGGTGCGTTCAATGAGGCCTTGGCGGATGAGGTAGGGTTCGATGACGTCTTCGATGGTTGATTCTTCTTCACCGGTAGCCGCAGCAATAGTATTGAGTCCTACCGGACCGCCGCCAAATTTATGGATAATTGCTTCGAGTACAGCGCGATCGGGGCGGGTGAGACCAAGAGTATCTATCTCAAGGAGATCAAAGGTACGATTGGTAATATCATCAGTGAGACTGCCTTTTTCAAGTTGTGCGAGATCACGGCAGCGCTTGAGTAAATAGTTGGCTGTGCGTGGGGTGGCACGACAGCGCAGTGCGATACCCTCAAGGAGGGGTCGGCTTGTTTCCATCCCAAGGAGACTCGCTGAACGCTCGAGGATGTCGGCAATTTCACTTTCGCTATAGAACTCCAAACGGAACGTACCGCCAGAAAAGCGGCTGCGCAGTGGGGCGGAGAGGAGGGAGATGCGGGTGGTGGCAGCGACAAGGGTGAACGGTGGTAGGTCAAGCTGCACGGTTCGGGCTGAAGGTCCTTTACCAATAATGATGTCGAGTACACCAGATTCCATAGCTGGATACAGTACCTCTTCAATACTCTTCGAGAGTCGATGAATCTCATCAATGAAAAGTACGTCACCTGGGGAGAGATTTGTGAGAATGGCAGCGAGGTCAGCCACTCGTTCAATCGCAGGACCAGAGGTGGTGCGCATATTAGTACCAAGAGTCTTCGCAACAAGGTGAGCAAGCGTGGTCTTACCAAGACCAGGGGGGCCATAGAGGAGAATATGTTCAGCAGAGTGGCCACGCTCGCGGGCGGCGGTGAGCAAAATCCGGAGATTTTCTTTTATCTTGGCTTGGCCGACATATTCTTCCCACGTGTTTGGTCGCAAGGTCTGGTCAAGATTACCGGCATCATCGCGGGCAATTGGGCGGCGTGGTTCAGTCATAATAACCTTATTATATCAGATATGAGTATCATTGCAGACCAAGCCCGATGACAGTTGCTTGACAAATAGCGTGAACCATGCTAGTATTAACACTGTAACGTTCTCTCGAGTTCCAAAGTCATATACTTTCTGTATTACTTTTGAATCGGTCCCTCCACAACCAAAACAAAAAACGCCACTCTGGCGCCATTTTATTGTTTTCAAGAAGATAACTCTCTAAGCAACATGAGTACGTTGCGAGGATTACATGGTACCTCTCTTTGAAGAGGAATTACGGTGTATCTCCTTAGCGCGGTATTCACTTTCAATGCGGAAGCTTGCTT
>CAZUGR010000129.1:0-1513 GCA_964620145.1 uncultured Candidatus Saccharibacteria bacterium
TCAACGGCGAAAGCCCTTGGATGGACATGCGGGCCTGGGAGCGCTGCGCGGACCTGTCGCTGCGCAACATGGCGCTGTTCCACGGCGCCAAGGCGTGGCTCGGGCTGGACCTGGCGCAGAAAAAAGACTTCGCGGCGCTGGTGATCGTCTTCGAGCACGACGTGCTGGTGGCCGGCGCCGATGGCGTCTATATCCCCGTTCGCAAGTGGTGCGTGTGCACACGTCTGTACCTGAACGAACTGGCGGTGCAAGAAAGCGGCACCGCGCACCTGTCGGGTTGGGCGCGATCGGGCTACGTGCAGGTGACGGATGGCGACATCACCGACTTTGACGTGGTCGCTGAAGACATGCGGCAGCTGTGCCGCGACTTTGACGTGCAGGAAATTGCCTTCGACCCGGCCTTGTCGATGTACTTCGCCGGCAAGCTGATCGAAGAAGGCCTGCCGCTGGTCGAGATTACGCAGCGCGCCATGTTCTTCACCCCGGCATTGATCCAGGTCGAGAACATGGTGCTGGAAAACAAGCTGGTCCATGACGGCAACCCCGTCATGACCTGGATGGTCAGCAACATGGTGGTCAAGGTCAGCAAGTTCAACGAACTGCGCAGCCCGACAAAAGAGCGCCCCGAAAACAAGACCGACGGCCCCATGGCCATGCTGATGGCGCTGGGGCGGGCCCTGGCTGTCAACGGCGAAGGCCCCTCCTTCTGGGAAACCCTCCCAGACCAACCGAACACGAGCGAATGAAACTCTGGGACATGATCTCCGGCCGCAAGGCAGCGCCCGCCAGCGACGGCGGCCTGCCGGACGTGCTGGCCCGCATCCTGGGCGGTGGCGCACGCTCCAAGGCCGGCGCGTTGGTCAACCGCGAAACGGCCCTGCGTGTCAGCGTGGTGCTGTCCTGCGTGCGGGTCATCGCCGAAGGCGTGGCCCAGGTGCCGTTCAAGGTCATGCGCAAGACGCCATCGGCCGTTTCGCGTTTCCCCAACCGCGACGATGCCGAGGAACATCCGCTGTACGACCTGCTGTACCGACAGCCCAACGGATTCCAGACCTCGTTCGAGTTCCGCGAGACGCTGATGCTGCACGCGCTGCTCGGAAAAGGCGCGTATGCGTTCAAGAACGTCGTCGATGTGGGCCTGCGCGGCCCGCAAATCACGGAGCTGATCCTGCTTGACCCCTCGCGCGTCACGCCCAAGCAGCGCGACGACTGGTCGATCGAGTACGAAGTGCGCGGCAAGAACGGCGGCGTGCAAGTGTTCCCAGCCGAGGCCATCTGGCACGTGCGCGGCATGAGCTGGGATGGCGTGATCGGCCTGGACGTGCTCAACCTGGCGCGTGAAGCCATTGGCCTGAGCATCGTCAGTGAAGAAAGCCAGGCCAGCCTGCACCAGAACGGCGTGCGCCCGGGCGGCATCTACAGCGTGGAGGGAACGCTCAACCCTGACCAGTACAAGTCGCTCAAGAAATGGATTGAGACCGAAAACGTCGGCGCGCAAAAGGCCGGCGGCCTG
>CAZUGR010000130.1:0-1501 GCA_964620145.1 uncultured Candidatus Saccharibacteria bacterium
CCATTTTCCTGTCTTGAATTCCGCCCAGCCCATCTCATCCTCATCCCGGCGTGCTTCGCGCTCGCGGCGTGCGAATCGTCGGGGAGTTACCGCGTCGGCAGTGTCGACAGCGGCGGTGCCACCGGCACCGTTGGCCCGACCGGCGCCACGGGGCCGGCCGGAGCAACCGGCGCGACCGGTCCTGCCGGCCCCGCAGGCCCAGCCGGGAGCGGCCTCGGCCTCGGCAACGCCGGCGCACTCGCCGTCGGCGGCCTTGTCGGCCCCGGCGGTGTCGCGGGAACCGGGCTGCTCGCCAACACCGGCGATCCCGCCAGCACCAATCCGGTGATCGGCGGCGTGCTCGTCAAAACGGGCGGGCTCGTCAACGTCGTTGCCGACAAGGGCCTGCTCCTCGCCAGTGCGGTCGACGGCAAGCTGCCCGGCAACAGCAACCTTGTCGGCACCGTCGTCGGCGTCGTCAAAAGCACCGGCGTCGCGCTTGTCCAGACCGGCAGCGGCCAGCAATATCTGGTCGACGGCCTCGCCGCCGCGCCCGGCCAGCTGATCACCGCGACGATCGGCAAGGCCACTGCGATCGGTAGCCCGACCGCGTCGCCGCTGATCGGCGCGAGCATTCTCTCGCCCGGTCAACAGAATGGCAGCCTGCTGACCGTCGGCGTCGGTTCGGCGGGCCAGCTTGTCACGCTCCAGCCCGGCACCGGCGGCAATCTGCTCGGCGGCGTCACCGGCGGCCTGACCGGTGGTACGGCGGGCAACCCCACCGGCACGCCCGTCACGCTCGTCAACAACGTCGTCACCACGGCGACCGGCGCGCTCGGGCAAGTGGGCGGCGGCGCGACGGACGGCGGCACGGCGGTCGATCCCGTCACCGGCCTCGTCACCGGGGTCACCGGCACCGTCGGGGGCGTCCTCGGCGGCCTCAAACCGAAACGCGGCAACTGAAGCTGCACCCGATGCGCAAACTGCGCTACGCCTGTGCCGCGGCGGTGGCGGGAGCCCTGCTCCTCCCCGCCGCGGCGCTCGCGGCCCAACCCGCGGCATCGCCGCTCGACGGCCGCCCGCCCCTCGCCCCCGATCGCAGCCGCGACCCGCTCCCCGATCCCAGGCCAAGCCGCTCTCGCTCGGCAAGGTCGAACTCGGCGCGCGGCCCGATGTCACCATCCGCGAAATCCGCTTCGTCGGTGCGGGCGTCCCCGCCAATGTCGGCCGCGCCGCACAGCGTTTCGTCGGCAGACCCGCCTCGGCTGACAATCTCGCCAAGCTCGCGGCCGCGATGACGCGCGCCTATAATCGCTCGAGCGTCGCGCTCTTCACGCTCGTGATTCCCGAACAGGATTTGTCGGGCGGAATCGTTACCGTCGCCTCGGCCGAAGGCTATGTCGGCTCGGTGACGCTGAGCGGCGAGCGCGACAGCGGACCCGCGCCGCTCGTTACCCAAATGGCCGCGGGCCTTCCCGGCCAGCGCCCGCTCCCCCGCGCGCGCTTCGAACGCGCGCTTGGC